>JBOHEO010000140.1:0-15515 GCA_050701055.1 Pseudonocardia sp. | reverse complement strand
TCACCCTGTTCAATTGCTGCTCAGCAAACCATATCTCACGCTGCGCGGCCGACAACAGCAGGGCAGCACAATCACGACCAAACACCACTACCTCCCCCTATCCTCCCCTTGACCGCCCCCGCAGAGGAACAACGGCCCGTAACGTCCCCAGTCAAACCCGGATCAAGAGCTCATCGCGTCACGACGGATCAGCAACCGACGATGCGCAATGACGACCATCGTTCACAAATCTTTAGGGGAACGTTGGATGACCGCCACCCACCTCAGGGTCAGCATCGAAACTGTTATATTTGAGGTCCGTAGTTGGCTTCGAGTCTAGCCCGACCGCTCCCGGCAATCAAGGGTCAGGAATCAGGTGACAGCACAATCGCTCGACATCCCCAAATTATCACTCTGGGTAGTTACAACAAGGAATATTTTCATTTTGGCGAATATTGTCACCCGCTGTTTGAGGGATGCAAGTTACTTTCAGTGAAAATCATGTGCTCCCGGCTCGTCATTAACCGCCTGGGTGACACTGCCGTGAGCCTGGTCAAGATCACCGTCTGGATCTCCCACACTGGCCAGGAGCTGCTGGGGGTGCTGGGGCGCCGAGGCGACGCCACCGGTCGATGGTGTCGCGCCCCATCCCGACACCATCGACCGGGTTCTGGGCGTGCTCGACGCCCACCCCCAAACCCCTCGTGACCAGCAAAAACGACTTTGCGGTTCCCCTGGTGGCACTGCCAGATTGGCAGTGCCATGTCGTGGTTCAAGCGGCCTTATCGGCTGGATTCCGCGAGAAAGGGAAGCAGGGCGTCGACGGTCTGCTGGGGAGCCTCCTCGGGGAGGTAGTGGTCCGAGAGCAGGGCCTGGCCCCTGATATCGGTCGCATACCGCCGCCAGACGTCAAGCACGTCGTAGCTCCTACCGACGAAACTGTGTTGTCCCCACAGCGCGAGTACCGGACAGCTGACCAGGTTTCCCTGTGCCGCATCGGCTTCGTCGTGTTCCAGGTCGATCGACGCTGCAGCCCGGTAGTCCTCACACGAGGCGTGGATGGCGGCGGGATCGGAGAAGCACCGCACGTACTCGGCCTGGGCCTGCGCGTCGAACACGGTGCCACCATGGTGCCGGGCGCCCATATGGGCACGGATCCAGAACTCAGGGTCACCACCGATGAGGCGTTCGGGGATACCGTTGCCGGTCGCCAGGAAGAACCAGTGGTAGTACCCCAGCCCGAACGCGGCGTCGGCGTGCTGGAACGTGTGACGGGTGGGCACGATGTCCAGCACGGCCAGGCCCGTGACCGAGTCCGGGTGCTCCAGCGCCAGGCGATGGCCGACCCGCGCGCCACGGTCGTGCCCGGCCACCGCGAACCGGTCGAAGCCGAGCTCACGCATCACCAGCAGCTGGTCGCGGGCCATCGTCCGTTTCGAGTACTCTTCGTGGCCCGGACTGCCAGCGGGCTTGTCACTGTCACCGTAGCCGCGCAGGTCGGTGAGCACGACGGTGTGGTGCTCGGCCAGTGCCGGTGCCACGTGGTGCCAGATCAGGTGGGTCTGCGGGTAGCCGTGCAGCAGCAGCACCGGCGGGCCGTCCCCGCCAACGACGGTGTTGATCATCACCTTGTCTGCCTGAACGGCCTGGCGACGAAACGACGACGGCAAGGGAACGCTCACGTCCGCAGGCTCCTGCCCGGGGTGGCGACGAATTCCAGCAGCTTGGCGGTGAGCTCCGTGGTCGTCGCGGTTCCTCCCAGGTCGGGGGTGCGCACGTCGGTCTTGGCGAGCATCGCCTCGATCGCACCGGTCACCGTCGCCGCCGCCTCAGGCAGGCCAAGGTGGTCGAGCATCATGGCGGCGGTCCAGATCGCCCCGATCGGGTTCGCGATCCCCCGGCCGGCGATATCCGGGGCCGAACCGTGCACCGGCTCGAACATCGACGGGAACTCCCGCTCCGGGTTGATGTTCGCGGCGGGGGCGATGCCGATGCTGCCCGCGACCGCCGCAGCGAGGTCGCTGAGGATGTCGCCGAACAGATTGGAGCCGACGATGACGTCGAACCGGTCTGGGTCGAGGACGAGCTTGGCGCACAGCGCGTCGATGTGCTCCTGGTCCCAGCGCACGCCGGGATAGTCACCAGCGCGTTCGGCGACCAGCTCGTCCCAGAACGGCATGGTGTGCACGATCCCGTTGGACTTCGTCGCCGACGTCAGGTGCCCGCCACGTCCGGTCG
This sequence comes from Pseudonocardia sp., assembly GCA_050701055.1. Taxonomy (GTDB): domain Bacteria; phylum Actinomycetota; class Actinomycetes; order Mycobacteriales; family Pseudonocardiaceae; genus Pseudonocardia. Next base: position 13,298 of record JBOHEO010000140.1, on the reverse strand, counting down.
CCACCGTGAACGCGTAGTCGAGCACGCGGGTGACGCCGGCGCGGGTGAACACCGCCTCCTGCACGGCCATCTCGTCCGGGAACCCCCGGTTGAACCGCCCGCCGATCTCGCTGTACTCGCCTTCGACGTTCTCCCTGACCACGACGAGGTCCACCGCACCCGCAGCGGCCGCGCGCAGCGGGCTGTCCACACCGTGGAACACCCTGATCGGCCGGAGGTTGACGTACTGGCGGAAGCCGCGGCGGATCGGGATCAGCAATCCCCACAGCGACACGTGGTCGGGGACGCCCGGCTGCCCGACGGCACCGAGAAAGATCGCGTCGTGGCGGCGGATCCGGTCGAGTCCGTCCGCGGGCATCATCGCGCCCTCACACAGGTAGCGGTCACACGACCAGTCGAACCGGTCGTAGCGGAACTCGATCCCGAAACGTTTGCCGACCAAGTCGAGCACCGCACAGGCAGCCGGGGTGACCTCCCGCCCGATGCCGTCGCCGGGGATCAGGGCAATGCGAAAGGTGGTGGACATGTGTACATAGCAGCAGTTTCCGCAGAACCCGTCCAGGACGAGTCCTGGCCGAGCAGCTCACCTCGTACGAGTACGTCCACGAGACCAGGGACCTGGCGCCGGACGGTTCCCGGCTCACCGACCATTCAGGACTCGCCGTGCAGGTGGCGCTGACCCCCGCCACGGCGCTGCTCAGGACTCTCGGCAAATAATGTCCGTTTCGGACTTTTTGATCTCTCGTGTTGTGCTATGGCCGAGACCGGACCCTCCAGCCAGGGCCAGGCCAGAGCCAGATCGTCAGTTGGGTGCGGAACCCATGCAGTTCGAGCTGCGAACGCTCACGTGGTGTGCCGTCCGGTCGGGCCGGGGAGCCGCACTCTCTCTCACCGGCCCCGGCCCGGTTGCACAGCCGGTCCTCCGGTCAACCCTGCACCTGTGAACGATCAGGTAATTCCTCCGGGGTTGGGATCAGGTAATTCCTCCGGGTCTTGCCCGTGGTGGGTAGTTTAGCGGGTGTGAATCGCCCCGGGTTTCGTGGAGGTTCTGAGCCCGCGAGAAGGTGGATCAGTGCCAGCTCCTCGGAAGTATCCCAGTGAGTTGTGTGAGCGTGTGCAGTGGACGGTCGCGGAGGCGATGGCGGAGGATCCGTCGTTGTTGCTTAATGCCGTGGTGAATCGGATCGGTCCGTGGGTCGGGGTTGTGCCTGACATGTTGCGTGGCTGGGTCAAGCAGTCGCGTATCGACACCGGTGCGGCGCCGGGGATCATGACCGGTGACGCCGTGGAGGTCACGGAGTTGCGGGCCGAGGTTCGGGAGCTTCGCCGGGCCAACGAGATCCTCGTGGTGGCGTCGAGTTTCGTCGCGCGGGTGCTGGACCCGCGACTGCGGTGGTGACCGCGTTCATCGATGATCACCACGAGGAGTTCGGGGTCGAGCCGATCTGCCGGGTGCTCACCGAGCACGGCGCCACGAGCACCTACGACGCCGCCCGCGACCGGCCCCCGTCGGCGCGCGCGAGCGGTGATGAGCGGGTGCGCATCGAGGTCAGGCGGGTGCACGCCGCGTCGGGTGGCCGTTACGGCGCCCGGACGGTCTCTTACCAGCTGCGCCGCGAGCACGTGCAGATCGACGGCTCGGCGGTGGCCTGGTGCACGGTGGAGCGGCTGATGGCCGCCGACGGGCTGCGTGGGTGTTCCCGCGGGTGCACGGTGCGCACCACCCGCCCCGACACCACCGCAGCCCGGCCCGCTGACCTGGTCGAACGGGAGTTCACCGCGGCCGCACCGAACCGGGCTATGGGTCGTGGATTTCACCTATGTGGCCACCTTCGCCGGGTTCGTCTCCGTCGCGTTCGCCCTCGACGTGTTCTCCCACATGATCGTCAAGTGGCCGCCCGCCCGCACCACGACCACCAAGCTCCCCCCGATGCGCTGGACATGGCGAAGTGGCACCACGCCCGCGCCAGGCACCACGTCGCCGGTGTGGTGCATCACCGCGACGCCGGGTCGCCATACACCGCGACCCGCTACACCCACCGGCTCACCGAGGCCAGCGCGCCGGCCTTGATGAGCCGGTCAAAGCGACGACAACGCCATGGCCGAGTCGGTGATCGGGCTCTACCAGACCGAACTGGTGTTCGTCGAAGGCCCCTAGCGCGGCGCCGATGACCTCGAGCTAGCCACCCTGACCTGGGTGGACTGGTACAACAACACCCGGCCGCACTCCGCGCCGGGCTACCACACCCCACCGAGGTTGAACTCGCTCACCACCACGGACTGGCCAGTGTGAAGGCCACCAAGGAAGACACCCGATGACTCCATCGCGTAACGACACCGAGACAACAACCGATCCGGTGACATGTCCGGTCCGCGGGGCAAGGTCCACCCGTTCCCGGCGGCAACACTACTGCTCACCGACCTGCCACCAGACCGCCTGGCGGGCCCGGCACACCGACCCGCCCACCACGAGCAGCACCGTGGTCGCGACCCGACCGCGACGACCGATCACCGTATACGCCTGCACCGAGTGCGAGCAGCGCTACCTCGGCGAGAAATGGTACCCGGACTGCCAACAACCCCTACCTCAAGACCGACATCGGTGGGTTATACCCACACTACGACGAGCCAGTCACGAACATCGACCCCACCAACCAACACATGCCACCATCGACCGACCGAGCCTGAGCCCGGGAGAACCGAGCCTCCAGCAAACCCGGGGCGATTCAGTGGGGTTCGCTGGCGTGGGCGGGGTGGGTCTTGGGGTTGGAGTCGGACATCAGGATCCTTGGTCGTGGGTGGGCAGCGCGGCGGCGGCCTCGGTGAGCAGTGTGATGCTGTCCTCGGGTGCCAGTGCCGCTCAGTCGCTCGACCGTCCGCCGCAGCAACGGCTCAGGGTTGGTCACTCTCGTCGTCGCTGTGCTTGCCACCGTGAACCCGAGGAGGGCCTCGTCCAATCGAATGGAGTTGCTAGCCAGCGCGCGGCCGTGAGAGCTAGAGTGGCTATCAGGCACAAGACAGAGCGCCGCACGCGGGTGTGGTGCATGGGGGATTGACAATGTTGGTTGATGTCGCCGGACATATTCCGCTCGCCCTTCCCTGCTCGGACATCCCTGATGCGTGCGGTGAGCCATCGCGGGCCCGGCCGTTCGGGATGCGGTTCCTCAAGCCGGGCGCCTTGGCCGAGGAGATGTCTCCGCCGGACGCCGAGTTCGATGACGAGCTGCAGATGGCTGTGCTGCCGGGGACTGGCCAGCCGGTCATCCACAGCCCCCAAGCCTGGGACCGCACCACCTCGGGCGATTTGGACGGCCACAAGAAGCCGGCCGAGGAGTGGACGATGGACTACGCCCACGCCTGATCGTGGCGATACTGGTCCTGGCTGAGGACTACGACACCACGGTGGACCGCGTGGTGGACATCCTGCGCGAGCGCGGCGCGGCTTTCTTCCGCGCTGACACCGCGTGGTTCCCGCAGCGGCTGTCGGTCACCGCCCAGTTGGACGGCGATGGTTGGAGCGGTGTGCTGCGCGGCCCGGCGCGGCAGATCGCGCTGCGGGACATCCGGTCGGTGTGGTACCGCTCGCCGACCGGGTTCCGGATGGACCCGCAGATGTCCGAGGCGGAGCGGCGCCACGCTGAGTCCGAGGCACGCCTGGCACTCAGCGGGCTGCTGTTGTCGCTCCCGGACGCGCTGTGGGTCAACCACCCCGGTCGGGAGGTCGAGGCCACCAAGCCCCACCAGTTGACCATGGCCAAACGCTGCGGACTGCGGGCACCGGACACGCTGATCACCAGCGAGCCGAGTGCGGTGCGGGAGTTCGCCGCAACTCACGACCAGATCGTGTCGAAAGTACTGGGCGCTAACGTCGTCTGGGAGCAGGGCCGCCGCACTGTCGCCCACACCCGACTGCTCGACAAACGCGACTTGGCTGATCTGAGCGGCGTCGAGGCCACCGCTCATCTTTTTCAGCACTATGTCGTGAAGGAGTTTGATGTACGCAGCGTCGTAGTGGGCTCCCGCGTGCTCAGCGTGGCCATCCACGCCCACAGCGCGGCGGCCAAGGTAGACTTCCGCGCCTCGTATGACGACCTCACCTACGAGGTGATCGACCCACCCCAGCGGGTGCTGGACGGGATGCGCTCCTACATGAACGCCTTCGGGCTGGCCTACGCCTGTTTCGACTTCGCCGTCGGGCCTGGCCCGGACGGGCCGCGTACCTTCTGGCATCTTGAGGCCAATGCCCGGGGCCAGCACGGCTGGCTGGAACGCGAGACCGGCCTGCCGATCTCCGCCGTCATCGCGGACCTGCTCATCAAGGCGGACCGCGCGTGACCGACTGGGAACCGAAGGCCGCCGCGATGGTCGAGGCGATCACCATGGCCGGGCAGCTGCGCACACCATTGTGGCGGCAGGCGTTGCGCGCCGTGCCTCGCCACCATTTCACCCCGGTCTACTACACGCCCGAGGACGGTGGCTGGCGCGAGCACACCAACGCCGAGGACGGCTCGCTCGACACGATCTATGCCGACGTCACCCTGATCACCGCCCTGGCCCGCAGCGCCGGCCCGCACGGGACACAGCAGGTTCCGGTGTCCTCCTCGACCACTCCGGCGCTGATGGCCCACGTGCTGCAGGAGCTGGACATCCAGCCGGGCATGCGGGTGTTGGAGATCGGCACCGGCACCGGCTACCACGCCGCCGTGCTGTGCGCCGCTCTCGGCCAGGACAACGTGTTCTCCGTCGAGCTGCGCCCTGAGCTGGTGGACACCGCGACACGGCGGCTGGCCCAGCTGGGCTGGCACCCAACGCTCGCGGCGGCCGACGGCAACACCGGCCTGGCCGGGCACGCCCCGTACGACCGGATCGTGTCCACCTGCGCCGTCCCCGCGATCCCCGATGCCTGGAGCAGCCAGCTCACCCCCGGTGGGATGCTGCTCACCGACGTCAAGGGCGGCCTGTCGGCCGGGAACCTCGTCACCCTCACCCGCGACGATCGGGGGGCGCTGTCTGGGCGGTTCCTGCCCTGGTGGGCCGGGTTCATGCCCATGCGCCACCAACAGGGCATCGCCCCCGCCACCAAACCCCAAGGCGACGCCGAAGTGCGCCGGGTGACCACGATCCCACCGAGCGTGCTGGACGAACCGGTGCTGGCGTTCCTCGCCCAACTGCACCTACCCACCGGGACATCCCTGCGTCTGCGCGGGGATGACGACGGCTCACTGTCCACACTGCTGGTCGCCCCTGACGGCTCCTGGGGCCAGGTCGCCCACACCCCCAAGGGCCACGACCGCCACCAGCTCATCCAGGCAGGACAACCCCTCTGGGCACGAGTGGAACACGCGGCGTCCCTGTGGGAGGAACTGGCGCGCCCGTCATGGGAACACCTGAGCCTGACGGTCGAGCCCGGCGGGCCGCAACAGGTCCACGTGGACCGCCCCGGCAGCGAACCCCCCTGCACGGTCACATTGCGGCCCTGACCGGCGGGGATACAAGCCAGCTCACGACTGGACGGGCGATGAGGGCCCCGGGCAACTACGGGGCTTGCCCTGTGGGGGTCACGGGAGGTGGTTGGCCGGGTCGGTTGTGGGTGTGGCGAGTCTCGGGGGTGAACTCGCCAGCGAGGGCGCCGGCGAGGAAGGCGGCCCACTCGGTTGGGGTGAAGATGTGGGGTTGCCTGGTGCGGTCCTTGGAGTCGCGTACGCCGACGCGGCCGTCGGTGGCGATCGCGACTTCGACGGGCCCGCCGATGTTCGACGCGGGCCTGGCGCACACCCGAGGCAACGGCACCGATGTGCTGCTGCCCGCCGCGATCACCGGCGCCGGCCTGGCCGCCCAGTTGGGGTGGAAACGATTCGGGTACGCCACACCCTGGGCGTGACGCGGTGACCTGCGCCAGCGTCGGGCGTAGGGTCGGAACGGACATCGCCCCCGCGACGCTGCGAATGGACGCTGCGAACGTTCGGGGCGCGACCCAAGAGTACGTCTCGGACATGAGCGACGGTACCGCCCTATGAGCAGCCTCGGCGACAGCCACGTCGTGGCCAAGTCAGGGCGACGTACTCGGCTGTTGGTCGGGGCTGGCGATTTCGGCTGGGGCAGTGCCGGCAAGCTCCGCCTAGTCTTGGACCGCCTTCCTGAACTCGATCATGTCGTTGTCGGCTCAGCGCTGGGACGCGACCTCCTCGTCAGGCAGGACACGACGATCCGTGAGGCGCCGAGCACGACAGACGAGGCGGCCCGACTTATCGACGAACTCGGAACGGACGCAGCGCTAATCGTGGGAGAACCGGTGTTGGCCGAGCGTCTTGTCGCCGCTGGTTGTCCGGTGGTCTTCCTAGACAGCCTGCCGTTTCTATGGACTGACAACGACCTGGTTGCGGTCAGCGCAGACACCTACTGCGCCCAGCGCTGCGTTCCGCAGCCTGCATGGGACGTGCTACGCAGGACCAAGCGACTGGTGTGGGTCGACAGTGTCGTGCCGCCCAACGGTGCGGACCCGCCAGGCTCCACAGCCGACCGGGCGTCCGGCGACGTGCTGGTCAGCGTGGGCGGCCTACATAGCCCGTTCTCAGCCTTACACCTGAGACTCTGCGCGTCGCACCGGCTACACGGACCGAAGGACTCGCGCCCTGCCTGTTGAGCGTGCCCGTCCCCCGCGTCAACGCCGAGAATACGGACCGCATGGTCGACGTGATCTCGACAGCCTTGTCCGGCCACGGTCAACGAGGCTAACCCGGATGGGTGCTGATGCCGGACTTGTCGTTTTGCTCCGTGGGCTGCCTGGCGTGGGCAAGTCCACGGTGGCGAACCTGCTCCGCGATCGCCTCGCCCCAGCGGTTCGGGTCAATGAGGACACCGTGCGCTACCTCGCCTTGCCCCGCGACCTGACCACCGAGAGCATCGTCCGGGCACAGCTCGCATGCGCCGATCTGGCACGTGCCTACGCAGTCACAGGCGCCAATGCGATCATTGACGGCGTATTCGACGACCGCGCGGTGGTCGAGGCGATGGTCGGCCGATTGCGGGCGAGCGGGCTGCGTTGCAGGGTCTTCACCGTCACTGCCGGGCTCGAAGACCTGCTGCGCCGCAACGCTGCGCGGGACGCCTTCGTGCGTCTACCCGATAAGCGCATCATCGATCTGTCTGAGGAGTACGACGAGAACATCGGCGAGTTGCTCGCCACCGACGGCATAGTGGCCGAGGAGACCGCAGACAACGTCCTACAGCTACTGCACGCTGAGGCTCCACCAACGCACCGGCCGAAAGGGCTCGTGCTTTTCCTGCGGCACGGCGCTGCGGCTGTGACGCCCGACCGCTATCCGAACCATTCCGTGATCGGGCTGTCAGACGAGGGTCGCGGCCAGGTGCTCGCCGCGCGCGAAGGATTGGCGCGGCTCGCGCCGACTGCCTTGGTCAGTTCGCCGCTGCCGCGTGCGATGGCGACCGCTCACCTCCTGGACGAAGTACTTGGCCTTGGCATCGAGGTCGACCCGCGTCTCGCCGAGCGAATCTTCCCCTCGCTCTATGATCGGTCATACGCAGATATCGCGGTGGAGTGGGGCGAGGACGCGACGCGTGCATTGCTCACCGACTCGGACCGACTGTGCCCTGAAGGCGCTGAGACTATCCACGCAGCGTCCAATCGTGTGATGTCAGCGATGCACGATTGGACTGAGCGGGCGGAGGACCGGCTCCTGGTCGTGTCCCACGGGGGCCCGCACGGCTGGCTGCTGGCAGAGTGCCTGGGCCTGCCGGATCCCTGGGCCGCGCGGCGCCTCACCCTTGGCCACGCGCGGCTGACATGTATGAGGCTTGGGCCGCCACCCGAAGTCTTGGCTGTCAACATCGGCGCTGAGGATCTCGCTGGGCTGTGCGCGGGGCCAGAGTGACGGCCACGTACGGGCCGGACCAGGACATGTGGGAGGCCGTGCTTTACGACTGGCACAACGAACATCGGTTGCGGCAGCAGCGCGCCGACGTCCCCTACTGGCTGGCAACGACGACGAGAGCCGTACGTCTGCTCGTTCTTGGTGCCGGTACGGGCCGGGTGGCGATCCCGCTGGCCCGGTCGGGTCACCGGCATGTCACGGCCGTGGACACCAACATCGTGCGGCTGCGGCAGCTCAGTCGTTCGCGGGTGTTGACGGCAGTGTGCGGGGACCTGCGATTCTTGCCGCTATCCGGCGGGTTCGACGCTGCGGTGGTGCCGTACTCGACATTCCAACTTCTCCCGACTCGGGCAGACCGTCGCTTAGCGCTGTCGGAGGCAGCACGGGTCCTTGTGCCGAACGGCATGCTGCATATCGACGTGAGCGGCAGCTTCGACTCGCGCGCACCCGCCGACTGGCAGCTTACCCTCGCAGCGCACTGTGAAATGGTCGGCACCACTGTCGAGGAGTGGGAACGACGACGCGTCGAAACTGGCTACCTTGTGATTGATAAATCGTTCCAGATGGGCAGCCGCGTCCTCGTCACGGTACGCGAGCGCTGGACCCATCTGAGTTCACTCGACTTGGCTGCCGAAATGGAGCGGGCCGGTTTCACCCTCTCGGCGTCGACCGCGGTTACGGTCATGGTTCGGCACCTCACCGCCTGATCTACCACGGCCGGCGCCTGGCATGAAACGGAGACTTACGATGTCCGTTACGACGACGTTCATGACACCCCAGCTTGACGTGCTCTACTTCAAACTGTTCGACGACTGCAATGCGAGGTGCAACATGTGCACCTGCTGGGAGCTCCCTCGTACAAGACGCGATACCCCGTACTACCTGGACATGTTGGATCGGCTCTTGCTCCTGCGACCAGCCTCGGTGCGTTTCACGGGTGGTGAGCCTCTGCTGTTGCCAGGCCTGCCCGAGTTGGTGAAGCGGACCGCGCAAACGGGCGCGCGGGTATCTGTGATCACTAACGGGCGCCTACTGCGATCGAAGGCCACCCAGCTCGCAAACGCCGGATGCGTAGAGATCGTCCTCAGCCTCGACGCACTCGGCCCGGCGCACGATCAGATCCGGGTAACGCCCGGGCTGTTCGAACACTGCATGCGAGGCATTGACGTGCTATCCAAAACGGGGCTCGCTTACGGCGTGAACACCGTGGTGCAGCGGGCTGGAATTGACGATTTGTCGGATCTTGCGGAACTCATGCTGGTGTGTCCGTCCCGGCCGAGCTGGTGGCATCTGATCCCGGTTCGGGATAGCCCAGACCTGGTACCGACAGCCTGCCAGCAGGCGGGGCTCGGTAGGGCACTGCCCGCCATACGGGAGTCGATCGCCAAACACGGCATAAAGTTTGTCGCGGATGAATCCATGTTCGCGGGCGGTGGGCCACAGCCATGCGACGTTCCGCAGTTCACCGCGTACGCGAGCGGGGACACCGGCGAGTTGTTCGGGTGCAACATGCTGTCGCACCGAGACATGACTGTTGGGACGTTCGTTGCGGGGCGGGCCGAGGCAACCTGGCAGGGTCCGCATGCGGCCGCTCTGCGGCAGCGTTGCCAGAACGGCACCAACGAACCTTGCCGGAGCTGCGACCGGGGCTCGCGGGCGATGAACCACATGCTTCGCACGCTCGCGATTACCCATGACAGCGCAGCACGGGGCGACGCCTAATGATCGTCCTACGGGCCGATTCGGCAAACGAGCTGTACTCGTTGACGTGCCGTGCGGTGCTCGACCGCGGTCGCCGCAGCCTGCCGAGGGGACTGGGCACGACTGAGGTGCTTGGCGTGCACCTGTGCTTGATGCAGCCACGTCGCCGGTACGTCGACGTGCCCCCGTTCCGGATCATCAACCCGGCCTTCGCTGTGGCCGAGGCACTCTGGATCCTGTCCGGGTCGGACGATCCGTGGATCTTCCAATACAACAAGTCCCTCGCCAAGTACGCAGACGACGGCCGCCTGCAAGGCGCGTACGGCCCTCGCATCCGACGCTGGGGGGACAACGTCGACCAGCTCGATCACGTCCGGCTACTGCTCGGGCGGGATCCGGAGTCGAGGCAAGGTGTCGTGCAGATCTACGACGCCACGCGGGACACACTCGGGCATCGGGATGTGCCGTGCACCCTCAACTATCGGTTCTTCCTGCGTGAGGGGAGGCTACACATGCACACCACCATGCGCAGTCAGGATCTGTGGCTGGGCTTTCCATACGACATCTTCACCACGACGCTGATTCAGGAGTTGATGGCTGGGTGGCTGGGGGTCTCAGTCGGCGAGTATCACCATCACGTCGACTCCCTGCACCTGTACGACGAGCACATCGCGGCCGCCGACCAGGTCGCGGCGACCTCAGCGACTTCGACGCAGATGCCGAAGTTGGCCGTGCCGTGGGATTCGCTGCCTTCGGTTCTAGAGGGCGTCATCGCAGGCGACGTGTCGGCCACGGCGGGCCCGGAATGGGCCTCATTCGCGACGATCCTGGCCAGCTATAGATCGTGGCAGGACGGCGACTGCGACGGTGCACGCCGGGCGATCGCAGGCGCCACCGATGACGTCGGCCTCGCGTTGGGAAGGTGGTACGAACACCTAACGCGACATCGCGTCGCCCGAATCAATGCCACGCCGTAACGCAGCGTTTGCGCTAGAACCCCGGATTCGCGCGCTCGCGGCTTTCGAGGCGGCGCAGCCCGGATCACTCGGCACACGCGACGTTTTCGCAAGGCCGGCACGCGCGGCGGCACAGGGGTGGCACGCGCGTCCTCGCCACACACCTTGGCGCCAGCCTCGCCAGCTTCGGCGGGGATACAAGCCAGCTCACGACTGGACCGGGGGGTGAGAGCCCCGGGGCGCACTACGGGGCTTGGCCTGTGGGGGTCATGGGGTCACGGGAGGTGGTGGGGCGGGTCGGTCATGGGTGTGTGGCGAGTCGCTCGGGGGTGAACTCGCCAGCGAGGGCGCCGGCGAGGAAGGCGGCCCACTCGGTTGGGGTGAAGATGTGGGGTGCTCTGGTGCGGTCCTTGGAGTCGCGCACGCCGACGCGGCCGTCGGTGGCGATCGCGACCTCGACGCAGTTGCTGCCCCCATCGCTGTAGGACGCGGTCCGCCAGGTCCCCCAGTGGGGCTCGCTCGTGTGGGTGGGGTGGGTCTCGCGGTTGGAGTCGGACATCATGATCCTTGGTCGTGGGTGGGCAGCGCGGCGGCGGCCTCGGTGAGCAGCGTGATGCTGTCCTCGGGTGCCAGTGCCGCGGCGGCGAGGCGATCGTAGAGCTGGGTGTAGCGGGCGACCTGATCGGGTTCGGCCAGGTCGGTGAGGATCAGATCGGACGCTGCGGTGTCGACGGCGACCACGACCGGATCTCCGTCCGAGAAGGTGTATCGGGAGAACGACGTCCCCGCGGCGGCGTAGTCGGCGATCCTGGCGGCGATGGGCAGCACGCGCACGCTGATCTTCGGGGTCTGTGCCACGACGGAGACGAGGTGTTCGAGCTGGGTGCGCAGGACGGCGGGAGGCACCGTCCAGCGGCGCACGGCGAGCTCGTCGAGCACGACCTCGTAGGTGGGCCCGTTGGGGCGGTCGAGCATGCGCTGGCGGTTCTGCCGGGCGTCGACGGCGCGGTCGGAGACGTAGCTGACCGGCCCGAGTGCGCTGTTGGCGGTGTGTCGGGCCTGGGCGTACTCGCGGGTCTGCAGCAGGCCGGGGACGAAGGTGTGGGCGAGTTCCTGGATGGTCACCGCGCCGTACTCGAGGTCGGCGTAGAGGCTCTGCCGCGCGCCCATCGCGTCAGCGTCGGAGTGCCACCAGCCACGTTCGGCCGCCTCGGCGCTGATGATGACCAGGTGCTTCCATTCCTCGCCCTCGACTCTGAGGGTGTTGAGGATCTTCATGACGTCGGCGGTGTTGGGACGAGCTTGGGCGTTCTCCAGCCGTCCGATGACCATGCGGGACTTCCCGATCGCCGCGGCGACGTCGGCGGTGGTCATGTCCCGGGCTTCGCGCAGGCGGCGGAGTTCCGCGGCCAACCGTTGGCGCCGGACGTAGGGGCTGGTCATCGTCTCGTAGCGTAGTCAGCAGCCGGGGGCGGGTGTCGGTCGCGGTCGGCGAACGAGGCTCGCGGCGAGACAACCAGGTCGTGGCTGAGACCTCGCAACCGTCGGGCCGTCCCGCGCGTGCGTGGTGTCCGGTCTGTCGGCTGGCGGGCCGAGGGTGTGCCACCGACCCTGGGCGTGCGATCGCCGCGCACCCCTGGACCCTCGCCAGGCAGTAGACAGAATGAACTGTGCACAGTGTAAACGGTGCATGATTCGCACTGTTCATACACAGGGGTGGGAGTGGGACCGTCGTGACCACCCAGAGCGCACCGCCCGTGCCCTGTCTGGATCACCCTACCGTCGGCATGGTCGACTCCCCGCCTCCCGACCGCCGTGTGCGCGACCCCCGACGGCCTCGCGGTCCCGCCGCCGTTGCTCTGCGCCCACCCTCAACCCGCAACCGTCGAGGTGTGCCTGGACGGTGTTCACCTCGCGTGCGGGTGGGGTGAGGTCGTGATCGGTCACCGGCGTTCTGGATATGAGATCGGCCACGAACAGACGTGCCAGCTGTTGCGCGGCGTCGTGGCCGATGGGGTACGGGCCGGGTGTGGCGCGCCGGGGGGCATCGGCTCGCCGTTGTGGCGGGTCAGCGCCGCGCTGTACGCCGTGGTGGGTGCCCATCGGCTGGATGAGCGGGGCCGCTGCCACGCCTGTCGTCGCCGCGGTGCGCAGTTGGTGCCCTGGCGGGTGGGTCGGGCGCGTTGCGAGGTGGATCGGGAGACGGGGTTCTGGCTGCGCCAGCGGGAGCAGTTCCTGGCCTCGCAGGCGGAGCATCGGTGGGGACTGACCCAGCCCTCACCACCGGCCGCGGTAGGCGAGGCGTCAGACGCGGCCAGCACCGGCGGCCCGGGTCGGGCCGATGACACGTGCCGCTGTCTGACACCCCGTGACCCACGAACCCGACCGACCGAACCCCGATGATCATGACACGAGACGACAGCCCCGAACCGGAACCCACCGCGCGCGCGGCCACGCCACCCGCACCCGCGCCTGAGGGCACGCAGGCACTGACTCAGTGGAGCTACGCCGCCCGGAGCAGCTCAACGGAGCGTGCTCTCGCGGCCGACACCGCGGGCAGTGTGCTCAGTGCGGCCGCGTTGCTGCTGGTCGAGCGCGGTGACTGGGCGTGGGTGGGGTCGCTCAGCGAGCACGGTGACCACGGCAGCGGGCATCACAGCACGCGCACGGCCCCGCACCGGGTGCCGTGCGCACGCGAGGTGCGCACCCGGGCGGAGTCGAGCAACCCCCGCCGCGCACGGGCACACCC
>JBOHEO010000139.1:0-15678 GCA_050701055.1 Pseudonocardia sp. | reverse complement strand
CCCCTGAGCAGGCCCGATGGGCGCCCGCGAGGGACCCAGGTCAAGCCGGGGTTCTGGGTGTCGCGTTCACCACTTGAAACCGCCAACTTCGCGCAGGGTGCGGGCCACGCGCAGGCAGTCATTACGGATTTGCCGGTGATGCATCGCTGCCGCGTGCTCACCGATCTTGGCCAGAAGGTGCTGGGGCCATCCCGGCGAGCGAGCGTCACCACCGCTGGGCCCAGGAGTATCGCGAGTGCCTTGAGGTGTCATTGCCTGGCGAGGGGGCAGGCAACTCGCTACCGGGCACAGCACGGGCATGATTTCGTAACCACGTCAGACCCGAATCAGCGAGTTGCGGCGCGACACGAGCTGTGAGATGACGATAGATGTCCTGCTGACCTGCTGCGACCCGACTGTTACCCTGCATCGGGTGGAATACGGATGAAGGAGGAACACCGTGGGAGCTGTGGGGTCACGGCGGTCACGGCCGGGGCGGCAGCGGTACTGCGGCTGCGGTACGTGCTTGGCGACGGACAACACCGAGCAGCAATGCTCCCGCTGTCAGCGGGATTCTCGGGATAAGTTCGTCACCCCGCCCGAGGTGCCGGCTGAGTTCTGGCAGAGCGAGCCGCTCCGCAAGGCTTTTGCCGTCCAGCATATCGGGCGGGTGATTCGCGCCTATCGGATGAGTCCACATCACCACGCGGTGCACGGACCCAAGGGCATTACGCAGGGGTTGCTCGGTCAATGGATCAGTCTGAGCCAGACCCAGATCAGCAAGATCGAGACGGGTCCACGGATCCTCAATCTGGATACGTTACGGCACTGGGCGCGGGCGCTGCACATTCCCCAGGAGTGGCTGTGGTTCGATCTCTCCGGCCAGGGCAACAAAAGTTTCCGGAACCTGGACGATACCGATGACGACGACGTGCCCGCGCCAAGCTCGGACGCCGGACCAACGACGTCAGCACCTGGTTCCTTCGGTAGCCTCCTCGGTGGTGGTAATCTTGACCCGCTGCTGCGACTGGCGGGTGAGGATGATGAAGAGATGCTGAAACGACGCGCATTGGTGCAGGCTGCGTTACTCGCCAGGCTGGGGCTCGGTGTGGGCGGTACCGCTGCGATCCTGGAGACCGTTCGGCACGAGCTCGACCGCTCGGTCGCGGACGAGCGGGGCGCCGCGAGTGTGGACGAGTGGCAGGCGATCGCCCTCGACTATGGACAGACCTATCTGACCATCGCGCCGGCTACGTTGTTGCAGACCCTGATCGTCGATCTCCGCGGTCTGGAGCTGGCGATGCAGCGTCATCCGGACGAGCGGGCCCAGCGGGAGCTGGTGCGGGTCGGCGCGCTGCTGGCCGCTGTCACGGCACATACGGTGGCCGATGTGGGTGATCTCGTTGCGGCGCGGCGCTGGTGGCGAACTGCTCGCCGCGCCGCTGATCAGTCCGCCGATCCTTGCACGATATTCTGGGTTCGGGGCATAGAAGTGGTCCACGCTGGTTATGAGCGCCGTCCGGTCGAATCCACCCTGAGGCTCGTCGCCGAGGCGGAGGCCCGCGTCGACCTCATCAAGGCGGCACCACCCGCGGTATTGTCGGAGTTCTGGTCGGGGAAGGCGCAGACGTTAGCGCTCGCGGGGCGACACGGCGAGGCTGAGCGGGTCTTGCGCCAGGTGCGCGAGCTCCCGATGTCTGCCGCCCACCGCGATTCTATGTTCGATTTTGCCGAGGAGAATCTGCGTTACACCGAGAGCTTCGTTTACTCGCACGCGGGGAGGTTCGCCGAGGCGGAGCAGGCGCAGCAAGCGGCGTTAACGCTATACACCGATGCGAACCTGCGCGACCCGGCCAAGATCGAGCTACAGCGGGCGTTGTGCCTCGTCCGGAGCGGCGACTTCGCGCAGGGCACGGGCCACGCCCAGACAGTCATTACCGACTTGCCGGCGATGCATCGCTGCCGTGTGTTCGCCGATCTTGGCCAGAAGGTGCTAGGTGCCATCCCGGCGGGCGAGCGTCGGCACAGCTGGGCACAGGAGTACCGCGAGTGTCTCGAGTCGTCATTGCCTGGCGAGGGGGCGGGCAACTCGCTACCGGGCACAGCACGGGCATGATCTCGTGGCCACGTCAGACGCAACGTTCAGCCGCTCGGTCGGATGGGTGTGGTGGCGCGGTGACCGGGGTCGGCTGGTGGCCTCCGGTGGTGTGATCACCGGACCTCATATCCCAGGTTCACGCCGACGAGCCTCAGCAGCGAGGCTGCACAATACGGCAGCCGCACTTCGTGATCTTCGGTGTGGCGACATGACGCGGAGTGGCCACCGCGTGATCATGCCGGGCTTGCGTGGAGCCAGAATGATCAGGGGGTGACCGCGGGCCACAGCCTAGACGGACGGCCGGACACCGCGCTGAGCGTGGCTGGCTGCGGTATTTCACCGTCTTCGGACCTCGGCAACGCCCTGGAATGGCTATCAGCCAGGTGCTGCTCGCCCGCGTGGGGCCTAACCGGCACTAACCCGGCCGCCCGGACCACTTCTTGCGCACCGCCGGCTCGGCCTCGGCCCGCCGAGCCCACAACTGGACCCGGTAGGAATCAGGACCGCCCTCGACAGCGCCGCCGGCGGTGGCCTCGTCGTAGCCTCTGCCGCCGATACGCGCCCGGTACCGGCCTGCGGGTACCTCACACCGGGCAATCTCCTCCGAGCCTCCCGACGCCTGGAAATGCAGGACGCCGGATGCCAGATCGATGTCTACGTCCACCACGTCGTCGAAGTCGCTGAGGTCGAGCGGCGGCTCCTCCTCCCATACCTCGACTCGCATCGGAGCGTTCCAGTGCCACTGAACCGCGCTGATGACGTCGACCACGCCATCGGCCGTACCGACCCGGCGGTTTCCGGCGTTGGCGTCGTCCAGCGCACGCAGCACAGCCGTGTTCCCCGGATCATCCTCCTCGCCAGGTCTCCACGGGGACTCTCCGTACAGGTACACCTGCCCGTAGTCGATGTCGATCTCCAGGTCGGTGACCTGGCTCGGCTGTCTCATTCGCACGCGCCCTTGTCCTTCGCGATATCCTGGCCCATGTACGGCGCCGCCGGGATCAAGTCGGGGTTCTTGATGTCCACAAGGTACGGGTCGTTATCGCGAATCTGGGACCGGGCATAGAAGCCGCTGATCGTGCCGCCTTGGCAGTTCTGCTCCCGAGCCGGCACCTCCGCGATGACTGCGCCCAGACCACCCTCCCTGCTGGACGCGAAAGGGTACTCGTCGCACGTGCCGCCAAACATGCTCACGAAGCCCCGGCAGGCCGCCGCGCGGTTCGCGTTCCTCACGTTGACGTCCGCCTGCCGGCGCAGCACCTCCGGCTTACCCAGGTCGAACGCTATCTGGATGTTCCGGGCGATGTATGGCATCTTCGCGGCGTCGATCTGCAGAATCTTGCTCGACACACAATCGGTATCTCCAGCCGGGCACGGCACCGTCGGCATCATCGTCATCCCCGGCCGCTGAGCGGCGACCCCGGTCGCGGTCCCATGTACCGGCGACCCCGAATCAACCCCCGGTATCGACATGTTCGGACCACCGACGGGATCGGCCACTGCTTGCGTGGCCCCAGTCACCAGCCCGCCAACGAGCGTGGTCAGCGTCACCCCGACCAACACAGCCTTCCTGAACATCTCATTCGCGCGCACAACGCCGCCCTTCGGGTGCATACGGACGCCGGCTCAAGCGTGCCGACGATGACGACCCGGCGCCCAAAGCGCCGGTTGCCTCACCACGAACTAACGGCTCCCACCGAACGGAGTAACGGCCCGAGTTTTTCGATCACGGCCTGAGCCTGGCGCAGCCGTGCCCGACGTCGAGGCTGTGGTGGGTGATCGGGACCACGGCCCAGCCACCGACCGGCAGGCCGCGCAGCAGCGGCTGAAACTCCGGCGCCTCATCGGTCTTCGGGCCGATCAGCCGCTCGACGACGACGGCGGTGTCATGGTGGGCGGCACGCTGCTCGCCTGCGGGTAGAACCCGGTAGGTCTTGCTCACCTGAAGGGTGCTCCTCGACTCGCACGTACATGGACCTCAGCAATCCACTGAAATCCCGGGTTAGCGCGCCGTTGATTGCGGACACACGCTGTCACTTCCACTCTCAGACGCACACTGACACGCTGTCACTTCCAGTCGAAGACACGCACGGAGACGGGACGAGATGACGAACACGACGGCCGCCAACGACTATGTCCGCCGCCCAGTGGTCCCGGAGGACCTGTTCGCACTGCGCTTCGTGATGGGCGCCGACCTGTCTCCGGACGGCACATCGGTCGTCTACGCGCTGTCGCGGACGGACCTCGACGCGAACACCGACCACACCGATCTGTTCCTCCTCGACGTCGCCAGTGGCGAGCAGCGACGCCTGACCCACACGAACGCGGTGCACGCGAGCCCGACGTTGTCTCCGGACGGTTCGCAGCTGGCATTCTTGTCCACCCGCGCCGGGCTTCCGCAGATCTACGTGCTGCCGTTGACGGGCGGCAAGGCACGTCAGGTCACGGAGTTGCCGCGGGGTGTCGGCGGCGGCCCGGTCTGGTCCCCGGACAGCACCCGGCTGGCGTTCACCGCCGGCGACCAGGGCCCGCCGCGCGACCCGACCAAGCCATACCGGGTGAGCCGGGCGGTGTGGCGTGCGGACGGGATCGGTCTCGTCGACGATGCGGTGCAAGACGTCTACGTCGTGGCCGCAACAGGCGGCGAGCCGCAGCAGTTGACCGACGACGCGTGGTTCAACGTGAACCCGGTCTGGACCCACGACGGCACCGGGATCGTCTACATCGCCGCGTACGACCCGGGCTCCGGCTCGATGACGCACCGGTTGCGACTCGTCACCGTGACTGACCCGGCCGACATCGCGGGCAGCGCGGTCTCGGAATTGGCCGGCGGCGGGATGTTCACCCACGTCGCGGCCTGCCCCGACAGCCGGGTCGCCTATGTCCTCACCTATGAAGACGGCCAGATGCCTGGCACCAAGGCCGACCTGTGGGTGGTCGACCCGGCGACCGGTGTCCGGGAACGGCGCACCGCGGACCTGGACGTCGGGGTGGCCGGGGTGATCCAACCGGACATGCCGGCCATCGCGCAGCTGCTCGCCCCTGGCAGACTCGTCCTCTCCGACGACGGGCGTCATGCCTTCGCGCCGGTTCAACGCGGCGGCGAGGTGGGCATCAGCCGGATCGCGCTGTCCGGTCCCGAGTCCTCTGAGCCGGTGGTCACCGGACCTCGAGTCGCGCTGCCGGCCGCTGCCCGCGGGGACACCGTGCTGTTCGTCGGCTTTGGGATGGTCGAGCCTGGGGACCTGTACCTGGTCCGCGGGGACGGATCGGCCGAGCGGCGACTCACCGAACTCAACGGTGAACTGCTGCAGCAGTTGGCTCCACCGGCAGTCCATCGTCTCGAGTTCACCAGTACAGACGGCGCCGCGGTGGAGGGCTGGTTCCTCGAGCCGACCGATGGCGCCGCCCCACATCCGACCGTGCTCGGCATCCACGGTGGACCGCACGTCGGCTGGGGCTACACCTTCAACTTCGACTGCCTCATGCTCTCCGGTGCGGGCTTCGGCGTATTGCTCGTCAACCACCGTGGGTCGACGGGCTACGGCAATGCCTTCGCAACAGCCACCAACGGCGACTGGGGAAATCTCGACTCCGCGGACCTCATCGCCGGCGTCGACCACGCGATCGGTCGCGGTCTTGCCGATGGCGACCGACTCGGGGTCTTCGGCATGTCCGGTGGCGGCTACCTGAGCGGCTGGTTGATCGGACACACCGACCGGTTCAAGGCGGCTTGTCCGGAGAATCCGGTGTTCAACTGGGTCAGTGTTTACGGCACCAGCGATGCGGGCGTGTACACGGGGCACAAGGAACTGGGCGGCGCCCCGCACGAGCGAGCCGAGTTGTACGCCCGCTGTTCCCCGATCACCTACGCGCATCGGTGCACGACACCGACCCTTTTTCTGCAGCACGAGAATGACTTCCGCGCCCCGGCTGAGCAGAGTGAGCAGTTCTACGCGGTACTCAAGGCCAACGGCGTCACCGCAGAGATGCTTCGTTTCCCGGGGACCTCACACTTCGGATCGATGATTGGGCCCGCCTCTCATCGCCGGGCGCAGAACGACGCGCTCTTGGATTGGATGAACCGCTACGTGCTCGGCAAGGACTGAGGTATCCGATGAAAACGCGCAGGATCTTTCGCGAGGTGGGCGTGGGTGATCGTCACCGGTCGGTGCCGATGTTCGGGGGCTGATTCTGGACTGTGGGTATGACAGCTCGGCCAGGGCGCCGAGCTCGCCGGGGGGTGACTTTTTCCACGGCCTTCCACGCGGTCACACTACTGTTCATGACGGCGCCGGCAGTGCACGCGGACCCACCGTTCGGGGGCCACCCGGGGCCGGTCCTCGCCGTGGCGGTGACCCCCGACGGCACCCAGATCGTCACCGGCGGCGCCGACGGCACGGCGCGGATCTGGGACCGCGCCAGCGGCCAGCAGGTCGGCGCAGCTCTGACCGGCCACACCAGCTCGGTCCTCGCCGTGGCGGTGACCCCCGACAGCACCCAGATCGTCACCGGCGGCGCCGACGGCACGGCGCGGATCTGGGACCGCGCCAGCGGCCAGCAGGTCGGCGCAGCTCTGACCGGCCACACCCGCTCGGTCTGGGCCGTGGCGGTGACCCCCGACGGCGCCCAGATCGTCACCGGCGGCGCCGACGGCACGATTCGGATCTGGGACCGCGCCAGCGGCCAGCAGGTGGCCGGCACGGCGCTGGGTGTGGCTGCCCGGTCGGCGCCGCTGGCCGAGGTGAGCAGCGACGAGGAGAGCGCGGAGGACCGGCTCGACATCACCCCGGACGTGCACACCGTCGCCGCATTGGCCGCCGCGGTCAGCACCGAGCCGCCGCTGTCGATCGCGCTGCTCGGGGACTGGGGCACCGGCAAGTCGACCTTCATGCGGCAGATGAGCGACCGCATCCAGCAGCTCGCGGACCTCCCCCAGCACAACCCCGGGCTGAGCCAGTTCGCGGCCAAGGTCCGGCAGGTGCGGTTCAACGCCTGGCACTACAGCGACGACCAGGTCTGGGTCGGCCTGGTCGACCATCTGTTCCAGACCCTGGCCGAGACGGACGTCTCCGACCTACGCCCACCGGAGGAGGTGCGGCGGGTCCGGTCCCGGCTGGAGGCCGACCTCGCTGACAAGCAGGCCCGCCGGCAGCGGCTCGCCCCCGCCGGGCGGGACGGAGAGCCGGGCGAGGCGGGATGGCTGCGCCTGCCGGAGCAGCTGTCGCTGCGCGCGACGACGCTGGCCCGCGACGTCGGGCAGGAGCTGCGACGCAATGCGCGGCGGCTGTGGGCCTCGGTCGCCCTGATCGCGGCAGCGACGATCGCGTTCCTGGTGTGGCGGTACCTCAACACCGCCGTCGCGGCCATCGTCGTTGCCGTCTGCGCTGCGGCGGCACTCGTGGCGCCGGTGCTGACCGTCGTCACGACGCTTCGCGTCGTCGCCGAGCGGGCTCGCGCGGAGGTGGCCCGGCGCACGAGCGAGCTGGACGACGCCATCCGCAAGGACGAGGCCGAGCTTCGACAGCTCGACCCGGTCCGCCGGCTCGGGGACCACCTGCTCGAGCTGCGTTCCCCGCAGCGCTACGAGCAGTACCGCGGGCTGCTCGGGCGCATCCACCAGGACCTCAAGCAGCTCAGCGACACCCTCGTCGCCGCCAGCAAGGAGTGGGTGAACCGTGGCTCGGCCGGTCCGCCACCCCTGCAACGGATCGTCCTCTACGTCGACGACCTCGACCGCTGCCCACCGGAGAAGGTCGTCGACGTGCTGCGCGCGGTGCACCTGCTGCTCGCGCTGCCGCTGTTCGTGGTGATCGTCGCGGTCGACCCGCGGTGGCTGCGTCGAGCGCTGGAGCAGCATCACGCCGCGCTGTTCCTGGCGGGCGACCAGGGCGAGGAGTGGCAGGCATCCCCGGCGGACTACCTCGACAAGATCTTCCAGATCCCCTACGCGCTGCGGCCGATCGGCGAGCGTGCCAGCGGCTACATCCGGTCGCTGCTGCCGGAGGCGGCCCGGCCGGTGCCTACGGCAGCCGTCAGCACGCCGCCCGCGGTATCGACCACGACCGAGGCGACGACAACCGAGGCGACCCCGACCGAGGTACCGGCGGACCTGACCGATCCGGGACGGCGGCCCGACGTCGACCCGGACGGGCTCAGGGAGAAGAGCGAGCGCTTCACCGCCTCGAGCCCCGTGCGCCGGGTGGACGACCCGCAGCCGGAGGGGCTGCGGCTCAGCGCTGCCGAACGGGGGTTCCTGCCCCGCCTCGGGCCGCTGCTGCCGACACCGCGGTCGGCGAAGCGGCTGGTCAACCTGTACCGGCTGCTCCGCATCGGCGTCCAGGACGAGCTGCCGGCTTTCGTCGGCGGCAAGGACGGCGGTCCCTACCAGGCGGCCGCGGTCCTCCTCGCGACCGTCATCGGCCGGCCCGCCGGCGCCCGAGCCCTGCTGACCGCGCTGAGAGCCGCCGACCCGGCCGACGACATCGTCGGATTCCTCCGGCAGTCGACCATCCCCGCCGACCAGGGATTGGCCGACCTGATCGAGGACATCGGCAAGGACATCCCGGTGCACGGCGAGCTGGCGAGTTATCAGGAGTGGGGTCGGACCGTCGCCCGCTACAGTTTCCAGACCTACGACCTGTTCCTCAGCAGCTGAACTCAGCGCGGACTGACCGAATCTGGCTGGGCGGCAGACCAACGGCTGGAGAACTCCACCAGCGCGAGCGCATCGTCCCCCTGGCAGGCTCACCGCCGGCACCGGACCTGCTCGGCCCACACCAGTAGTGCTGCTCACCCTGTCCATGGCGGTGGGCCTCCAGCCGCGCTGCGACGCGCCGGGGGCTCAGCTGCCACAATCAGGTCATGAACGTGCCGACACTCCACCAGCGCTACACCGAGCCGCTCTACTCCGTCGCGGAGGCGGCTCGGTACCTCGTTGTACCCGCTTCGACGTTCCGCACGTGGGTGCACGGCTATGAGCGTCGGTCTCACGAGCGCGCGACTGTGATCGGCGCGCCGATCGTGACCGCGGTGACGCCGCGTGGGGGCGCCAGCATCCCCTTCATCGGATTCGCCGAAGGCTACGTGCTCGCCGCGCTCAAGAAGGCCGGCGTGCCGCTACAGCGGATCCGGCCCGCGCTCGATCACCTGCAACGAGAGCTCGGCATCGATCATGCCCTGGCGTCGAAGTCCTTGTATACCGACGGTGCGGAGGTGCTTTACGACTACGCCGAGACCCACGGCGACACGCCTGAGGCGAAGAGCGCGCGCGAACTCGTCGTTGTACGCAACAACCAGCGCGTCTTCACCGACCTCATCGAGGCCTATCTCAAGCGCATCGAGTTCGCTGAGGATGAGCGCGCCGCGCTGATCCACCTGCCCCAGTATGCGCATGCAGACGTCGTAGTCGACTCGCAGCGCTCGTTCGGAGCACCGATATTCGCCCGGGGTGCAAACCGGCTCGAAGACGTCCTGGCAAGTTTCAAGGCCGGCGAAAGCCTGGACACGCTAGCCACAGAGTTCGGCGTCCCGCACACCCACCTGCTCGACGCCCTACGTGTCAACGTCGCCGCCTGACTTCGCGGGCCTCGACCTTCCGCCATTCTTCCTTGACCGCAGCGTCGGTCGCCTCATCGTGGCCGACGGACTGCGCGCCGTCGGTATCAGCGTGATCACCCTGGCTGAGTACTACGGCGTCCCCGCCGATGAGCGGGTGAGCGACGTCGAGTGGCTGACCGACGCCGGACGGAACAGCTGGGTCGGTATCAAGGCAGACGCAAACATCAGACGCAAAGATGCTCCCGAGCGCCGTGCCCTCGTCAAGGCGCGCGTGCAGACCTTCCTCCTATCAGGGCCAGCTGACGGCAGTGCAGAAGGTCGAGCGACTGATCACGAACATGCCAGCGATCGCCCTGGCATGCAGGCAGTCCGGGCCGTTCGTCTACCGGGTTCACCCCGAACGGATCGAACAGCTGCAAATCCCGGAGACATGAAGCCCGCTTGATCTAGCCAGATCGCAGGACGGTCACCGGCGATGATCTTTATTGCCGCGCTCATCCGTTACAAATGCCGAAAAATGATGTGCTCGAAGGGATTCGAACCTGCGCCACCGCCTCCTGAGGGCGGTGCGTTGACCCGTGCATGCTCGGTTTCGTGGGCGGCAGCGCGCGACACAGTCACCGGAATGGGCATCGGAGGCGTGCGTGGACAGCAGTTCGTGGCCAAGACTGTGGCCAGAGATCAAATCGCCGGACAGGACCGGGTCAGGAACATCCGTACGCACCTCGCGATGATCACTTCCTGCGGCGTCCACCCTCCGAGTCGAACCCGGCGCGGCGCAGCGCGTCCGCCATAGCTCCCCCACCGGAGCCCCCCGAGCCGCCGCCCCGCGGTTTCGCACCCCCGGCATTCGGCCCCCGGCGACGATCACCCCCACGCGGACCACCGCCACCGCGCTGCTCCCCGGCACTGTCGCGGCCGCCGCGCGCGTCCTTCTCCGCCCCGACCTCGTCCTCCAGCCGCAACGTGAGCGAGATCCGCTTGCGCGCCTCGTCGACCTCCAGCACCTTGACCCGCACCACCGCACCGGACCTGACGACATCGCGCGGGTCGCTCACGAACTGCGTCGACATCGCCGAGACGTGCACGAGGCCGTCCTGGTGCACCCCGACGTCGACGAACGCCCCGAACGCCGCGACGTTGGTGACCACCCCCTCCAGCACCATCCCCGGCCGCAGATCGGCGATCTTGTGGACGCCCTCGGCGAACGTCGCGGTGCGGAACGCCGGGCGGGGATCCCGGCCGGGCTTCTCCAGCTCGGTGAGGATGTCGGTGACGGTGGGCAGCCCGAAGCGCTCGTCGACGAACTCGGCCGGCTGGAGCTTGCGCAGCGCGGGCACGTTGCCCAGCAGTGCCGCGAGCTCGCCGCCGGCCCGGCCCACGATCTTGCGCACCACCGGGTAGGACTCCGGGTGCACGCCGGAGACGTCGAGCGGGTCGTCGCCGCCGCGGATGCGCAGGAAGCCCGCACACTGCTCGAACGCCTTGGGTCCCAGCCGGGGCACGTCGGCCAGCTTTCGACGGGAGCGGAACGGGCCGTGGGTGTCGCGGTGCAGGACGATCTGCGTCGCGAGCCCATCGGTGATCCCGGAGACCCGGCGCAGCAGCGGCACCGACGCGGTGTTGACGTCCACCCCGACGGCGTTCACGCAGTCCTCGACCACGGTGTCGAGCGAGCGGGCCAGGGCCGATTCGGCGAGGTCGTGCTGGTACTGGCCCACCCCGATCGCCTTCGGGTCGATCTTCACGAGCTCGGCGAGCGGGTCCTGGAGGCGCCGGGCGATCGACACCGCGCCGCGCAGTGCCACGTCGAGCTCCGGCAGCTCGGCCGAGGCGTATGCCGACGCCGAGTACACCGACGCCCCCGCCTCGCTGACCATCACCTTGGTCATCTTCAGGCCCGGGTTCCCCGCGACGAGCTCGCCGGCCAGCTTGTCGGTCTCCCGCGACGCGGTGCCGTTGCCGATCGCGATCAGCTCGACGTCGTGCGCGGCGGCGATCCGGGTCAGGCTCGTCAGCGCGCCCTTCCAGTCGCGGCGCGGCTCGTGCGGGTAGATCGTGTCGGTGGCGACGACCTTGCCCGTCGCGTCGACGACGGCGACCTTCACCCCGGTGCGCAGCCCCGGGTCCAGGCCGAGGGTGGCGCGGCCGCCGGCGGGGGCGGCGAGCAGCAGGTCGCGCAGGTTCGAGGCGAACACCCCGATCGCGGCCTCCTCCGCCACCGTGCGCAACCGGATCCGGATGTCGATCCCCAGGTGCAGCAGGATGCGGGTGCGCCAGGCCCAGCGGACGACGCCGGCGAGCCAGGGGTCGGCCGGGCGGCCGCGGTCGGCGATCCCGAACGCGGCGGCGATGGTGCGTTCGTAGTCAGTGAGCACGGTGTCGATTCGCGCCCCACCGGCGCTGGGCGCTGCGGCGTCCGCCGACGCGGCAGTGTCGTCCCCGGGCTCCAGCTTGACGTCGAGGACCTCCTCGGACTCGCCGCGAAACACCGCGAGGATCCGGTGCGAGGGCAGCTTGGTGAACGGTTCGGAGAAATCGAAGTAGTCGCTGAACTTGGCGCCGGCAGCGTCACCAGCTTCCTTTCCGGGGCGCACGGTCGAGACGAGCCGCCCCCGGGTCCACATCCGCTCGCGGAGCCCGCCGATGAGGTCGGCGTCCTCGCCGAACCGCTCGACGAGGATCGCCCGCGCGCCCTCCAGCGCGGCGGCGGGGTCGGCGACCTGTTCGGTGCAGTACCCGGCGGCGACGGCCAGCGGGTCCTGCGACGGGTCGGCCAGCAAGGTGTCGGCGAGGGACTCCAGCCCGGCCTCGCGGGCGATCGTCGCCTTCGTCCGGCGCTTGGGCTTGTAGGGCAGGTAGATGTCCTCCAGCCGCGCCTTGGAGTCGGCGGCCAGGATCTGGACCTCCAGGGCCTCGTCGAGCTTGCCCTGCTTGCGGATCTCGTCGAGTACGGCGGCCCGGCGCTCCTCCAGCTCGCGCAGGTAACGCAGCCGCTCCTCGAGCGTGCGCAGCTGCGCGTCGTCAAGGGTGCCGGTGGCCTCCTTGCGGTAGCGGGAGATGAACGGCACGGTCGCACCGCCGTCGAGGAGGTCGACGGCGGCGGCCACCTGGTGGGGTCGGACGCCGAGCTCGTCGGCGATGCGCTGCTGGACGGAATGCGTCGTGCTGGTCACCGACCCATCGTCGCGCGGTGCGCGGCACCTGCGCGCCGCGGGGTAGGCTGCCGCCGGCCGGACCCGGGGGGCCACTGACCGCAGCAGGAGGCGCCTGCCGTCCACTGTAGCCCGCCGGTGAGATCGTGATCTGGATCAACAACCTCTCGGAGAGCACTGATGGCGAAGCACGCATGGGCGTTGATGCGATGCTCGCGGTCCGCGGGTCCGATGATCGCGCAGTTCACGTCGGACGAGGGCACCTGGGCGCTCGCCGAGACCACGCCGGCCGAGGAGCCCCCGCCTGGTCCGGGAGGTCAGGAGACCGGGATCGAGGGCCGGTTCAGTATCGGTGCCGGCTACCGGGGTTGTGCCGGCTGCGGGAATCCGAGCTTCGCCCTGTGCGGCGGCTGTTCGACGTTGACGTGCTGGGCCGGCCAGGGTCAGGTCCTGTGCCGCACCTGCGGGCGGCGGACGGACGTCACCACCCTCATCGCCGGCGTGAGCGTGCAGGACCTCGGCTAGTTCCGGGGGCGGACCGCCGCCACCGCCTCGATCTCCACCAGCGCTCCGGGCACCGCGAGCCCGGCCACCATCGCCACGGTGATCGCGGGTGGGGCCGCCTGGCTCGGCCAGACCTCGCCGAACGCCGCGAAGCCCTCGTGCAGCGCGGTGCCGTGCACGCACAGGATGGTCCATTTCACGACGTCGGTGAGGTCGGCGCCGGTCGCGACGAGGCAGGCACGCAGGTTCAGGAGAGCCTGCCGGGTCTGCTCGGCGACGCCGGGGCCGACCACCGCGCCGTCCGGCCCGACGCCGTTCTGACCACCGACGAAGATCGTGTCGTGACCCGCGGGTACGCGCACGACCTGGGTGAAGGCCGGGTTCGAGTGCAGCCCCTCGGGGTTGATGTAGGTGGGCGTCGACATGGCTGCGACCGTAACCGGCGGCGGGCGGGGCGCACCACGCCGGCCCGCGACGCCGTCGCCCTGTTCGGCGGGCCACCTGCGACACCGCTGATCATATGGGTTGGTCGGCCGCGATCCCGGCCCGCCGCAGCGCCGCATCGATCGGGTCGACCGAGACCAGCGCGGCCGGCAACCGGGCCGCGAGCGCCCGGCCGATCGTGGACTTCCCGCTGCCCGGCAACCCGGACATCACGATCAGCACCACGTCACCGCCGCGAAGTAGCGGTGATCGTTGTGACAGCCACCTGAGCGTCGTCGCACCGACGCCCAGGTAACGCTCGGAACGATCATGAGCGGACGAGCAGCGCGACGCACTCGAAGTGGTGGGTCATCGGGAACGCGTCGAACGCCCGCAGCCGGTCCAGCCGGTAGCCGCGGGTGGCGAACAGCCCGACATCACGCGCAAGCGCCGCCGGGTCGCACGCCACCAGCACCACCCGGTCGGGAGCGCGCTCGCACAGCGCGTCGACGAGCGCGCGGCCAAGGCCCCGACGGGGCGGATCGGCGACCACCACATCCGCCCGGCCGGCGAGCCCGCCCAGCACGTTCTCGACCCGACCCACCGTCCACCGCACCTACGGGAGGTCGGCCAGCGCCGCCCGGCCGTCGTCCACCGCGCGGCGGGACGACTCGACCACGGTCACCGCGCCCCGCGCCCCCACCTGTTCGGCCAGCACCGCGGCGAAGAGCCCGGCCCCGCCGTAGAGGTCCCATGCGGTGCCGCCACGGGGGGTGTCCGCCCACTCCCGCACCACGGAGGCCAATGTGTCGGGCAGGGCCGGGTGCACCTGCCAGAACACCCCCGGCGACAGCCGCCACTCCCGCCCGACCGCGCGCTGGACGATGGGGCGGGAGTGATCAGCGACGGTGCGCGGTGGGTGGGCGACGGCGATATGCAGCCCGCCGTCGGCGTCCAGGACGACCTCGACCTCGTCGTCGAGGGGGAAGGTCTCCGCGAGCACCGGCTCCAGCGAACCGGCCGGCGCGAGCGGGCAGTCCGCGATCGGCAGCACGTCGTGGCTGCGGTACGCCCGCAACCCGGCCCGGCCGTCCCCGTCCACCGCCAACCGGACGCGGTGTCGCCAGCCCAGCGGCCCGCCGGGCAGCTCCTCGACCGCGACCGCGCGCTCGATCCCGGCGAGGCGCCGCAGCTGCTCGGCGAGCACGGCGGCCTTGAGCTCGCGCTGCCGGGCCGGCGCGACATGTTGCAGGTCGCACCCCCCGCACCCGCCGGCCCGGGCCCAGACGCACGGCGCCGGCACCCGCTCGGGTGCCGGTGTGAGCACCTGGATGGCGTCCGCCCGGCAGAACGCGCCGCCGCCGTCCTCGGTCACCACCACCCGCACCCGCTCCCCCGGCAGCGCGTGACGCACGAAGACCACCCGGCCTGCGCCGCCGTCGTCGGTGGGCACGCGCGCCACGCAGTGCCCGCCGTGCGCCACGGGACCGACGTCGAGCTCGAGCACACGGTCGGTCCAGTCCATCCTGGTACCGGGTGTGGCGCTCAACGGTGACCTCGCACGCCCGGTCACGGCGCCACCTCGCTGACGCTCACCAGCGTCGGGCCCGCAGGTGCGGCACCCGACAGCGACCTCCTGAGCGTGATCACGTCCGCCTCCCGCCGACCCGTTCGTCCGGCGGCGTGGAAGGTGACTCGGCCGCGGGACGGTCGTCGTCGCGTGCACCTAACGCAGGGTAGCCGCGCCGCAACGACCCGGGTGGGGTCTCCGGGCGCCGTACCATCACCCGTTGCGACGAGGCGAGCTGCCACGGCACGCTGGTCACCATCACCCCCGGCTGGAACAGCAGCCGGGTCTTGAGCCGCAGCGCGCTCTGGTTGTGCAGGATCGTCTCCCACCAGTGCCCGACGACGTACTCGGGGATGAAGACGGTGACGACGTCACGGGGATTCTTGCTC
>JBOHEO010000138.1:0-15894 GCA_050701055.1 Pseudonocardia sp. | reverse complement strand
ACGCATGATCGGCCATGCGTAGACGTGCGTTCGCGAGAATCTTGGCCAGCATCGGGAGAGGGAGCTCGACCGTTGGCCACGCCAGCCGAGCCTGACCGAGTTTCAAAACGCTCTCTAAGAGCGCTACCACTGGAGGTCCGCCGAACCGTGCTGCGCACTGTGGCTCCGTTCGCAGCCCTTTCCGGTGCAGCGCTGATCGGCCTGGCGATCGCTGACGTCCAGGGGTACCGCTCGTTCACCGCTGTCCCCGAGGCCAAAGGCCTCAGCCTTTCGGCCGGGGTGCTCCTCCTGGCGTACGCCGCTGCACCTGCCGTAGTGGCGGAGTGGGGCGCCGTCTTCGTGCTGGTGAGTATCGGTCTGTTCTGGGCGGTCGGCAGCTACGCCGCAGGCGTCGGAACTGGTCGAGCCCAGCAGATCGAAGCCTCGCTCCCCACCATGCCCAACATCACGCTCTACAGTGAGAAGAGCCTCGGTCTCGAGGGACCTGGCATCACTATGTTCGAGTGCACGGCTGAGAATGCTGCATACCAGGCCCGTTATGACGGCCTCAGGATCATCCAGCAGTCCGGCAGTCAGTACCTCCTCCTACCCGTCGGATGGAACCGCACCGACGGTCCGGCCATTTTGATACCGCGCAGCGACACCGTGCGCATCGAATTCAGGAGAGTCGATCAGGCCGATAACCGGCCCTGCTGACGCTCTCGGTGACCTGGGACGAGCTCGACGGCATGGTGCCGACCGACTTCAACCATCCGCACCGCCGCCGCGCCGCTGGCCGACGGCGAACCCGTGGCACGAGCGGATGTCCGAGCCGCAGCCGCAGCCGCGCGAATGGGGGAGTGCGCTTGCCAGCTCCCGGTACAGGGCGTCGAACCGGCGCCAGACGACATCGACGTCGAACGACGTTCGCGCCCGGTCGAGCGCAGCGTCGCCGAGGCGGTGGCGCGTGTCCGGGTCGACGATCGCCGTGCGCAACCCGGCCGTGAGCGCATCGACGTCATCCGGTGGCACCAGGATCGCCGACCTGCCGTCCTCGACCAGGTCGGGGATGCCACCGACCGAGGTGGCGACCACGCACAGTCCACGGCCCATCGCCTCCAGCACCGACATCGGTTGGCCTTCGTTGCGCGACGGCAGGGTCAGTACGTGCGCGGTGCCGAGTAGCTCATCGACCTCGGCTGCCGGCAGCCACGAGCGCACCTCAACCGAACCGGTCAGACCGCGGCGGGTGACCAGCTCCCGAACCCGGTCCACGTCGCCGTTACCGGCGAGCGTCAGGTGGGCCCGCGCCCCCGATCCGTCATCGCTGAGCCGGGCCCAGGCGTCGAGCAGCGCGAACGTGCCCTTATCGGCACACATCGTGCCGAGGAAGACGACGTGTACCGGCTCGCCCTCGCCGGCCCGGCTACCCACACCGATGATCCGGACCGGGTTGGGGATCGAGATCAGGCGTGCGTGCGGAGCGATCTCCTGGATCGACTGCGACCAGCCGCGACCGAGTGCGACGACGACGCTCGCCGCGGCCAGCGTTCGCCGGATGGCCGACCGCCCGACCGGCGGCGTGCGATCGTAGAAGAGGCCGAACCGGCCGGCGTGGACGTGCAGAACGACGGGGATCCGGGCGGCCCGGGCCAGCCACAGGAGGATCGCCTTGCGCACGAAGCTGCCCTCCTTGCCGGAGTGCAGGTGCACGAGATCCGGTCGGCGGGTGGTCAGCACCCACAGGTAGCCGGCCAGCCCCCGGGCGAATGCCAGCACCCGTGCCGTCCGGGACCCGCTGCGATGGGTCGCGATGAACTCGATCCCCCACGCCTGCCACAGCGGGCTGTCCCGCATCGTGGTGACGAAGGTCGTCATGCCCCCAGGCGTACCCAGGCTGGTGGACGCCCACAGCACCCGCTTGGATCCGGGCGGCGGATCGTGGGCCCACTCACCCGGGTCGGCTCCGCTCACCGGGCGGATGCCCACAGCTCGTCCAGGTCGAGTTCGTCGTCGGTGCGGGTGGGCTGCGGAGCATCCTGGCCATCCGGCGACGATCCGGCCAGCTGCTGCCGGTCCGCATTGCCGACCACGACCCCGACCAGAAGCATGACCAGCGCGCTCATGAAGCCGAGGTAGCGAAGATCGACGGTGAGTCCGGTGATGATCCAGAAGAAGAGGACCACGGCCGCGAGGACGGCAAGGTCGCGGCCGGCCAACCCCTCGCGGGGCAGGATCCGGACGGCTCGGAGCACGCTCCGCGCCAGCAGGAACAGGATCGCGAGCCACAGCACGAGGCCGACCAGTCCGAGTTCGGTGGCGATCCCCAGCTCGTTGAGGTGCGAGACGATGCCGTATCCACGGAACCAGGGCACATCCTGGGACCACTGTTGATGGTGATAGGTGTTGACCGAGACGAACCGGCCGATCCCCCAACCCAGCACCGGATGCTCCCCCAGGGCCCACCATGCGGTGGCGATCATGTTCAGCCGGTCGTCGATCTCGTGGGACGAGGTGACGCCACCGGCGTCGCGGTCATCGCTCACGAACCTTGCCCAGTTGGCCGCGACGACCACCGTGGCCACCGCGATGATGGGCAGGCAGATCACGCGCATCCGGGGCAACAGCGTCGTGCCGACCATCAGCGCCAAGCCGAAGATCAGCCAGATGATCCTGGTGTGGGTCAGGTAGATCGCATACAACGAGGCGAAACAGAGCAGGTAGAGCCCGATCCGCGCCGC
This sequence comes from Pseudonocardia sp., assembly GCA_050701055.1. GTDB lineage: Bacteria > Actinomycetota > Actinomycetes > Mycobacteriales > Pseudonocardiaceae > Pseudonocardia. Next base: position 13,174 of record JBOHEO010000138.1, on the reverse strand, counting down.
CAAGCGGGCACCGTCCTGGCGCGCGAGGTGTAGCGAGACCAGGAAACCGACTATGAGCATGAACCCGTTCTCCACCGGGTTGGCGAAGATCCCGATCGCCCGGTCCGACCATGCGTCGCTGTCCGGCAGCTGCACGATGTACCGCGGCCACACCAGGGACGGCGCATGGAACTGCATGATGCTGACCAGGATCGAGTAGGCGAAGAAACCGACGACGGCGCCCAGCAGGACCCGAACCGCCCGCTCCCGCTCGAAGACGACGCGACCGACCACATACAGCGTGAACGGAATGAGGGTGCTGGTGATGATGAAATAGTAGGAGGGGAGGCCGTCGTCCTCCGGATAGGTGTGCGGAATCAGCGCCGAAGCGATGCACCAGACGATGAAGAGGGCCATCACCGCCTCCACCGAGCCGAACTGTGGCGCGTGACTGGTGCGGCGGGTCAGGGCGATCGCCCCGGCACCGAGAACACCGGCGAAAGCGAACAGGAACGGCTCGGCGGGCAATGCCTCGATCTTGAATGCCTGCCGGAAGAACAGCGTGACGAGCAGCAGCATCATCGCCAGGACCGGGCTGTTGAGCCCGGACAGGACCAGGGCGACCCCGACGCCAACGGCGAGGATGCCCAGACCGGGCCCGACCGTGCCCGGAATGACGACGGCCGCGGCCGCGACCAGGACCGTGGCCGCCAGCAGCACTCCGGTGACCCGGAACCCGAAACCGCCCCCGGCGGCCGCGTCGTACCGGGTGCCGGTACCGAGACTGTCCCACTGCTCCCGGGGCGCTACCCGGGGTCGGGGGAGCACCGGCGGTGGACCCATCTCAAGCACGTGCGTCGACCTCGCCCGGCGTCGTGGACGGCGGTGGTGGCGGCGGGGGTGGCGTCATGGAGGGCGTCGTGGCTGGCGTCGCCCCGTCCACCGGCGACGTCGGCGGCGCGGACGGCCGGGGGGCCCGACTCGAGGGGCGGGGAATCAGCGAGGCCGCCGCGGACTGACCGATGACCGCTCCGAGCAGGTCGACGTGCACCCGTTCCAGACGCTGGAAGGCCTCGACCGCTTCGGACGCGCGGGTGACACCCTCCTCGAGGACGAGGATCGTGCGGTCCGCCGAGGCGCAGATGACCTGGGCCTCGGCCGCCTCGATGACCGGCGGAGCGTCGATCACGACGAGGTCGGCCAGCCGCCCGGCCTGCTCCACGACATCGACGAAACGATCCGGCGCGAACAGGGAGTACGGATCGTCGCGCGAGGTGCCGGCCGGCACGACCAGCATGCCGCTGAGTGCGTCGCGCACCACGATCGGCTGCAACCGCATACCGGGACGGCCCGCAAGGAACTCACCGAGCCCCGGCCGTCCGGGGTAGCCCGGATTGTGCCGGCTCGGATCCAGGTCGGCGCGGATCAGCAGGGTGCGCTGACCCTGCTGGGCCCGATAGAACGCCACCCCCTCCGCGACCTGCGCGGACAGCCGTGACGACCGGACCGAGGTGACGGCGAGCGTCGCGGGCTGGCTCATGTCGCTCAAGCTGACCACGTTGGCCAGACCCTTGAGCTGTTCGGCTCGCAGGGCCGTGCTGGATTCGGACCGGCCGCCGTGCACGACCGCGATGGTGTCGATCCCGAGCCGCTGCCGGACCTCCTGCGGGGTGGCCAGCCGGTCCTCGGCGCCGGCCAGGGCAAGGGCCGCGGCCGCACCCAGGATCAGCCCACCGAACAGGGCGAGGAGCGCGTTGGAGGCGACACTCGGTGCCGCCGCAGTGACTGCCGGGATGAGCTGCAGGTCCTTGAGCTGGTTGTCGATCGCGTCGGCCTGGACGTCGAGGATCCGCTTCTGCAACGCCGCGATCTGCTGGGTGAGCACCTGCCCCTCGGCCAGGGTGGCCCCCGGAAGCGCGGCTTCGGCGGCCTGGATCTGGGTGCGCAGATCGACGATGGTCTGGTCGGAGATCGCCTGCACGCCGGCGTTGATCTGCTGGCGGAACGTCTCGGCGAGGGTGCGGGCGCCGGTGCTCACCAGCTCGGGGTTCGGCGAGACCGCGTCGATGTAGATGATCGGGCTGGAGGCCGAGGTCCGGGCGTCGAAGGTGACCTCCTCCGGTAGCTGGAGCCTGGTGATCAGGGCCTCCTTGGCGGAGTCCTGGTTGAAGTACTCCACGTAGCCCTGCGACAGGACGGCGTCCTCCTCGGGCCCCCGGCTCGCCGACGAGACCGTCAGGGTCGCCGTACCCGTGTAGGTGGTCTCCTGGAACAAGGTGTAGATCACCGAGCCGAACACCGCAATGAAGGTGATCACGAGGATCAGCCATCCGCGACGTCGAAGGCGATCCAACTGCATCTGCAGCGGACTCATCAGATGTCTCCCACAGTCGTGTCGCCTCCAGATCGCGGCTGGCCCACGATAGGGTCATCAGCTAGCATAGAGGCCGCCATCCGCGGGGGTGGGCCCCCCCGGACAGGGGCACACCGGGGTATCGCCGACCCCTCGCCGGCCGTTACCCCGGTGAGTCTCATCCCCGCCGCCGGGCGAGCTTGCGGCGGGTGAAGTCGACGAGGCTGACAACGGCGGGGGGATCGAGCACCCGAAGCGTTGCCAGGTAGATCGCGGCGAACCCGATCGTCTCAGCGGTGAGCAGGGCGAGACCGAGAGCCACCGATCGCTGGTCGGAGTGCGCGAGGAGGAGCTCGAGCGGACCGATCGCGGCCAGCGCGACCGATGAGCCCACCAGCGGGGGAACGAGCAGGCGGAACAGCTCGGCCATCGAGAAGCCGACGACCGACCGCGCGAGGCCCAGAACGATCACCGTGAGGGTGATCTCGGTGACCGAGATCGCGAGGCCGACCCCGACGAGCCCGTACGGCAGGGCCAGGACGACCAGCCCGAGGCCGAGCACCAGCTGGACGGCCGAAGGCCAGTTGAGCAACCTGGACCGGCCACTGCCCTTGATCACCTCCCCGGCGGTGGCCTTCAACCCGATGGTCGCGCCGTAGCCGGCCATCGCGACCAGGAACACACCGGCCTGCCGCCATCGGTCGCCCAGCAGGACGACCAGCGCGGGCTCACCGATCGCGATGATCAGCGCACCCAACGGGGCCGAGGCGATCCACAGCCACCGCAGTGACCGGAGGAATGCCTGCCTGAGCCGTTCGGGGTCGCTGGCGAGCCGGGAGAACGCCGGGAACAGCACGTACGAACCGACCTGCACGACGGCCTGCGCGGGGACCAGACCCACCCGACGCCCGTACCGGAAGTGGCCCAGTGCCGCCGTGCCGAGGAACCGGCCCACGAGCGCGGCCTGCCCGGCTTCCCGGATCTGCCACACCAGGCTCTGCAGGAGCAGCGGAAAGCCGAACCGGCCCAGCTCCCGCCACAGCCGGATCGAGGGGTTCCCGCGGCCCGGGCGCCACTGGCCGAGCGCCCAGCTGCCGATCAACCAGACCGCCATGGAGGCGTAGTTGCCGATCACCAGCGCCCAGACACTGAACCCCGCGGCGGCCAGCGCCACCGCCACCGCACCGAACGCGATCGCCCTGGCCGGATCCACGATCAGGCGGCGCTTGAAGTTGAACCGACGTTGCAGCAGGCCGTCGGGAACGTTGGTCAGGGCGTGCATCAGCAGCATCCCGGAGGTGATCGCGGCGATCTCTCCTGCCCTCGGGTCGCGGAAGATCAGCGACACCAGGGGCGACGCAGCGAGGGCCGCGAGGCTCATCACCAACCCGGAGGCTGCGGTGGCCCAGAACACGGTGTCCGCCGCGTCCTCGACGTCCTTCTCCCGCTGGACCAGCGCGCCCCGCAGCCCACCCTCGGAGAACATGATCAGAAACCCGGTCAGCACCGTGCCCGTTGCGTACAGGCCGACCTCCTCGGGGCTGAGCAGCCGGGCCAGCGCGAGCGTGGTGATCAGCGACGTGACCTGCACCAGGACCAGGGTGAAGCCGGAGATTGCGGCGCCCCGGCGCAGCATCCTCCCCAGCGGGCCGACGACGTCGACCGTCCGGCCGGCGGATGCCGCCGGATCCCTGTCCGTCTGATGACTGGCCATTCGTCCCTTACGTCAACGAGGCGCGCCCCTCGGCCACCCCGAATCGCGTGAGCGCCTTTTCGGGTCCCCGTCCCGATCTTGCCCGGATCTGGTCCGCCTTAACCGTGGCGAAAGCCTACTCATGACAGCGGAGCATCGTTGCTCTCGGCAGATACCCGTTCGATCACTCCGCGCGCGGACCACCGGACCTCCGACCCGGCGTGGGGGAACCAGGTGGTGCTGGCCTATCTTTGGCCCGATGAGCGCGCAACCGCCGGTGATCGTCCTGGGCGGGGACACCAGCGCACTGTCGGTCGCACGCAGCTTGGGACCGACCGGCGTCACCGTCCACGGCATCGGGGTCGCGGCTTTCGCGCAACGTTCGCGCTTCCTGCGAGCGATCCCGGTCCGACCCGACCTCGACCCGGAGTCGGCGTGGGCCCGGTGCCTGCTGGGGCCCGCCACCGAACACCTGCGCGGGGCGGTCGTGCTCGCCACCAGCGACGTGGGCCTGCTCGTGCTGGCCCGCCACCGCGAGCGCCTGCTCGGGCGTTTCCGGCTCGACGAGTGCGACGTTCCCGCCCAGCTCGCCATGCTGGACAAGCTGTCCACGTACCGGCTGGCCCTTGAGGCCGGCGTGCCCACACCGCGGTTCTGGCCGGTCGACGGGCCCGGCGACCTGGAGCGGTACCGCGGTGAGCTGGTGTATCCGTTGATCGTCAAGCCGCTGCTCTCCCACGAGTTCAAGGCCCGCTTTCCCGGGATCAAGAAGTTCCGGGTCGTGGCGAACTTCGCCGAGCTGCTGACCGCGCACCGGGAGCTCGACGGGGCGGGGGTCGCGGTGATGCTCGTGGAGAAGATCCCCGGCTCGGACGAGCAGCTGTGCAGCTACGCCACCTACCTCGACCCCGCCGGCAACCCGACCTACGACTTCACCAAGCGGGTGATCCGGCGTTTCCCGCCGAACGAGGGCCTGGCCTGCTACCACGTCACCGATCACAACCCCGAGGTCAAGGACCTCGCCTTGGCGCTGCTCAAGCATGTGGGTCTGCGCGGGGTGGCCGGCGTGGAGTTCATCCGTGACGTGCGCGACGGGCAGCTCAAGCTCGTCGAATGCAACGCTCGGTTCAGCGCGGCGAACCCGCTGGTCGCCGCGGCCGGCCTCGACCTGGCCCAGCACGTGTACTCCCGCATCCTGGGCCACCGCCACGACATGCCGGTCAGCTATCCCGCGGGCCTGCGCATGATCTATCCGACCGACGACGTGCGCGCGTTCCTCGCACTGCGCCGGACCGGCGAACTCACCTTCGGGCGTTGGGTCCGGAGCCTGGCCCACCGGCAGACCTTCCCCGTCCTGCGCCTGCGCGACCCGGCGCCGGCGTTCGCCCGCGCCGCGGGGCGGGTGGCCAAGCTCAGCCGCCGCTTCCGCCCCCGGTAGCCGATGATCCCCGTCCAGGTGCCTGCCGACGAGCTCGAGCGGGCGGTCAGCGAGTGCTTCGAGGGTTTCGGCATACCGGCCGGTGATGCCGCCGCCGTCGGTCAGGCATTGGTGTACGCCGACCTGCGTGGGCTCTCGGCGCACGGGGTCTACCGCGCACCGGCGTACCTGGAACGCGTCCGGCGCGGCCTGGCCGGCGGAACCACCGCGATGGTCGAGGTCGGCGGCCGCGGGGCGGTACGGAGGCTCGACGCCGGGGACGCCCTCGGGCCGGCGGCGGCGGTCCGGGCGACCGATCTCGCGATGTCGCTCGCGGCAGCACACGGGATCGGTCTGGTGAGCCTGCACCGCTCCACCCACCTCGGTGCCGCCGGCTTCTACGCGCAGCGGGCCGCCCGCGCGGACCTGGTCGCGATCGTGTGCTCCAACGGCCCGAAGGCAGTCGCGCCACACGGCGCCGCGGAGCCGTTCCTCGGCACGAACCCGCTGGCCTTCGGCGTGCCGCTGGGACGGCACGGGGAGTTCGTGCTGGACATGTCGACCTCCGCGATGCCGCGCGAGCAGATCCGGATCGCCGCCGCCGCGGGGCGGCCGCTACCGCCGGGAATGGCGATCGACCATGCGGGCCGCCCCACCACCGATGCGGTGGCGGCCATGGCCGGCAGCGTCCTGCCGGTCGGTGGCGTCAAGGGCTCAGGGCTCAGCTTCGTCGTCACCCTGCTCGCGGGCCTGCTGTGCGACGCCGACTTCGACGACGAGATCGGCTCGATGTACACCGACTTCGACCGCCCGCAGAACCTCGGCCAGGTGTTCATCGTGGTCGACCCCGGATTGCTTGGCCCGCGGGAGCACACCCGCGCGCGCGTCGAGGCCATGGTGGACCGCCTGCACGACCTCCGGGTGGCCGAGGGGGCCGACGGGGTGTACTTCAGTGGCGAGCTGGGTGCACAACGGGCGCAGCGGCGACGCGCGGAGGGGATCCCCGTGCGGCGCGACGTGTTGGAACAGCTGGCCGGCGCCTGCGAGGAGAACGGGCTGGCAGACCAGGCCGCCCACGTCCGGTCCCTCCTCCACCCCGCCGGCTAGCGCAGCGCGGACAACCACAACGACAGCGCGCCGGAACCTGACCCACATGTCAAGGTCTCGACTCCCTGGCATTGAGAACCTGGGGATGTCAACCCCCGCTCGCTCCCTATGCGCCACAACAGGAATCCGACCGCCAGCCAATTATCGTCCCGAGTATGACGGATAGCACGGCTATCGCGACTAGTGCGCGCAGGTGCACCGGAATTTCGATGTGTCTCTCCGCTGCGTCCCCAGACTCCCCTGCTGAAGCTCGGAGCTCCGGCGGTTGATGCTCCGGACCTTGGCTACGATGTCGATGCGGGGAAGTTGCACCGGCACCTTCGGCCCATTTCCCGAAAGCTGTCAGCACGACGAGCCAGCCGTCTGGCCCGATCGCTGCGGAGATTCGATGCAGTCCCAGCTCTCGGTGAACGGTGATCAGTCTGTGCAGGCGGGGTGACCTGGAGGCGGTCGGACTCGGCCGGATCGGTCAGCCCTAAAGGTGCAGCAGGATGACCCCGTCGTCGACGCTGACCGGGAAGGTCGGCACCCGCTCGTCCTCGTCCGCGGGCGACATGATCCCCACGGACGCTGGGTTCTCGTCAGGGGCTGGAATCTCGCCAGGGACCATGTGCTCGACGCTCACCCGGTAGCTGCGCACCCGCGTGCGATGCGGGTTGACGATGCTCCGTCCGGTCGTGACATCGAACTCCCACCCGTGCCATGGACACACCAGGATCTCACCCGCGCGCTCCCAGATGTACTCCCCGGGCCTGCTGGCCGCGGCCGTGCCGCCGAGCGACCCCTGGCACAACGGCGCGCCCTGATGGGGGCAGGCGTTGCGCAGCGCGTAGAACCGCCCGGCCACGTTGAACACGCCGATCGAACGCCCGTCGACCACGACGATCTTCCGGTGCCCTGGAGGCAGCTCGCTGACCCGGGCGACGGTGTGCGTCGCCATCAGGTCAGGCCGTAGAAGGCACGCGCGTTGTCAGAGAAGATCTTCTGCCAGAGATCGTCGGGGAGCTTCGGGAATGCCCGGGTGGGCGAGTCGAAGTCCCAGTGCGGGTAGTCGCTGGAGAACATCAGGATGTGCTCGGCGTCCATCGCCTCGAGGATCGAGAGCAGGTGGCGGTCGTCGGCCGGGCGCTCCAGAGGTTGGGTGGCCAGCCGCACGTGGTCGCGCAGGTACTCGCTCGGTGCCTTGCGCACCCACGGGATCTCGCGCCGCAGCGCCTTCCAGTAGGCGTCGAGGCGCCACATGAGCGGGGCGAGCCAGGCGACCCCACCCTCGAGCAGGGCGATCCGGAAACCGGGGAAACGCTCGAACACCCCCTCGGTGAGGATGCTCACCAGGTGTGACTGGAACGCCAGCGACATCGAGCAGTGCCACTCGATGTAGTGGGTCGGCATCCCCGGCGTGGGCTGGATGTTGACCCCCATCCCCTCGGTGCCCGGGTGGATACCCAAGGGCAGGTTGTGCCGCTCGCACGCCTCGTAGATCGGGTAGTACTGCCGCTGCCCGAACGGCGCCCGGGCGCCCGAGTCGGTCATCACCTGCACCATGTGCGGGTGGCCGGCCCAGCGCTCGATCTCCTCGACCGCCCGCTGCGGGTCGTGGTGATTGATCGTGATCGAGCCCCTGAACGCCTCGTCGTGGTTGTAGCGGTCGAGCCAGGTGTCGGCCAGCCACGCGTTGAACGCCGCCGCGATGGCCGAGCCGTAGTCGGGATCGGGCTGGATGTTGCAGAAGCTCCGCGGGACGAGGATGGGATGGGTGACCCCGTAGGAGTCCATCAGCTGCGTGCGCAGGAAGTCGGGATCGGAGCCCTTGGGGCCGCCGTCGGGTGGCACGCTGTCCAGCCGCGAACCGTGCACCGGGTTGTTGTAGAAGGCCCGCCGCTCGCCCTGGTAGAGATCGCGCCACGGCATCGGCAGGTACTGCCGGATCTCGTCCGCGCTGCGCGGCACCGGATGCACGTCGGTGTCCACGATGCCCCGGCGGGTCGGCCGCCCGGTCCGCGTGGCTTCGGCAGTCTCGACCGGCGTTGCCGTGCTCACGTCGCGAACCTCATCTCCGTCTGGGTCGGGCACTGAAGAAACTGGAGAACATGTTACAGCGGCGCCAGCGACGAAACGCTGACCAGCCCGGATCACCGCTCAGCCGCAGCGACAGCCGCTGCCATCTCAGTAACGCCCACCCGCTACAGCCGATGGAACCGTCGACTCACGACGAACGCCTGGCTTTGTCGCAGGCTGGGCCGAAGGAAATGAACGACATGCAGCTGAACGTCTGCACGAGGACGACCGCAGCCACAAGCCTTCGCACCCGACCGACCCCACGCCCGCGCCAGGCCCCGTACCCCGTGCCGCATCCGCTCCCCCGGCCGCGTACCGTCCCGCACCCGATCCCGCAGCCCGGTTCAGCCGGGCAACCGCTCGTGACATCGAACGCGCTCGCGGCCACGCAGCCACGGGCGGCTGTGAACCCGCTCGTGACGTCGAACGCGCTCGCGGCCACGCAGCCGGTTCGGGCCGTCACCCACTCAGGCACCGCGTTCACGGTCTGGGCCGTCGCCTTCGCCGTGGCCGTTCTCGTGTTCGAGTGGCAAGCGGTCGTGCCCGTGTGGTCGGTGCACACCCTCTCCGGAATCGCCGCGGCCGCGGTGATCCTGCGGCCCGCCGCCGTGGGGCGCACCGCCCTGCTGTGCGGGATTCTCGGCATCGAGTTCATCTCACTGCTGCCCAATCCCTACAGCGCCGCTCTCCTCGCCCACCTCACCGCTGCCGCCGTCGCCGTGTCCTGGGTGGTGCTGAGACTGCGCTCACCCCGGATCGCCGGCGACCCCGGCGCGGTGTTCGAGCGGATAGCACCCTTCCTTCGCATCACGTTCCTGCTGTCCTGGTTCCTCGACGCCTTCGCCAAGCTCAACACCGGTTTCCTGTTCGACATCGGAACCTGCGCCCCGGACTTCATCGATGAGATCCCGGTGCTGCGGGTTCCCGAAGCGCTCTACCCCGCCGCGGCGGTCGCCATGCTGGCACTGGAGTTCGGGATCCCCGCCCTGCTGCTGTTCCGCCCCACCAGGTCGGCGGGCATCGTCGTCGCACTCGGTTACTACGCCGTGCTCACCGTCGGGGGAAACCCCTCCCAGGCCGTCCTGTCCTGGAGCGCCCTGCTGCTGTTCCTGCCCGTCGGGATGCTGACGGGCGCCGCGACGACGCTGCGCGCCTGGGTTCCGCGGGACCGGCGTCGGAGTCTGCGCACCGCGCTGCGCTCCCCCTGGGCCCTGGTGGTCCTCAGCGGTACGTGGCTGCTCGCCCTCGAGGTCGATGAGCTCATGCCCTTCGAGCTCGCGGTGCGGGTGAGCCGGTGGAGCGCCATCGCGATCGGGCTGGGGTGGTTGGCGCTGGGAGCCTGGCTGCTGACCAGGCTCCGCGGGCAGCTCGTCCGCGACCCGATCCCGCCGGTCGGCCTGCGGGTGCGCGACGGCGTGCTCATCGGCGCGCTCGCCATCTTCATCGTCAACGCGGCCAGCCCCTACGTCGGGCTGAAGACCGACTACTCGTTCGATCAGTACAGCAACCTCCGGACCGAGTCCGGCCACTGGAACCACCTGGTCCTCCCCGAGGCCGTGCGGCTCTTCGACAGCCAGGATCACCTGGTCCGCTTCATCCACGCCAAGGGCGACCGGCGGCTGGTCGACACGGTCGAGAACAAGCGCGACGAGCTGGTGGTCCTCACCGAGGCCCGCCGGCTCGTCGCGCAGTACCCGGACGGGCAGGTGCACTACGAGCTCGACGGGGCACCGCGGTTCACCGCGAGGCTGGCCGACGACCCGGTGTTGGGTGCACCGGTCTCACCGATCACCGACCTGCTCGGCCGGTGGCGCCGGATCCCGCTGGACGGCGACTGCCAGTTCTGAACGCCACCCGGCCAGGGGAGCTCAGCACCCGGCCAGGGAGCTCAGCGCCCTTGCCGGGCAACCCGGCGGCCCCGCGCACGCGCACGCAGGAAATCGGCCAACCTCGTGCGGCCGCGGACGAGCGCCGGGCCCGGGTCGTCGAGGCGCAGGAAGGGGAACGTCTGGCGGTGGGCCACGCTGCGCACCCACTGCCCGAAGGTCAGCTCGCCCCGGGCCCGAAGGATGCGAAAGGCCCGCAGGTCATTGGACAGGTAGATCATGCGGAGCCCGGTCGGGTAGGTGCGGGGCAGCTCATGCGGTTCGCCCAGGATCTGGAAGTAGACGTGCCGGGCCATGTCGAACCCCGCAGCGGCGAAGAGCGGAGCGGCGTCGGTGAACCGCGCGTTGCACTCGATGAGCTTGAGCTGACCGTCCCGCTCGTCCCGCTTGAACTCGGCGTTGGCCAGCCCGCGCAGGCCGACGTGCTTGAACAGCCGCAGCGCCACCTCCTTGACCTCGGGGTTCCAGTCGGTCACGTGGTGGCTACCGAGTCCCATACCGGGTGGGAAGCGACGCAGGGTGCGCTTGGTGAAGTCGAACGTCGGGCTGCCCGACCGGTCGATGTAGGTGTTGTAGCTGCACAGCAACGTGTCCGGACCGGGGATCAGCTCGGTCAGCATCACCGAGAGACCGGCGTCGGTCAGTTCCTGATGCACCGTTCGCAGCTCGGCAAGGTCACCGACGACCCGGAACTTGCCGGGGAAGCGGGCCTGGTATTCATGCGACAGCAACGGCTTCACGATGAGCGGGTAGACGTACTCCGCACTCTGGTGCTCCAGGTCGTCCGGGCCGTCGACCCGCCAGAACCGGGGGGTGGGCACGTCGGCGGCCGTTGCCAGGCGGTAGGTCAACAGCTTGTCGAGCAGGCCCAGCTGCGCGTCGACGTCGGACACGTCGAGCCGGAATCGCTCGAGCAGCTGCTCGCGGTGCCGCGCCAGAACGGTGATCCCGACGTCACTGCCCGCGACCACAACCGCGCCACGGAGCGTCTCGGCGTCCGGCCCGAGCAGGTACTTCGCCCACACCTGCTCGGGTTCACCGTCGGCCGGGAGCTCGATCGGCCGGATGAACCGCGACGCCATGACAGCCGGAAGGACGCCGAGGCCATGGACCGCCACCCCGAGCGCTCCCAGGCTCCGCGCGATCGACAGTGCGTTCGCTGCACCCCCGGCCACGATGACCGGCGGCCGGAGGGGGTCGGTCACCACGCGCCCTCGACCCGGACCGGCTCGGCCGGCGCCGAGCCCACAAGGCGCTCGAGCAGCACCTTGGCCGGCTCGACCTGCCCCGGCCGGCCATGGTGGTGCATCGCCAGGCCCGGGGTGGTATTGACCTCAAGGATCCGTCCCCCGGACCGGGCCAGCGCCACGGTGGGGTCGGGGGTGATGACGTCGACGCCGGCCCACCGCACACCGACGATCTTCGCCGCGCGCGCGGCCTGCTCCACGATGGAGGCGCACAGCTCGTGGCGCGCCGGGTGGTTGGTGTCGGCGGCGGACTGGTTGATCGTGGTCTTGATCCGGACCTCGACACCGGCGGCGGGCACCGAGGTGAAGGTCAGCCCCTGGTCGGCCAGGGTCCGCTCGCAGTCGAGGTCCTGGCGCACCAGCGACTGCCCGATCACCCCGCCGGCCCTGAGCCGGTGGGCGTTGAGCCGCTCCACCAGGTCCCCGACGTTGCTGCAACCGTCCCCGACGACGCTCGGCACGCCTCGGCGGATCGCGTCGACCAGCTCGCCGTCCAGGTAGAGCAGCCGGTAGTTCCCACCCGCGACCTGGCGCTCGATCAGCAGCGGCACGGCACCGAGCTGGCCGTACATCGCCGTCAGCCGTCGCACCCGACCCGCCGCCTTGGCCACCCTGCTCGACCGGGCACCCACCCCCGCGGCCACCGCCGCCGCCCGGACGAGGTCGCGCGGGCCGCGCACCAGGGTGGTGACCCCGCTGCCCGCGGCGCTGTCCTGGCCGGGCTTGACCACGCAGTCACCGGGCGCGTCGGCGAGGAACGCCCGCGCCCGCTCGAACTCGGCCAGGGTGAACATGGCGTGCTCCGGCGCCGGCAGGCCCGCCGCACCGAGCAGCCGGTGCACCAGCACCTTGTCACCGGCCCGTTGCAGCACCTCGCGGTTGTCGATCGAGCAGTGCGTACCGCGCACGCGCACCACCGCCGTGCCCAGGGTGATCTCCAGCGCGCCGTCGTCGAGAGCCCGGGCGGGGGCACCGACGTGCGCGGCCGCGTCGACCCACAGATCCCGGTAGTAGGCGTCCTGGTGGCCCCGCTCCGTTCGCCGGGCCGTCGAGGTGCGCTGACGGATGAGCCCGCGCGTGAGCTCGGTGCCGGCCTGGATCCGAACGGCGGCTTGCGCGGGGATGGGCAGGAGCGCGCTACCGCGCATCCCGCACCTCGGTTCCCACCTGGCGGCCCGCCGCCTGCACTGCAGGGAATTCGGCGAACGCCGTGTCCAGACCACCGACGTAGGGTTCGATCGGGCAACCCTGCGCCGCGAGCTGGGTGTCGACCCAGGCGTTGCTGAACTCACCCCGTTGCACCGCCGCGATGTAGGCCGCACCGCTGTCGGCCTTCGCGCGCAGGCGCTCCAACAGATCCTTCGCGATCTGTTGCGGGACCACCACGACGCCAGCCTCGTCGGCAACGATGACATCGCCGGGATTCACCACGAC
>JBOHEO010000137.1:0-15911 GCA_050701055.1 Pseudonocardia sp. | reverse complement strand
CCCTCGGTGCCCTGCGCACCCGCCCCGGCGGCACCGGCCCGGCCGAGCGCATCGACGACCACGCGGGCGAGCTCGGCCAGCGCAGCCGTGTCGCCGTCACGCAGCAGGTCGGCCAGGACGTCGCGCAGCGCGTCGAGATCGACCGGACCGTCGTCCTCGTCGCCGACCCGGGGCACGTCGACCTCGCCGGTGCCGGTGCCCAGCGCGGCGGAGAAGTACAGCTCGAAGAGGGTGTCGAACGCCTGCCGCTGCCCGGAACGGCGCAGCAGGGCGGCGGCGAGGCCCTCGCGCAGGTGCTCGCGGTGGATCAGATCCAGGACGCGCAGCACGTGGGCTGCGTCGATCGTCTCCCCCGGTCCGACGGCGACGCCGTGCCGGCGCAGGGCGGCGACGAAGTCGACGAGGTGACCGGGCAACCCGTGCTCGGACCCGATCCGCGGTACCGTCTCCACGCGGCCAGCATGCCCTGTGAACCGCCGGCCGCCCAGGCGCCGCGGTGAGCGTAGGATCGGCCCACCTGCCTCAGGCCACCCGGGCTCGTTTCGGCGCCGGATGACCGAGGGACTCAGCAGACCACGAGGTCAAGCTGGGGATCGATGCGACGCAGGTCGTCGGGGTCGCTGGTGACGACGACGCCACCGGTCCGACGGCCGACCAGCGCGACCGACGCGTCCGCGACGTCGGCAGTTCCGGTCGCGCCGCAGAGTTGCCCGACCGCCCTGGCCTCCACGCCGTCGAGCGGGACGAGCGTCACCGACTCGGCAGCCAGCATCCGGACCAGGCGTACCTGGCGAGCCGGGTTCCACCACAGCTGCGCGACGACGGCACTCGGGACATGGACCTCCTCGGCCAGCTCGAGCAGCCGCAAGATCCGCCGGTCGGCTCGCTCGATGGCGATGAGGCCACCCGCGTCGAGCACTACAGGCCGAGGACGCTTCGGGCCCACGCGGTCTCCTCGTCGGTCGCTGGGCCCAGGTCAGCCCGGATCTCGGCCAGGACGTCGCGAAGCTGCTCGCGCCGCGACCGCTCCGCCATCACCTGCGCCACCCATGCACTCACCGACGGCGCCCGGCCGGCCGCAACCGCCGCTTCGGCAGCCTTGACGACCTCGGCGTCGACGGTGACCGTGACCCTGGTTCGAATACTTCGAGCCTACTCACGCAGCATGACGTATGCAGCGGCTCCGCCGCCTGTCGCCATGCCAGGCCGGCTTCGGCCTGTTCAATCCGGCGGAGACGTCCAGGAGATGATGTTGTTTGGCTCGTCTAGCCACAACGTCCAGGCGTCCGGTCTTGCCGTGATACCGACTCTGTCCCAGCCCGGTTCGCCCCAGTCGTGCCATTGTTGGTATGTGCGTTCGATCTCCGGCCATAGGGGTGTGGGTCCGCCCTCGCGCACGGTACGGGTCCCGTTGCCGGCTAGGGTGAGTTCGACATCGCAGCAGGATCCGTCTGCGGCGGTTAGTCTGACTGCGGTGGGTTGTCGGGTCTGCTCGTCGAAGGTGTACCCGTGCCGTAGCTGGGTGGTCGACGTCACCGATCTGAGGAATCGCACGACGACGGGAGGCTCGGCGGGTGTTGTAGTTGTGCGTTCTCGGTCCAATGGGAGTTCAGGCTGCCACTGCGGACTCGGCCTGTTGTCGTGGTTGTCGTGCTGGCGCATGACCATGAACGCGGCGTACCGCGCGGTGAATCGGCCTTCGAGCCGGTCGGCCTTTTTCTCGAGCAGTACCAGGTTACCGCCTTGTGGTTTGAAGTCGACCAGCAGTCGGCCACCGGGAGTGAGTTGGTCGTACCACGCCGCGGGGATACGGCGCACGGCGCAGGCACAGATGATCCGATGATACGGGGCGTGGTGTGGCCAGCCGTCGGCCCCGTCACCGACAGCGAGATGGGGATGATGGCCAATGCGGGCCAGCCTTCGGCGAGCGGCGTTGACGAGTTCTGGGTCGATGTCGACGGAGAAGACCTTGTCGGCACCGAGGCGATGGGCCAGCAGGGCGGCGTTGTAGCCGGTGCCGGTCCCGATTTCCAGGACCCGCTGACCTTCGCGAACGTCGAGGGTTTCGAGCATGCGCACCATCAGGTCGGGTTTGGTCGACGATGACACGGGCACCAGGCTGCCGTATTTGTTGGGCACGACGGCGGTGACCAACGTGCTGGTCGAGTACACCAAATCCAGGTGTTCGGCAGTGTTCAGGCGCGTGTTGGGGATCGAACCGTGGGACTGCTGTGGTTCGTAGACGATGGGGACCAGGACGTGACGAGGAGTCTCGGCGATCGCGGCGTGCCATGCTGGGGTTCTGAGGTCGCCACTGGCTTGGAGTTGGTCGGCCAGCCGCAACGCGTAGGGTCTCCAGTCGCTCATGACACCCCAATCCAGTCTTGGGCGAGCAAATCGGCAACCGCCTCGGTGAGGCGCACTCCGGTTTTCACTTCCAGCCAACCATATTGGCCTCCAGCCGGATTGGACTCAAGAAAGTAATAGCGTCCTTCACGGCTGACACTGAAATCCATCGACGCCATCAGCAGCCCGCTCTCGGCCATGAACCGGCGAATTCCTTGCGCCACGGGAACAGGTAGCTCGGTGACTTCGTGCCGCAGTGCACGATAATCAGCACGGAAGTCGACACGTGCGGCCTCGCTCAGGGGATGGATAGCCACCGGAAAGATCCGGTCGCCCACCACGACCACGCGTACATCCATGATCTTGTCGACGTAGTACTGGACCTGGTGCGCGGTCAATTCGACGTGATCAAGGTCGATGAGGTCGTCATCCGTGATCAGCCGGGTGTGCCCAATCATAGAGCGGTCCGGGTCATCAACCACGTGGCACGAAAACAGTTTCCTGACCACACCGTGGGAACCGTTCACAAAGGCCCGTACCTGGCTGGAACTGTTGGAGATCGTAGTCCGCGGGACGTCAAGACCGCATCGCGCCGCGAGCAGGAGTTCGACGGGCTTGGGTAACGCCGCAACACGATGGGGATGGTTGACGTGTCGAGCGTCGAGTGCGCAGAGCACCCCGTCGAATCCCGTGCAGGCTTCGCGTTCGGCGTGCTGCCGGTCCTGTTCGGACAGTTGGGGTGACAACACGAACTTTGATCGCCACCGGTACCACACCGACCGAATGTCGTCCAACTCGACGCGGCGTTCCGTGGTACGCAGGTATCCAGCCCAATGGCCGTCACGGAGATCGGCTTCCAGGGTGAGCCGTTGGGGAAACCAGGCCCGGTCGATTCTGAATACAGGAACGCCACGATCACCGAGCGCTAGCACCACCTCGTCAGCGGTGGCGTCCAGCTCCTGGGAGACGATCAAGACCGTCATGGTGTCGCGCTACCAGCTTTCCGTCACATCCTTGCCATCGTCCCAACCGTACGTCTCCGAGCGACCCTCATCACCGTCCAACTCGGCGATCGAGGACCACGTCTTGCCCTCCTTGGAATTGATCCACAACTCACCGGCGGACGTCAGCGCAACTTGCCGGACCGGGTCATATCGGTACACCGGTACTCCAGCGGGCGGCGCCGGCCGTAGGCCCCTCAGCCCCCACGGCCTTACCGCCGAGACCCGTCTCGGCCCAGCCTCACCGGCCACGACTCACCCCCTTACGGGACCAGCACACACCGTAAGTGCATCCGACTCCGCCGCTGATCCTCCGACCAGGTACCGCCCTATCACAGTCGGTTACCACCGTCTACTCGGCGCTGGATCGCCCTTCCGGGAGCAGAGGCACAGAAGGTGGTGACCTCTGGGCCACCAGCCGAAGCGATGGTCACTCAACCGGCGGCCGGCCGGGATTTAGGGGGCCGTGCCGCCCGGGCCCCGTCGTCCAGGTAGTGCTCGCTCACCGTGCTGCTCGACGCACTGAATGGCGTAGCTCTGTCCGACGGCGAGCGAGCCTGGCCTGGGCTGGTTCGAGGCGCACACCGTGGAGAACATCGCGGCGGCGATCACCCGTGTCCGGCAGACCCAGGAGGGTGGCGCTGCGCCGGGCGGAGAAGATCTCGCCGCGCCGCATACATCGGAATCCGCTCGCCCGCGAAGTGATCGCCGCGTTGCTCGCACGCTTGCCCCACGATTCCCCGGCCGGGCGGGAACTGCGGAGGATGGCGTTCCGGGGCTGGGCTGCCGGTGTAGCCCAGCCGGGTGAAACTAAACTCCCAGAGGATCACCCGCCGTTCTCGCCGCCCGGTGGTGGCCAGGGTGTTCCGTGTCAGTTCAGCCGCAACTCCGCCGCCGCCTTGATCGCGTCGGACTGATGTCGGTGAGCTCCGGGACCCGGCTCGTCACGGTCGGCGCTCCAGGTCGACGTCGGGGAAGTCCAGGTGCAGGAACAGGCAGCGCCGCTTGAGCGCCTCGGAGAGCTCCCGGGTGGAGTTCGAGGTGAGCAGGACGAACGGGCGACGGGTAGCGGTGATCGTGCCCAACTCCGGCACCGTGACCTGGAAGTCCGACAACACCTCCAGCAGCAGGCCCTCCACCTCGACATCAGCCTTGTCCATCTCGTCGATGAGCAGGACTGTCGGCTCGGAGCGGCGGATCGCGGTGAGCAGCGGGCGGGGTAGCAGGAACTCCTCGGAGAAGACATCGTCGCGGGTGGCGTCCCAGTCCTGCATCCCCTGGCCGGCGGTGATCCGCAGCAGTTGCTTGGCGTGGTTCCACTCGTAGAGCGCGCGAGCCTCGTCGATGCCCTCGTAGCACTGCAGGCGCACCAGGCCGGAGCCGGTGGCCGTCGCGACGGCCTTGGCCAGCTCGGTCTTGCCGACGCCGGCGGGGCCCTCGACGAGCAACGGCTTGCCCAGCCGGTCGGCCAGGTACACGGTGGTGGCGACGGCGGTGGAGGCCAGGTAGCCGACGCCGGCCAGCTGTTCGGCCACGTCTGTGACGGTGCCGAACAGCGGGGACTGGGGCGCACTCACCGGGGTCATCCTGCCTTGTGCGAGGTGCCTGCGCACAAGGTCCGAGCGCCCGGCTCCGCATTGGCTACCTTGGTGCGCAGCGGACCGGCCGGGACGATGTCGACCTTACGGTTTCGAAAGGTTGACCCGCTGCGAATTTGTCGGTCCGACGGTCCACCATGGGGCAGTGACCATCGAGGTGGACGGGACCAGCCGGCGGACGGCTCAGCAGGATGCGGCGCTGCGCGCGCAGGCCGAGGAGGTGCTCGCCCGTCTGGCCGGGCCGGCGGCGCGGTTGCGGGAGGATCAGTGGACCGCCGTCCACGCGCTCGTCGCGCACCGCCGCCGCGCGCTGGTGGTGCAGCGCACCGGCTGGGGCAAGTCGGCGGTGTACTTCGTGGCCACGGCCCTGCTGCGGGCGGCGGGAGCGGGTGCCACGGTGATCGTGTCGCCGCTGCTGGCGTTGATGCGCAACCAGATCGACGCCGCCGAGCGCGCCGGCATCCGCGCGGCCACCGTCAACTCGGCCAACACCGCCGACTGGGAGCGCACCTACGCCGCGGTCGAGGCCGGCGACGTGGACGTGCTGCTGGTCAGCCCCGAGCGGCTGAACAACCCCGACTTCCGCGACCGCGTGCTGCCCCGGCTCACCGCGAGTGCCGGTATGTTGGTGGTCGACGAGGCCCACTGCGTGTCGGACTGGGGTCACGACTTCCGGCCCGACTACCGGCGGCTGCGCGCCCTGATCACCGAGCTGCCGCCCGGCATCCCGGTCCTGGCCACCACGGCCACGGCCAACGACCGGGTGGTCACCGACGTCACCGAGCAGCTCGGGCTGGGCCGCAATGGTACGGGCGGGCACGGCACGGGGGAGACGCTCGTGCTGCGCGGCTCACTCGACCGCGAGAGCCTGCGGCTGTCAGTGGTGCAGCTACCCACGCCGGCGCAGCGGCTGGGCTGGCTGGCCGCCCGCCTCGACGAGCTGCCCGGTGCCGGAATCGTCTACACGCTCACGGTCGCCGCGGCCGAGGAGGTCGCAGACTTCCTGCGTGAGCGCGGCCATCCCGTGGCTTCCTACACGGGCCGGACCGAGCCGGACGCCCGGCTGTCCGCCGAGGCCGACCTGCTCGCCAACCGGGTCAAGGCACTGGTCGCCACGAGCGCCCTGGGCATGGGTTTCGACAAGCCCGACCTGGGATTCGTCGTGCACCTGGGGGCGCCCGCGTCGCCGGTCGCGTACTACCAGCAGATCGGCCGGGCCGGGCGCGCTGTGGAGCGGGCCGAGGTCGTGCTGCTCCCCGGCCGGGAGGACCGCGACATCTGGGCCTACTTCGCCTCGCTGGCCTTCCCACCCGAGCCGGTCGTGCGCCACACCCTCGACGTCCTGCCGGATCTCGACGCCCCGCCGCTGTCCACGGCCGCCATCGAGACCCGGGTGGACCTGTCACGCACCCGCCTGGAGATGCTGCTGAAGGTGCTCGACAGCGACGGCGCGGCGCGGCGCGTCAAGGGCGGGTGGGTCCGCACCGGCGAGCCCTGGGTCTACGACGGCGAACGCCACCGGCGGATCGCGCAGGCCCGCCGGGTCGAGCAACAGGCGATGCTCGACTACCTCGACACCACCGAGTGCCGCTTGGTGTTCCTGCGCAGCCAGCTCGACGACTCCCTCGCGCAGCCGTGCGGGCGCTGCGACAACTGTGCCGGCACGGCATGGAGCCCCGATGTCGACGCGGGCGCGACGGCCGCGGCGAGCGAACGGCTGTCCCGGCCCGGCGTGGTGGTACCGCCGCGCAAGCAGTGGCCCAGTGGGATGTCCGAGCTGGGGATCGGGGTGTCGGGTCGCATCGCCGCCGGGGAGCTCACCGAGGAGGGCCGGGTGATCGGCCGGCTGTCCGACATCGGATGGGGTGCGCGGCTGCGCGAGCTGATCGGGGAGGCGGACATCCCGGTCCCGAAGGATGTGCTCGATGCCTCCGTACGGGTCCTGGCCGGATGGGGCTGGGCGCAGCGCCCGGTCGGGGTCGTCGGTATCGGGTCACGCACCCGCCCGCACCAGCTCCATCACCTGGCGCGCCGGATCGCCGAGATCGGCAGGCTGCCGCTGCTCGGCACGCTGGCACCGGCCGGCCACCGGCCCGGCGCGCAGGCCAACTCTGCGCAGCGGCTGGCAGCGGTGTGGGAGGGATTCGATGCTGCGTCATTGCCCGATCTCAGCGCGCTCGGCGGGCCGGTGCTGCTCGTCGACGATCTGATCGACAGCGGCTGGACCATGACGGTTGCGGTCAGATTGCTTCGCCGGGCCGGGGCGCCGACGGTGCTCCCGTTCGCGCTGGCAGTGGTGGGATGAGGACGGTCAGGCGTTCGAGCGTGCGTTCGACCACCTGACCAGCACCTGGCTGTGTTCCTTCGCGACGACGGTTGCGCCGGACCCAGGTGGGGTGAGTTCGACCGTTCGGGGGACGATCTGGAGCAGCAGCTCGCCAGCTCCGGGACGTCCCGCCGCAGCCCATCGCACGAGCTCCGCGACCACCCGGTCTGCCAGACCGGCGCCTGCGGCACCGAATGCGCGAACGCCGACCTGGCGGGTCCGGTCGGTGATCTCGTTTCCGGGACGCAGCGCCACCGCCGCGAATCCAGGCGCGCCGGCTGGAGCGGCCAGCGCGATCGTCCCGAGCCCTGTCCCGAGCGGGAAGAGCTCAGCGGCGCGCTCGCTGTCCGGGTCGGTCGCCAACACCCGGCACGTTCCTGACTCCGCGAGCGCCAGCCACAACCCGAAGCCGTCCCAGAGGTCCGATGACCTCAACCGCACCGCGACCGGGCGGAACGGCCCCGGGTCGGCCAGCGCAGCTCGGACCTCGGCCGGATCGATCCGCTCCGGAGCACCGTGGGAAATCAGGACGGTCAGGCCCTCGGTCGCCAGCAGCCGGGTGATCTCCTTCTCCGCTCCCATCCCGCGCAGCCGGATGAACCCGCACCTGTGCACCGAGTCGCTGCGCAGCACGCCGTCGGGACCCAGGTCCAGTGCCACCGACACCTGGTTGCCGCGCAGCGTCAGCGGCAGCAGCAGGCGACCGCCCGGCGCGAGCTGGGCGATCCACTCCGGCCGCACGTCACCGCTGCCGACGGTGAGCACGATGCGGTCGTAAGGTGCACCGTCGGGGTGGCCGAGCGCGCCGTCGGCACAGTGCAGGTCGACGCCGGAGATGCCGGCCGAGGCGAGGTTGCCCGCCGCCCGGCTGACGAGCTCGGCGTCAATGTCCACCGCGGTGACCGCGCCCCCGGTTCCCACGAGGTGCATCATCAGCGCGGCGTTGTAACCCGTACCCGCCCCGACCTCCAGTACCCGGTGCCCGGGCCGCAGGTCGAGCTGCTCGAGCATGATCGCCATCATGGACGGCTGCGATGCCGAGCTCGTCGCGACGCCGTCGATGTGCTGCACGGCCACGGCCTCGTCCGCGTAGGCCGCACGCAGAGGCAAGCCGGGCAGGAACAGGTGCCGCGGGACGGCCCGGAATGCCGCCTCCACCGCTGGACTGTGCACGTGTCCTGAGCCGCGCAGCGCATCGACCAGACGCTCCCTGGCCCGCTCGGCTGCTCCCATCGCCCCAAAGTCTCACGTCGCACGCCCGGTGCGACAACCCTCACCAGGTCAGGGTGCCTGCATCGGTACCAGGTCGTCGGCGTGCACGACCTCGCGGCGTTGCTCGGGGGGCACCTCGCTGGAGCGCCGACCGATCAGGGCGGGCAGCTCGGCCGCATCGAACCCGACGACGCCGCGCGCGACCACCATCCCGTACGGGCCGAGGAGGTCCACCACGTCACCGGCCACGAAGTCCCCGGAGATCCCGTGGATGCCGGCTGCCAGCAGCGAACCCCTGCGGTCGATGATCGCGGCCACCGCGCCGGCGTCCAGGTCGAGCCGGCCGCGCACGTCGGCGGCGTGACGCAGCCAGAACCGCCGCGCGGACATCCGCCGCCCCGAGGCCCGGATCGCAGTGCCGACCTTCGGACCGTCCTCGGTCGACTCCAGGGCTCCGGCGGCGTCCTCGGCGGCGGCGAGCAACACCGGAATGCCCGACGCCGACGCCATCGCCGCCGCAGTGATCTTGGTGGCCATCCCGCCTCGGCCGAGACCGGTCGCTCCTGGCCGGGCGACGATGACCGCCTCCAGATCGGCCGGTGCATCAACCTCCGCGAGCAACCGTGATCCCGGCTGCCGCGGGTCGCCGTCGTAGAGCCCGTCGACGTCGGAGAGCAGCACCAGGGCGTCGGCGCCGATGAGGTGCGCCACCAGCGCGGCGAGCCGGTCGTTGTCCCCGACCCGGATCTCGTCGGTGGCCACCGTGTCGTTCTCGTTGACCACCGGGAGCACGTCGAGCCCGAGGAGCCGTTCCAAGGTGCGCTGCGCGTTGCGGTAGTGCGCGCGTCGGATCATGTCGTCGGCGGTGAGCAGGACCTGCCCGACGACCTGCCCGTGCCGGGAGAACGAGGTCTCGTAGGCGTGCGCGAGCAGC
Source organism: Pseudonocardia sp. (assembly GCA_050701055.1). Taxonomy (GTDB): domain Bacteria; phylum Actinomycetota; class Actinomycetes; order Mycobacteriales; family Pseudonocardiaceae; genus Pseudonocardia. The sequence continues at coordinate 6,494 of JBOHEO010000137.1, read as the reverse complement.
AGCTGACCGACGCTGGCGGCGGCCTGCTGGGTGGCGAGGTCACGGGGGCGGCGCGTGAGGCCCAGTGGCGCGAGCCCCGCCGCGATCGCCCCGGATGACACGAGCACGACCTGGCTGCCGTCGGCCCGGCGGGCGGCGAGCGCGTCGACCAGCGTGTCGAGGCGCAGGAGGTCCAGCCCGCCGTCGAGGCTGGTCAACGACGACGACCCGACCTTGACGACGACCCGGCGGGCACCCGCGACCTGCCGGCGAGTACTCCCCGTGGACAAGCCCCCCACCGTCACGGCTCCTCCACCCGCTTGCCGCCCACAACGCCGTGGGGCGAACGGCACTCTCGACCGCTAGGTGCGTGCGAAAGTGCCGTTCGCCCCGCCACAGAGCTCACGGGACGGGCTCGTCGGGCTGGGGGCTGCGGCGGTCGGTTCGGGCCGCTTTCCGGTCTACGGCGGGTATTCGGGCGCTCTGGTCCAGGCGCCGGTCGGTGCCGCGGGCTGACATCAGTATCGCCACGCCGGCGGGCGTGCTGGGCTCCCAGTCGAAGGTGACGTCCCCGATGGTCACCGGCGCGCCCGGCTGGGCGCCCGCAGCAGCCAGGGCTTCCTCGACGCCGAGGCGGGCCAACCGGTCGGCGAGGTAGCCGACGGCCTCGTCGTTGTCGAAGGAGGTCTGCCGGATCCACCGCTCGGGTCGCGAGCCGTGCACGATGAACCCACCGGGCAGCTCGGTATCGATCTCCAACGTGAAGCCGGAGTCGTCCACGGCCGTGGGTCGAAGCACGGCCCGGGTGGGTTCTAGCACCGGCTGGGCGGCGCGGTGGGCGCGCACCTGCTCGGCCATCGCGAACGACAGCTCGCGCAGGCCGTCGCGGGTTGCCGTGGAGATCGGGAACACCGGCCAGCCGAACCGGTCGCGCAGCTCCGAGGTGACGATCTCGGCGAGCTCCCGCGCGTCGGGGATGTCGATCTTGTTGAGTGCGATGATCCGTGGTCGGTCGGAGAGTTCGCCACCCAGCGCCGGGGTGTAGCGGGCCAGCTCGTCCTCCAGTGCCCGCACGTCGGACACCGGGTCGCGACCGGGTTCGAAGGTGGCGCAGTCCACGAGGTGGACGAGCACCGAGCAGCGCTCGATGTGGCGCAGGAAGTCCAGTCCCAGCCCGCGGCCCTCGGACGCGCCCGGAATGAGCCCCGGGACGTCGGCGACGGTGTAGACCTGCTCGCCGGCGCTGACCACACCCAGCTGCGGGACCAGCGTCGTGAACGGGTAGTCGGCGATCTTCGGCCGGGCCGCCGACAGCGCCCCCACCAGCGAGGACTTGCCCGCCGAGGGGAACCCCACGAGTCCGACGTCGGCGATCGAGCGCAGCTCGAGCACGAGGTCGCAGCTCTCGCCGGGCTCGCCGAGCAGCGCGAAGCCGGGTGCCCGGCGCGCGGCCGAGGCGAGCGCGGCGTTGCCGAGACCACCACGCCCACCCGCCGCGGCGACGAACCGGGTGCCGGCACCGACCAGGTCGGCGACGATCGCACCGCCGGGGCCGAGCACGACTGTGCCGTCCGGGACGCGCAGCTCCAGGTCCTCGGCGTTGGCGCCGGCCCGGAACCCGCCCTGCCCCTGCTTGCCGTTGCGCGCCATCGCATGCGGGCGGTGATGGAAGTCGAGCAGGGTGTGCACCCCTGGGTCGACGACGAGCACGATCGAGCCGCCGCGCCCGCCGTTGCCGCCGTCCGGCCCGCCCAACGGCTTGAACTTCTCCCGGTGCACGGAGGCGCAGCCGTTGCCACCCGCCCCCGCGGTGGTGTGCAGCACCACGCGGTCCACGAACCTCGCCATTCGATCCGGCTCCCGGCACCTGGGGAAACACGGGGGCGGAGCCTCCCGTGGGTCACACGAAACGGCGGGCCACCCCGGAGGGCGGCCCGCCGTCGAAACTTCTCTACAGGCTGCCAGAGCTTGGTGCTCCGGCCCTGCAAGCAGGCCTTCAGCACTGAATGCTTCGGCCCTGCAAGCAGGCCTCAGGCCTGCGCCGGCACCACGTTGACGACCTTGCGGCCCTTCGTGTAGCCGAACTCGACCGCGCCCTGGACCAGCGCGAACAGCGTGTCGTCGCCACCGCGGCCGACCCCGTTGCCGGGATGGAACTTGGTGCCGCGCTGGCGGATGAGGATCTCACCGGCGCTGACGACCTGGCCGCCGAAGCGCTTCACCCCGAGCCGCTGCGCGTTGGAGTCACGCCCGTTGCGGGAGCTGGACGCACCCTTCTTGTGAGCCATGGCCCAAGTCTCCCTCTACTTCGCGATGCCGATGACCTGGACCTTCGTCAGCGGCTGACGATGCCCCTGGCGCTTGTGGTATCCGGTCTTGTTCTTGAACTTGTGAATGCGGATCTTCGGACCCTTGGTGTGCTCGACCACAGTGGCGGTCACCGAAGCGCCAGCCAGGGCGTCGGCATCGGTGATCAGTTCGTCGCCGTCCATCAGGAGCACGGCCGGCAGGCTGATCTCAGCGCCGGGCTCACCGTTGATCTTTTCGACGGTGAGCACGTCATCGACGGCCACCTTGTACTGTTTGCCGCCGGTCTTGACGATCGCGTACATCGTTGACGCACGACTCCTGAAATCGGGGGACGACTGATACACGGACCACGGGGCGAGTACCGCGCGTGCCGGGGTTCGCAATCATCTTATTCGGGCCCGGCGCCAAGCCTTTAGCGTACGGAACGGGTGCTGAGGAGGTCAAACCGGGTCGCCTCCGGCTCCCTGCTCTTCGTCGACAGCCGGTGGACCGGCTGGTCGCGTGACCGCTCGCCGGACGCGTCGGGGCCGGCTGACCGCGGGCGGCTCCGGCTGCGGGGACACCACCGGAGGCAGGGTGGCCGCAGCCTTGGAAGCCGAGGCCGGCTCCGAGCCGTCGCGCGCCGTGGGCACGGTGACGACGGTGACCGCCGGCGACCCGCCATCGGCTGCTGCGGGTGCGCCGGCCGTGCGGGTGACCCGGCCGCGGCGCTGCCGCCGAACGGGTGCGGACGCCACATGCCCGTTCTGAGCACCCGAGGATACGTGCCCGGAGTCGGCGGATGCGAGCTCCGCGTCGGGCTGGTCCGGTGTCGGGTCGGCCTGCCGTGCGGCGGGCTGATCGGGTGCCGGACCGGCCTGTCGTGCGGCGGGGTGATCAGCCTCGGCCTGGTTGATCGCGGCCAGGGTGGCGTCGGCCTGGGCCGCGACCGTCCGCTCGACGACGACGTCCTCGACCTCGTCGTCGACCGTCTCGACCGGTGCGACACCGGCGGGCCTGCCCTCGTCGATCCCCGCGCCGGATGCGGGCGGCCCAGCGGGCCCGGTCTCGACCGGCGCCGGCGAGGGCGCGCCGGTGTCCACCGATGCCGCGGTGTCGTCGGGCGCGACCGCCGTGGGCACGACCGGTGGGGCTGCGAGCGATGCGGCGGCGGGCTCCGGCGAAGCGGCGGGCTGTCCCGAATGACGGTCGAGCTCGCTGTCCCGGTGCCGGCTGCGACCTCCGCGGGAGCGCCGGCCGGGGCCTTCCCGATCGGGTCCGCGGCCGGTGTCGACCAGGTCGGGCACCTGCTCGGGCGTCACGATCAGACCCCGCCCGCGGCAGTGCTCGCACGGGGCGGAGAAGTGCTCGAGCAACCCGCCGCCGACCCGCTTGCGGGTCATCTGCACCAGGCCCAGCGAGGTGACCTCGGCCACCTGGTGGCGGGTGCGATCACGGGACAGGCACTCGGTGAGCCTGCGCAGCACCAGGTCGCGGTTGGCCTCGAGCACCATGTCGATGAAGTCGATCACGATGATGCCACCGATGTCGCGCAGCCGGAGCTGGCGGACGACCTCTTCGGCCGCCTCCAGGTTGTTGCGGGTGACGGTCTCCTCGAGGTTGCCACCGAACCCGGTGAACTTGCCGGTGTTGACGTCGACGACGGTCATCGCCTCGGTCCGGTCGATCACCAGGGTGCCGCCCGAGGGCAGCCAGACCTTGCGGTCCAACGCCTTGAGCAGTTGCTCGTCGATGCGGTACTCGGTGAAGACGTCCGACGGCCCGACGTGGCGGTGGATCCGATCGGTGAGCTCCGGGGCGACGTGGCCCACGTAGTTCGACAGGGTGTCCCAGGCGTCGTCGCCAGAGACGACGAGCCGGGAGAAGTCCTCGTTGAACTGGTCCCGGACGACCTTGATGAGCATGTCGGGCTCTTCGTAGAGCAACGTGGGCGCCTTGAGCTTGTGCGGCCCGGTCAGCTCCGACTTGGCCTTGACGACCTCCCACTGCGCCTGCAACCTGCGGACGTCGCGTTCCAGCGCCTGGTGGCTCACGCCCTCCGACGCCGTGCGGATGATCACTCCGGCCTCGCTGGGGATGATCTCCTTGAGCATGTCCTTGAGCCGGCGGCGCTCGATGTCGGGCAGCTTGCGGCTGATCCCGGCGGCCCCACCCGAGGGCACGTACACCAGGAATCGGCCGGCCAGGCTGATCTGGGTGGTCAGCCGGGCGCCCTTGTGGCCGACCGGGTCCTTGGTGACCTGCACGAGCACGCTGTCGCCGCTGGACAGCGCCTGCTCGATGCGGCGCGCCTTGCCACCGAGCCCGGCGGCGTCCCAGTCGACCTCACCGGCGTAGAGCACCGCGTTGCGGCCACGGCCGATGTCGACGAACGCGGCCTCCATGCTGGGCAGGACGTTCTGCACGCGGCCGAGGTACATGTTGCCGACAGTGGACTTGCCAGCGTTACCACCGACGCCCTCGCGGTCGGTGACGAAGTGCTCGACGAGGATGTCGTCCTCGAGCACGCCGATCTCCGTGCGGTCGCCGCGCTCCCGGACGACCATCGTGCGATCGACCGACTCGCGTCGGGCCAGGAACTCGGCCTCGGACAGGATCGGCACGCGGCGCCGACCGGCGTCGCGGCCGTCGCGGCGGCGCTGCCGCTTGGCCTCCAGCCGGGTGGAGCCACGGACGCTCTGCACACCGTCGCCCTCGGTGTCCTCCGAACGGCTCTCACGGGGCTGACGAACCCGGACGACCGTGTTCGGCGGGTCGGCGATGTCGGTCTCGGACGCGTCCTCGCTCGAGCCGCGGCGGCGTCGGCGGCGGCGACGGCGACGCGAGCCGCCCGCGTCGTCCTCGTCGGCTTCCTCGTCCCCGGCTTCGGTGTCCTCCTCGGCGGCCGTCTCGGCGGAGGCGTCGTCGGCGCTCTCCGTCGCGTCGACGCCCTCTGGGGCATCGGAGTCGTCGCCGTTGTCGTCGTCCTGACCGTCGACGCCACGCCCGCGGCCTCGGCCACGGCGTCCGCGCCGGCGGCGGCGACACGTTCCGCTGTCACCGTCGTCCTGATCGTCCGAGACGTCGGACGTCTCGGACGGTTCGGCGGTCTCGTCGGCGGTCTCGGTGCGGGTGGGAACGGCCGACTCGTCGTCGACGGGATCGGGGGGCGGCGTGCGGCGGCGGGTGCGCTCCGGGCGCGCCGGCGGCTGGAACAGCGGTGTGGGCGGGGCGAACAGCGGTGCCAGCGGAGCGGCCGCTGAGGGGGTCGGCTCTGGCGACGGCGTGGATGCGGGGGGCGCAGCGGTCCCGAGGCTTGGCGTCTCGGGTTCGGGGTTCGCGACGGCGTCTGGCAGGAGCGCACTGACGACCAGCTCGGCCGTCTTGCGATCAATGCTGGACTGCGCACTGCGACCCTCGACGCCCAGGTCGGCCAACGCGGCGAGTACGTCCCGGCTGGGCAGCGCGAGCAACCTGGCCAGTACGTGCACCCGCATCTTCGCGGGAAGGTTGTCGAGGGCGGGTACGGTGGACGGCCCGCCGGTGCTACCGGCGGGCAAATCGCTATTCGACATTCAGCTCCTTCGCCCCCGGGCGCCCTCTTGATCAGAAGGCGGCCACGCAGGGGCACATGCGTTCTCTCTCCGCGCGGTACGCGGCGAGCAATCCTGGGTCTGACTCCTGCTCCGGCCCGAGGTTCGACCTGGGCGGAGCGGGTGGTGCACGACATTGTGCCGGACGCCGGCGAGGCACCGGTACCGGGAACCGGCCCGCTCGTTCAGACTCGGGTGGTGACCCGGTTGGAGCCGAGTGGATCGGCGAGGTCGCCTCGGTCGTCGAGCAGGCCCTGGGCCATCCGGGTCGCCTTCGGGGGCACCGGCGGTCTGAGACCTGCGACAACCTCGAGCGCACTCAACACGTCATCGGGTCGAACAGCGGGTATCGTCTGCCGTACGACCACCGTCAGTATCGCACAGACCGGCGACTGGGCAGTCATCCTCGCCGATGCCGGAGGTGTGTCTGTTGTATCAATGTTGTCCAGGTTGGCTACGTCGAGGTCTACGTCGAGCCGTACCAGTGCGGTCCGTACGTCGATCTGACGTCGCCCCGACGGGGTGACCCGCTCGACGACGACGGACTCCCGTGCCCACAGCGCGGCGCCGGCGGCGCGGACCGCGTCCGCATCCAACCCGGGCAGCTCGACGCTCCAGCGGCTGGCGTCGATC
>JBOHEO010000136.1:0-16062 GCA_050701055.1 Pseudonocardia sp. | reverse complement strand
GACCGGGCCGGGATGCGCGAGCGTGAGCCGCACGTCCGGGGGGTCGCCGCGCTGTACGTCCCGTCCACCGGGGTCTGTGACTACCGGCGCGTGGCCGAGAAGCTCGGCGAGCTGGTCACGAGATCCGGTGGCGAGATCCGGCTCGGCACCACGGCGCTGCGGTTGGTCCGGCGCCGTGACGACGTCGTGGTCCGCACCGACGGTGGCGACCTGCTGGCCGCTCAGGCGGTGGTGTGTGCCGGGCTGCGTTCCGACGAGGTGGCGTGCGCGTCGGGCGCTCACCCGGGTGTGCGGATCGTGCCGTTCCGCGGCGAGTACTCCGGTCTCACGGCCCCGGCCGACCAGCTCGTCACGGGCTTGATCTATCCCGTGCCCGATCCGGCGTTCCCGTTCCTCGGTGTGCACGCCACGCGCGGCGTCGACGCCACCGTGCACGTCGGTCCGAACGCCGTGCTCGCCCTGGCCCGGGAGGGGTACACGTGGGGCACGATCAGGCCCGCGGAGCTCATCGGGTCGCTGGCCTATCCGGGCATGCTCCGGCTGGCCCGACGACACTGGCGCTATGGCATCGGCGAGGTCCGCCGGTCGCTGTCCAAGGAGGCGATGGCCGTGCAGATCCAGCGGATGCTGCCCGACGTCCGGGCCGAGCATCTGGTGCCGGCCGGGGCCGGGGTGCGAGCACAGGCGGTGCGACCGGACGGGTCGCTGGTCGAGGACTTCCTGTTCGTCGACCAGGGGCGGGGGAAGGGCTCGGCGCTGCACGTGCTCAACGCGCCCTCGCCCGCGGCCACCGCGGCGCTGCCGATCGGCCGCGCGATCATGGCCCGGTTGACCGGGGAGCGGGTGGCACCATGACTCGGGGTCTCACCGAGGTCGCCGAGGGGCACCGATCCGGCTTCGCCTGTTTCGTCGGTCGACCCAACGCCGGCAAGTCCACGCTCACCAACGCGTTGATCGGTGCCAAGGTGGCGATCACCTCGAGCCGGCCACAGACCACCCGCCACGCCATCCGGGGCATCGTGCACCGCCCGGACGCGCAGCTGATCGTGATCGACACGCCAGGCCTGCACAAACCGCGCACCCTGCTGGGCAGCCGGCTCAACGACGTGGTCCGCGAGACCTGGGCCGAGGTCGACGTGATCGGCTTCTGCGTTCCGGCCGACGCGCCGGTGGGCCGCGGTGACGAGTTCATCGTCAACGAGCTGCGGTCGGTCGCCGCGCGCACGCCGGTGCTGGGCATCGTCACCAAGACCGACCTCGCCGGCCCGGACCAGGTCGCGCAGCGGCTGACCCAGCTCTCCGGGTTGATGGACTTCGCGGAGATCGTCCCGTGCTCCGCGGTCGACGGCTTCCAGGTCGGGCTGCTCGCGAACCTGCTCGTGGCGCGGCTGCCCGCCGGCCCACAGCTCTATCCCGGCGGTGAGCTCACCGACGAACCGGAGGAGATCCTCGTCGCGGAGCTCATCCGGGAGGCCGCGTTGGAGGGGGTGCGCGACGAGCTGCCGCACTCCATCGCCGTGGTGATCGAGGAGATGGCGCCGCGGGAGGGTCGGCACGAGAAGGCCGTGCCGATGCTGAACGTGCTCGCCACGGTGTACGTCGAGCGGTCGAGCCAGAAGGGCATCGTGATCGGCAAGGGTGGTGAACGGCTGCGTCAGGTGGGCACCGACGCCCGGGTGCAGATCGAGAAGCTGCTCGGGACGAGGGTGTTCCTCGACCTGCATGTCAAGATCGCCAAGGACTGGCAGCGTGATCCGCGCCAGCTGCGCAAGCTCGGTTTCTGAGCGGCGGCGGTGCCGGATTCGGCCGATCAGATCGCGAAGATCCTGGGCGGCTTCCGTTCTCGGTCGCTCTCCAAGTCAGTAGCGCGCGGACGCTCATGGGCAGTCCGGCGTGGGCGGCGTGGCGGCGCATCAGGTGGGCGACGGCGACGGCGAGTAGGCAGTAGACACGTGTACTCGGATCTTCTGGTCGGTCCAGTGGAACCTCGGGGGGAAGCTGACGGTGCCCCGGCTCAGCCAGGGACCACACCGGTGCCGGCATCGGCGGTCGCCGCGGCCGGCGGTGCCGCGGTCCGCCCCGCGCGCGACAGCCGGTGCTCCACGTAGACCGCCAGCCTGCTCAACGCGTAGTTGATCAGGATGAAGATCACAGCCACGGTGAAGAACAGCGGGATCGGGTTGTTCAGGGTCTGGATGGCGATCTGCGCGGTCCGGAGCAGCTCCGGGTAGGAGATGATGAAGCCGAGGGCGGTGTCCTTGAGGATCACCACCAGCTGGCTGATCAGCGCCGGCAGCATGATCCGGAACGCCTGGGGGAGCAGGATCAGCCGCAGACTCTGGCCCCGGGTCAGTCCGATGGCGGCGGCTGCTTCGCGTTGACCCGAGGGCAGGGCGTTCACCCCCGCGCGCACGATCTCGGCGATGATCACCGAGTTGTACGCCGTGAGCCCGATGATCAGGTACCACACAATCGGCAGGTTCACCCCGAGCTCCGGGAGCACCCGCGCCGCGAAGAAGATTGTGACCACCACGGGGAGTCCGCGGAACAGTTCGACGGACCCGACCACGAGCCAGCGATACCACGAGGCGCTGACCAGCCGGGTGACGGCCAGCACCGTGCCGACGACCAGGGAGAGGACCACCGCGAGGATGGCGGCGTAGAGGGTGTTGATCAGGCCTAACCCCAGCCGCGTCCACAGCAGCGGGAACAGCGGGTCGGCGGGGTTGAGGATCGGACCCCACTTCTCCGCGCTGAACTGGTCCTGGGCGGCCAGCCGCGCCACGACTATCACGACGAGGACCAGCAGCGCCGCACCCGCGATGAGGCTGCCGATCAGGATTCGCCTGCGGGCCCGGGGCCCGGGGACGTCATAGAGGACCGAGATGGTCATCGGGAGATCGTCACCTTCCGCTCGACGAGCCCGAGCAGCAGACCCGTGGGAATCGTCAACAGCAGATAACCCAACGCAACTCCCGTGAGCACCGGCAGTGCCGCGAACCCGCCCGCGCCGGTGAGCTGGATCCCGGCCGAGTACAGGTCACCGCCGACCCCGACCGCCCCCACGATCGCCGAGTTCTTGATCATAGCGATGAACACGTTGCCCAGCGGTGGGACGACCGTGCGGAACGCCTGGGGCAGCACGACGAGTCCGAGCGACTGCCCGAAGGTCAGCCCCACCGATCGGGCCGCCTCGGCCTGACCCGGTGGCACCGAGTTGATCCCGCTGCGCACCGCCTCACAGACGAACGCCGAGGTGTAGAGGGCGAGCCCGGTGACCCCGAACCAGAAGAACGTCCCGTTGACGCCGATCTCCGGCAGACCGAACGCGATGGCGAAGAGTACAACGGTGAGCGGCGTGTTCCGGAAGATCGTCACCCAGCTCGTGCCCACCCAGCGCAGCGGGGGGGTCGGGGACACCCGGAACCCGGCCATGAGCGTGCCGAGGACGAGCGCGCCGAGGCCGGAGTACAGCGAGATCTGCAGGGTGATGAGTACCCCACGGCCGAACAGTCCGAGATTCTCGAAGATGACGTCCACGCCGATTCCGTCTAGACAGGGGTACACGGCGGGCGGAGCCCGTCGTGGGGGAGGACACCGGGCAGCGCGCCGGGTCGGCTCGGCCGACCGACGCGCCCCGCGGTGTTCAGCCGATGATCAGACGCATGGGGCGAGCGCCGGCAGCTCGGGGGTCGTGACATCGGCGATCTCGCCGGCGGTCGACTCCCACGCCGCGGCGTAGGCGCCACTCGCGGCGGCCTCCGTCAGGGTCGTGTTGATGAACTCGCAGAACGCGACGTCGCCCTTCGTGATCCCGATGCCGTAGGGCTCCTCGGTGAACGTGGCGCCGACCAGCTTGAACCCGCCGTTGCTGGAGTTGACGAAGCCCAGCAGGATCACGTTGTCGGTGGTGACCACGTCGACCTGGTTCGTGCGCAGCGCATCGGCGCACTTGGTGTACACGTCGAAGAGTGTGAGCCGGCTCTGGTCGACGAACTCGAGGATCTTCTGCGACGGCGTGGAGCCGGCGACCGAACACACCCGCGAACCGGCTGCGCGCAGCGATTCCGGGCCCGTCACGGTGGTGTCGTCGCTGCGCACCATCAGCGTCTGGCCGGCTTCGTAGTAGGGCCCGGCGAAGGCGATCCGCTCCTTGCGCATGTCGTTGATCGTGTAGGTGGCGGCGACCAGGTCGACGCGGCCCTGCTCGATGACCTCCTCACGCACGGCCGACGGCGTCTCCGTCCAGGTGATCCGGTCGGGGGCAATGCCCAGCTTGCCGGCGATGATCTTGGCGATCTCCACGTCGAAACCCGCGGGGGTGCCGTCCAGCCCCAGCAGACCGAACCCGGGCTGGTCGAACTTCGTGCCGATGTTCATCGTGCCGGCCGCGCTCAGCCGGGCCATCGTCGAGCCGGCGGCAAAGGCGGGTGCTTCGGCCGGTGCGGGGCCGCCGTCAGATCCGGAGCCACCGCCGCCACATGCCGTCGCGGTGAGGACCACGGCCGCGGCGGCCACGGCGATCCTGGTGAGGTGGGAGAGGCGCATGGTGGCGCGGGTCCTTTCGTCGGGGGACTGGAGAGCTACTAGTGGGTGAGGATCTTGCCGAGGAAATCCTTGGCGCGGTCGGAAGCCGGTGTGGTGAAGAACTCCTTCGGTGGAGCGTCCTCGACGATCTCGCCGTCGGACATGAACACCACCCGGTCCGCGGCGCGCCGGGCGAAGCCCATCTCATGGGTGATCACGAGCATCGTCATGCCGTCGCGCGCCAGGGCGGTCATCACGTCGAGCACCTCGTTGACCATCTCCGGGTCGAGCGCGGAGGTGGGCTCGTCGAACAGCATCACCTTGGGGCGCATCGCCAGTGCGCGGGCGATGGCGGCCCGCTGCTGCTGCCCGCCGGAGAGCTGGGCGGGGTACTTGTCCTTCTGGTTCCCGATGCCGACCCGGTCGAGCAGCGCCAGCCCGGCCTTCTCCGCCTCCGCTTTGGGCGTCCTGCGAACCTTGAGCGGGGCGAGGGTGACGTTCTCCAGAATCGTCTTGTGCGCGAAGAGGTTGAAGCTCTGGAACACCATGCCGACGTCGGCGCGCAGCCCGGCCAGCGCCTTGCCCTCGGCAGGGAGCGTGCGGCCGTCGACCTCGATGGTGCCGCTGTCGATCGGCTCGAGCCGGTTGATCGTGCGGCACAGCGTGGACTTGCCCGACCCCGACGGGCCCAGCACCACCACCACCTGCCCGGCCGCGACCTCCAGATTGATGTCGCGGAGCACATGGAGGTCGCCGAAATGTTTGTCGACGGCCGCCATCCGGATCATCGGTGTGCTATCAGTGGTGATTCCAGGCCTGTCGAGCATGACGGCACGCTAGCGAACCGGGCACTGGAGGAGTACAGCACCGTGAACGATGCTCAGGGTTGCGCTCCGATAACGGAGGCTGGCGCGTGCACATCCTGCTGGTGGAGGACGACGATCGGATCGTCGCCGCGCTGCGTCCGGCGCTGCACCGGCACGGGATCACCACCACCCGGCTGTCCCGGGGCCGCGGCGCGGTCGACCATCTGGCCGATGTCGACGTCGTGCTGCTCGACCTGGGCCTGCCCGACATCGACGGGATCGACGTCTGCCGGGCGATCCGGGACGCCAGCGAGGTGCCGGTGATCGTCGTCTCGGCGCGCGGGGAGATCGACAACCGGATCCTGGGTCTGCACTGCGGCGCGGACGACTATCTGGTCAAGCCCTACGACGTCGGCGAGCTGCTGGCCCGGGTGCACGCCGTGCTGCGCCGCCGGGGCCCGGGCGCCGCGCCGGGTGAGCCGGTCGGCGTCGTGGTGGTCGAGGAGGTGTCGATCGACCTGGCGCGCCACACCGTCACCGTCGGGGGTCGGCCGGTGGGGCTCACCCGCAAGGAGTTCCAGGTGCTGGCGCTGCTCGCCGGAGCCCGCGGTGCGGTGTGCACGCGTAACCGGATCGTCGCCGAGGTGTGGGGGCGCAGCTGGGCCGGGGCGAACCGCACGCTCGACGTCCATGTGGCCACCCTGCGTACCAAGCTCGGTCGTCCCGAGCTCGTGCAGACCGTGCGTGGTGTCGGGTACCGCCTGGGCGCACCGGATCCCGGCCCGCAGCCCGCGCCCGAAGACACCCCGGGCTAGCGGTGCGTGCCCGGTTGCTCGTTATCGTGCTGTTCCTGGTGGGTCTGCTCGCCGTCGGGCTCGGCGTGCCCCTTGCCGTGGCCGACACCCAGCGTGCGCAGCTGGAACTGTTCACCGACCGGCTCGCCGACACGATCTACTTCGCCTCGATCGCCGAGCGTCCGATCACCCATGCCGAGCCGGCCGGCCTGGCCGCTGAGCTGGCGAGCTACGACGAGCTCTACGGCATCGCGGTGACGGTGCTCGGCCTCGACGGCAGGGTGATCGCGGCGTCCCGGGCCACGCCGCCACCCCTCGATGCGGACGGCCAGGAGCGGGTGCGCCTGGCCGCGAACGAGCGGGGTTCGGCGCCCTACCCGATGATCCTGCCGTGGGACGACCGGCCGATGGTGCTGGCTGAGCCGGTGCTGGTCGACGGGGAGGCGCGTGGGGTCGCGGTCACGGTGTCACCCACCGACGGGTTGCGCGCCGGCGAGCTGCGGGTCTGGGTGCTCGTGGCGGGCGCCGCGCTGCTGGCCCTCGGGCTCGGGGTACTGGTGGCGTTGCCGGTGGTGACCTGGATCATGCGTCCGGTGCGTCGGCTCGACGAGGGCACCGGGCGGGTGGCCGCCGCGGTGCTGGCCGGGGGGGTGGCCGAGCCGGTCGCGGACGGCTCCGGGCCGCCGGAGCTGCGCCGGCTCTCCGCCTCGTTCGACCGGATGGCCGACACCGTCACCCAGGCGCTCTCGGCCCAGCGCGCGTTCGTCGCGGACGCCAGCCACCAGCTGCGCAACCCGCTCACCGCGCTGCGGCTGCGGCTGTCCAACCTGGACGGCCGGGTGGTCGGCCCGGCCGCCGAGGACCACCTGGCCGCGCTGGAGGAGGCCGAGCGACTCTCCACCCTGCTCGACGGTTTGCTCGCGCTGGCCCGCGCGGAGCGCACTGCCCCGCTCGTGGTCGTGGACGTCGACCGGGAGGTCGACGACCGGCTCGACGCCTGGCGCCCGCTCGCCGAGCACACCGGTCTGCGTCTGGTGCGCGACGGCCCCCGCGGGTTGCGCGCCACCGCGCCGGCCGGGGCCATCGAGACGGTGTTGGACGCCGTGCTGGACAACGCGGTCAAGTTCTCCCCGGTGGGCGCGACGATCACCGTGCGCACCGCGGCCGGCGAGGCCCACGTCGAGGTCGCCGTGCGCGACACCGGCCCCGGGCTCGCGCCCGCTGAACTGGCACGGGCCACCGATCGGTTCTGGCGCGGTCCTGCCCAGAGCAATGTCGAGGGCTCCGGCCTCGGGCTGGCCATCGCCGCCCGCACCGTCGAGCTGGTCGGTGGGGAGCTGCGCCTCGAGTTGCCGGCCGGGGGCGGGTTGCTGGTGGTCGCCCGGCTGCCGGCCGGGCTGGACGGCGCGATCCCGATCTGAGTAGTTTCCGGCCGATCTACGTGGTGACATTCGGTGATCAGCCGTTGAGTATGGAGAAGTCATCCATGCAGCTGCGACTGCACTCTGGTAGGAGGAATCATCATGGAACTTGTTCCGATTTTGGTAATGCTCATGCTCCCCGCCGTCGGTGAGGTGTCGCTGCCGGCTTGGTGTGCGGCGCTCGTTTCTGGCGACGACGACTGAGACGCCGGTTTCCGGCAACGAATTGGCTGGCACCTATCGCGTGATCGCGGTAGGTGCCGGTTCCCGTTGACCGGCGATCCTGATGGTCCTGTGTGCTCTCGTACGTGATGAGGAATTCGATGACTCGTCCGGCCTATCCATCCGCCCGGCGGCTGTCCGTTGCGGAAGAAGCGTTCGGTTGGCGGATACATGACCCCTACCGGTGGCTTGAGGACGATCACAGCGACGAGACCCGAACCTGGTCGGTCGAACAAGACGCCTTGTTTCGCGCCGCGCGGGACACCTGGACCCAGCGGCCGTACTTTCGTCGACAGCTCAGCCGGCTGTTCTCGCCCGGATCGGTCTCGACACCCCTGTGGCGGGGGTCGCGCCAGTTCGTGCTGCGCCTGGCGGCAGGCGCCGAATATCCGGTATTGGTGGTCATCGATCCCGACGGGGCGGAACAGATCCTCCTCGACCCGGCCCGCATCGATCCGTCGGGCAAGACTGGCCTGGTCAGCTGGCGACCCTCGTGGGAGGGGAATCTGCTGGCCTACCAGCTCAGCGAGCGGAGCAGCGAGAAGTCGGTGTTGTGGGTCATCGACGTCCGCGACGGCCGGGTGGTCGACGGCCCGCTTGCCTGGAGCCGACCCTCACCCATCGCCTGGCTCACCGGTGGCGAGGGTTTCTACTACGTCAACCAGCCCGACCCCCGCCTCGCCGCTCATGAGGGGCAACGGATCTGGTTGCATCGCATCGGCGAGGAGGTCGCCGCGGATGTCTGCGTGTTCGGCGAGGACTATGCGCCGGGTAGCCACTTCGCGGTCAGCGTGACCGCGGACGGCCGGTGGCTGTCGGTCTCGGTGACGCCCGGCATGGCCCCCCGCAACGACCTGTGGCTGGCGGAGCTGTCCCGCTCGGACCCGCAGCACCCGAACCTGCGGATCGTGCACCGGGGTGAGCAGACCGATGCCCAGGCCAGCGCGGAGTTCGGCCGGTCGGGGTTCATCTACCTGCGCACCAATCGTGATGCGCCGAACGGACGGGTCTGCGCGCTCGACCCGCAGACTCCGTCGTGGGAGACGTGGTCCGAGGTCATCCCGGAAGATCCCGAAGCCGTCCTGGACGACTGCGTCATCCTCGACGGAGAGCAGCTGGAGGCCCCCGTACTGGTGGTCGCTCGGACCCGGCACACGATCAGCGAAGTGAGCCTGCACGATCCGGACAGTGGTGCGCGCTTGGGTGAGATATCCCTGCCCGGAATGGGATCCGTGCGGGACATTCGGCGGCGGCCCGGCGGGGGGCATGAGATCTGGTTCGCCTACACCGACTACACGACACCCCCGACGATGTACCGCTACGACGCCCGGGAAGGTCGGCTCTCCCGCTGGGACGATCCCGCCGAGCGGCGGCCCGCCCCGGCAGAGGTCAACACCCGGCAGGTGGTCTATCCGGCCAAGGACGCCACCGCGGTACGCATGGTCCTGATCACCTCGGAGACCGAGCCGACCCAACCCCGGCCCACCATCTTGGCTGCCTACGGCGGCTTCGGGATCTCGATGCGGCCGGCGTACTCCCCGCTGGTGCAGGCCTGGGTGTGCGCCGGAGGCAGCTACGCGGTAGCCCATGTGCGGGGCGGAGGCGAGGAAGGTGAGCACTGGCACCGCGCCGGGCAGGGTGCCAACAAGCAGAACACCTTCGATGATCTGCACGCCGCCGCGGACTGGCTGGTGCAGCATGGCTGGACCAGCCCGGATACGTTGGTGCTTTCGGGAGCCTCGCACGGGGGGCTGGGGGTCGGTGCCGCGTTGACCCAGCATCCCGAGGCATACGCGGGGGTGATCTGCACCAGTCCCCTGCTGGACATGGTCCGGTACGAGCAGTTCGGCCTGGGCCGGCTGTGGACCGAGGAGTTCGGCACCGCGGCCGATCCCGACCAGCTCCAACGGCTGTTGTCCTATTCGCCCTACCATCAGGTTCGGTCGGGTGTCGCTTATCCCGCGGTGCTGTTCACCTGTCCTGATGTGGATCCGCGGGTGGATGCCATGCACGTGCGGAAGATGGCTGCGGCTTTACAATATTCGAGTTCTGGTCCGCATCCGGTATTGATTCGACGGGAGGTCGATGTGGGGCACACGACGGGTTCGACCAGCATCGGTCTGGAGTGGGGAGTCGATACTCTCGCCTTCGCCGCGTCCTGTACCGGGATGGTCCTGGCCGGGACGTGACGGCATTGTTGTAGAGATTGACGCCCGATGTGTCACATTGAGCGACCGGTTGGGATCGCGGAGCCGACCCGCCGCGGGTCAGCCGGTCTTGGCCGCTCGGTAGAACTGCGCCGCCCCCGGGTGCAACGGCACCGGCTGGGTGCCGATCGCCGACCGTGGGTCGATGGTCAGCGCCGCGCTGCTCGCCTGCGCCAATCCTTCTTGACCGGCGAACAGCGCGTCGACCAGTGCCCCGGCCAGGTCGTCCGGCATCGCCGCGGTGACCAGGAGGACGTTGCGCACCAGGAGAGTGGCGATCGGCTCGCGGATGCCGTATGTCCGCGCCGGAACGGTCCCCGAGACGTAGACCGGGAAGCGGTCGCGCACCGCGCTGACGAGGTCGTCGAGATCCAGCAGCCGGATCGCCGTCGTGGTGGCCAGCTCGTTCACTCCGGCCGTCGGTAGCCCGCCGGACCAGAAGAACGCGTCGATGCGGTCCTCGCGCATCGCGGTCACCGAGTCGTTGATGCCCAGCTGCGCGGGCTGCAGGTCGGTGTCGGGGGAGAGCCCGGCCACGGCCAGCAGCCGACGGGCGATGACGGTCGCCCCGGAGTCCTTGGCGCCGACCGACACCCGCGCGCCGCGCAGGTCCGCCAGTGTCCTGATCGGCGAGGACGCCGCCACGACGACGTGCACCACGTCGTCGTAGATGCGGGCAAGGGCGCGGGTGGCGTGCGGGCCGTCTGGGGCGGTGAGCTGGTCGGCCGCGACGTCCACCTGGCTGAACGCGACGTCAGCGTTGCCCGAGGCGAGCAGCCCGAGGTTCGCCACCGAACCCGCGGTGACCCGCACCTCGGGCAGGTAATCGAGGCCCAACCGATCTTGCCAAGTTTGAGCCAACGCCGTGCCGAGCGTGTAGTAGACGCCCTGGGTGTTACCGGTGGCCACGGTCAGCCGAGTACGGGCGAACGGGGAGGAGCAGGCCGGCACCACAGCGAGCAGCCCGGCCGCGCCCAGCGCGCGCAGCACCTGCCGCCGGGAAAGCTCCATCGTCGCCATCCTGCCGTGCCCGCGGCGCGGGGTCGAGCGGCCAGCGCCTACCCTCGATCTGTGACCCGCAGCTACACCATCCGCACCTACGGGTGCCAGATGAACGTGCACGACTCCGAGCGGATGGCCGGGCTGCTGGAGGTGGCGGGCTATCAGCGGGCCGCCGACTCCGACGCCGACTCCGCTGATGTCGTCGTGTTCAACACCTGCGCGGTCCGGGAGAACGCCGACAACAAGCTGTACGGCAACCTCGGCCGGCTGCGCCCGGCCAAGATCGCCCATCCCGGCATGCAGATCGCCGTCGGCGGCTGCCTCGCGCAGAAGGACCGCTCCGAGATCGTCCGCCGGGCGCCGTGGGTGGACGTCGTGTTCGGCACGCACAACGTGCACGCGTTGCCGGTGCTGCTCGAACGCGCCCGGCACAACGCGTCGGCGCAGGTGGAGATCCTCGAGTCGCTCGAGGTGTTCCCCTCGACGCTCCCGGCCCGGCGCGAGTCGGCCTACGCCGGCTGGGTGTCGATCTCCGTGGGGTGCAACAACACCTGCACCTTCTGCATCGTCCCGTCGCTGCGGGGCACCGAGCGCGACCGCAGGCCCGGTGATGTGCTCGCCGAGGTGTCGGCACTGGCCGCCGAGGGCGTGCTCGAGGTGACGTTGCTCGGACAGAACGTCAACTCCTACGGGGTGGAGTTCGGCGACCGCGGGGCGTTCGCGAAACTGCTGCGGGCGTGTGGCGCGGTGCCCGGCCTGGAGCGGGTCCGGTTCACCTCGCCGCACCCGCGCGACTTCACCTCCGACGTGATCGCGGCGATGGCGCAGACGCCGAACGTGTGCCCGCAGCTGCACATGCCGTTGCAGTCCGGGTCGGATGCGGTACTTCGCGCGATGCGCCGGTCGTACCGCTCGGCCCGGTACCTCGCGATCCTCGACGAGGTGCGCGGGTCCCTCCCGGACGCCGCGATCTCCACCGACATCATCGTCGGGTTCCCCGGGGAGACGGACGCGGACTTCGACGCCACACTCGACGTCGTGGCGCGGGCGCGGTTCGCCCAGGCCTTCACGTTCCAGTACTCGCCGCGGCCGGGCACACCGGCGTCGACGTTGCCCGACCAGGTGCCGAAAGCGGTCGTGCAGGAGCGCTACGAGCGGCTTGTCACCCTGCAGGAGGAGATCTCCTGGTCGTCCAACCGAGCGCTGGAGGGTCGCACCGTCGAGGTGCTGGTGGCCTCGGGCGAGGGGCGCAAGGACGCGGCGACCCATCGGATGAGCGGTCGGGCGCGGGACGGGCGGCTGGTCCACTTCGCGCCGGGGGAACTGCGGATCCGCCCGGGTGACGTCGTCCAGGTCGTGATCGGCTACGGCGCGCCGCACCACCTCGTCGCCGACGGGCCGGTGCTCGGGCACCGCCGCACCCGGGCCGGCGACGCGCACGAGGCAGGGACGAGATCCGGATCACGCACCGGGCTGGGGTTGCCGGGATTCGGCGCGCCGGTCACCGCTGCCGCCTGTGGGGAGCCGGGATGAGGTCACCGCGGGTGCATGGGGGGAGCTGGGATGAGTGAGCCGCGGGTGCCCGAGGAGCTGGCGGCGTACGAGGCCGAGATGACCGGGGTGGCGCGGCACGTCGAGCGCCACATCGACCCTGGAGCTCCGGCGATCGGGGTGTCGGCCGGGGTGCTGGTGCTGCTCGTTTCGCTGATGCTGCCCTGGATCGGGTCGGCGCAGGGCTGGGAGGTGCTGGCGGGCATCGAGTCGTTCGGCCTGTTCCCGCGCCTGTTCGCGTTCACCGCCGTCGGGTTCGGTGTCCTCGGCTCCGCGCTCGCGCTCGCGACCCACCGGTGGGGGCTGGCCTGGGTGGCGGCTGCGGGATGCGGGTTCTCCGTCGTCGATGGGGTGTGGGCGATCTGGTCGCGGCAGATCGGAGTGCCCGACGGCGGCACGGGGCCGGGGTTCGGGCTGGTCCTGGCTGTGCTCGCGGTGCTGGGGCTGGCGGTGGCGTGGGTGCGGATCGCGCTGCGCGGCTGAGGGCGATCGGGGCTGAGTGCGATCGCCCCAGCGTCCATGATCACTGGTCGGGTGCGTATTCGGCCGGATCTGGCTGGAGAATGCACCCGACTGACGATCATGATGCCCGGACGGCCGCTGCCAGCGCGGTGCTAATCTCGCCGATGACGTAGTCGGGCCGGTTGATCAGGTCGTGCCAGGTGAACCGGAGCAGGTCCCATCGCGCCCGGACCAGCGCATTGCCTTTGTGCCGGTCGGCGCGGAACCGGTCGACGTCCATGTGCCACGCCCAGCCGTCCACCTCGATGGCCACCATCGCGGCCGGAAAAGCGAAGTCGATCGTCCATCGGCCGAACGGGCGGCCGTGCTCCCAGCCCATCAGCCCGGCCTTCCGCAGCAATGCGATGAGCAACCTCTCCGCGGCGGAGTCCGCGCGATCCGCCGCGGCGGTCAGCAACACGCCCATCTGCGGGCTGCCCTTCATGCCCAGGTTCCGGCAGTACGCCCCGTACGCCCGCTCGAACCGGATGTGTTTCTGCAGCGCCCGGTCCAGGAAGACCGAGCCTTCCGGTATCGCGATTGCCGTTTCGAGAGCGGTGAGCGGCTTGTCGGTGAGGCACACGCCGCCGATGCCCAGCTGGTCGGTGGCGGCCAGATCGCGGCGCCGGACGCAAATCCCCGGATATGCCCGCAACCCCGAACGTCGAGGCACGGTCACCTCGATCTTGACGGGGATTTTCGGCATCATGCCGTGCCACCATGCCGCCGCGGCTCCGGAGATCACCCCGCGTTCCCCGGTCCAGAGTCCCACCCCGCGCAGCCGGCGTGGCGGATTGCCGAAAGTCGCTATCATGATCAGTGATTGGGCGCGTTTTCCGCTAAGATCCGGCCGATTGTGCGCCAAGACGGTGATCTTCGAACGGTACAAAGGCAGCCGGGGATCACCGGTGCTGGACGGCCGCCTCCGCGGTGGCCAACCAGTCCCGCCACTGCTCCGCCTGGCTTTCGGCCTGCGCGGCGCGGTGGGCGTCACCGGCAGCTTGGGCCTTCTCGGCCTGGGCCTCGTACTGGGCGACCCGTTCGCGGAACTGTGCCAGCCGCGCCTCGGCCTCCGGGTCGATGCGCCGCCACTGCCGGTCGGCGGCCTCGCGCACCTTCTCCTCGACGGCGCGCAGCCGAGCCTCGAGCGGGCGGATGTCCTCGCGCGGGACCTTGCCGATCGCCTCCCACTGCTCCTGGATGTTCCGCAGCGCCGCGCGGGCGGCCGTCGGATCGGCCGCGCCGATCTTCTCCGCCTCAATGAGCAGCGCCTTCTTTGCCTCGGCATTGGCGACGAACTCGGCGGTGCGGTCGGCGAAGATCGCGGCGCGACGGGCGAAGAACGCGTCCTGCGCGGTGCGGAAGCGCTGCCAGAGCGCGTCGTCGGAGACCTTCTGGGCGCGACCGGCCGCCTTCCACTCGGTCATCAGGTCACGGAAGCGGGCCGTTGTGGGCCCCCAGTCGTCGGAGTCGGCCAGTTTCTCCGCCTCGGTGGCCAGTTCCTCCTTGCGAGATTTCGCGCTCGCCCGCTGCCGGTCGAGGTCGGCGAAGTGTGAGCCGCGGCGGCGGTTGAACGCCTCACGGGCCTTCGAGAAGCGCTTCCACAGCAGCTCGTCGGTCTTGCGCTCGATGCCGCGGATCGTGCGCCACTCGTCGAGGATCTCCTTGAGCCGGTCCCCTGCCTGCTTCCACTGGGTGGCCTCAACCGCCAGGGACTCGGCCTCCGCGGCGAGCGCCTCCTTATGGGCGACGGCAGCGGCGCGCTCCGCGTCCCGAGCCGAGCGCGCGGTGGCGACGGCCTGTTCGGCCTGGGGGACGAGATCGTCCAGCCACGCCCGAAGGCCGGCGACATCGCCGACGACGGTGGCTTCGGCCAAGCCGTCCCGGTGAGCCCGGGCGGCGGTGAGGGCCTGCTTCGGGTCGCCCCCGCCCGCCGCGAGCCGGGCGGCGAGCAGCTCGACCTCGGTGAGCAGGTCGTCGAACCGGCGTGCGAAGTGCGCGAGCCCTTCCTCGGGGGAGCCAGCCTGCCAGGACCCGACGGTGCGCTCGCCGTCGGCGGTGCGCAGGTAGATGGTGCCCTCGTCGTCGACGCGACCCCACCGGGTCGGAACCGCGCTCGCCGCCGCCACGGGCGAGGGCTGCGCGAGGGGTGCGGGTACGGCGGGCGACGCGGAGCTCCGGGACGACGGTTCGCGGTGCCTGCGCGGCCCGGGGCCGGGGCGTGGCGGGCCGGGGCGTGGCGGACGCAGGATGCCATCCGTGCTCAGGTCCGCAGCTCCGGTCAGCTGGTCGGTGGGTTGCTCCGACACGGTGGTCCTCCTCGGTCAAGCCCGCCGTGACGGCGGGCGCTCCGCCCGGGGGCGAAGCCGTGTGCAGGGGCCGTCGCCGATCGTCGCGATCGGTGGCCCTCCGGCGATTCAAACAGCTCGGGGACCGGACCGGAACTCCGCTGCAGCCATCGGGCGGTCCGGATCGGCGAGCCGCGCGCCGACGGGCCGTCGCGGCCCTGCGGATCGGCACCGAAGGGCGCTTGTGGGCCCGAGCACGCAACGCCGAATGCCGCCGGCGGCCCGAGGATCGGCACTGGCGCGAGCTACCCGCCCGGCCGCGACGGCTACCCTCACCCGTGGTGTTGACGATGGTCGCAGTGCTGCCCCAGCCGCCGTTGCTGGTGCCCGAGCTGGCGACCGGCGCCGCGGCCGAGACCGCCGCGTTGCGCACGGCGTGCATGGCCGCGGCGTCTCGGCTGGCGGATGCCGCGTCGCAGTGGATCGCGGTGGGTGCGGACCCCGGCGGGCGGCGGACCGTCGGGCCGGGAGCATGTGGCAGCTTCGCCGGCTTCGGGGTCGATCTCGTCGTCGGTCTCGACACGATCAACCGGAACGGCACGGCCCCGGCGGACCCGCTGTTCCCGCTCCCCCTGCTGATCGCGGGGTGGGCGGCCGGCGGAACCGGAGCGGCGGTGCGGATGCGCGGGGAGCTGGTGGCCCCCGATGCCACGCCCGCTGCCTGCGCCCGGTCGGGCTGCTCG
>JBOHEO010000135.1:0-16145 GCA_050701055.1 Pseudonocardia sp. | reverse complement strand
CTCGACGCGATCGCCGACCGCCTCAACGGCCGCCCACGCCGTACGCTAGAATGGACCACGCCGAGCGAGAAGCTCAGCGAATTACTAGGAAACGCCGATGGCGCTCTCACTGGTTGAAACCAAGGTGACCATGCGACTTCTGAAACAAGTTCATGAGAACTCGGTGACAGGCCCTGTCAAGCTTCGCGATCTCTCCGATATGCAAGCTGTATTTGCTACCAATACGTCGATCGGCGTAAGGCCGATCGCGAAGGTCGATGGGCTATCGTTCCCGGCCGAGCATGAGATATTCGATTTCCTGCAGGAAGAATACGAAGAGATTCCAGCGGAAGACATCTGAGGGCCCGGTATCAGACGACTCCGATGATTCAAATATGGTCAGGTCTTGAAGTTCGCGCCAAACACGTATGTCCGGCGCTGACCTTCAAGACGTGGGCGACGCGGACCGGGCGGCGGTCCGGGCGATGCCGTCGATCAGTGTCGGCCATACCCATCGCGGCAGGTCGTGGCCCATCCCGGGCACCTCGACCCGCTCCGCACCCGGGATCGCGGCTGCGGTGGCCCGACCACCGGAGGGCAGGATCACCTTGTCGGCGGCGCCGTGCAGCACCAGCGTCGGCATCGGCAGGCGGCGCAGGTCCGCGGTGCGGTCGCGCTCGGCCACGCAGGCGGCGAGCTGGCGTCTGGTGCCATCGCGCGCAGCGCCAGCGGAGCGCGCATCGACACCTCCGGACCGGCGCGTCGACCGGTGCATGGTCGCGCGCACGTCCTCGTCGTCGCGCTCGGTGCGCCCGACCGACCCGATCCGGCGGAACGACTGGACCATTGCCTCCACCGGGTCCGCCGAGGGTGGCCGGAGGAACTGCGCGCGCATCCGCCAGGCCACCTTGCCGGTGCGCCGATCCCCCGGGCGAGCCATGATCGACACTAGCGAGCGGGTCAGCGCGGGATGCCGGATCGCCACCTCCTGCGCGATCATCCCGCCCATCGACGCGCCGACGACGTGGGCGCCGCGCGGGTCGAGCGCGGCGATCAGCCCGGCGGCGTCGTCGGCCATCTCACCGAGGGTGTAGTCGGGGTGGGCGCGCCGGGTGAGGAACTCCCAGGCGCTGATGCCGCGGCCCGGCACGGTCGTCGAACGACCGACATCGCGGTTGTCGAAGCGGACGACGTGAAAACCCCGGGCGACCAGCGCGGCGCAGAAGTCATCGCGCCACCAGTCCATCGTCAGGCCGAGACCCATGATCAGTAGGACGGTCGGCTGCTCGGGGTCGCCGAGGGACTCGTAGCAGAGCTCGATGTCCCCGACGCGGCACGATTGTTCGTTCATCGGGATGCCATTCGACACGGGTAGCGCCGCGGTTCGCCCCAGCGTCCCGACGGCGGTGCGGACCGCAGAACGGCGGTGCGGGTCGCGACGCCGGTGGCCGGGAGGCTGCCGGCTCTGGGGCTCTTCGGCGACGGGCTACCCTAGGAAAGCGTGACTGCCCCGTCCGTGTTCCCCGCCCTTGAGGCTTTGCTGCCTCGGGTTGCCAAGCCCGTGCAGTACGTCGGCGGCGAGCTGAACGCCCAGCTCAAGGACTGGGAGTCGGCCGCGGTCCGCTGGGCGCTGATGTACCCCGACCTGTACGAGGTGGGGCTGCCCAACCAGGGCATCATGATCCTCTACGAGGTCCTCAACGAGCGGGCCGACGCCCTGGCCGAGCGCTGCTACGCCGTCTGGCCCGACCTCGAGGCGCTGATGCGCGAGCACGGCGTCCCCGCGTTCACGGTGGACTCCCACCGGCCGCTGGGGGCGTTCGACGTCGTCGGGGTCAGCTTCTCCACCGAGCTCGGCTACACGAACCTGCTCACCGCGCTCGACCTCGCGGGTATCCCGCTGCACGCGGCCGACCGCACCGGGGAGCACCCGGTGGTGCTCGCGGGCGGGCACGCGGCGTTCAACCCCGAGCCGGTCGCGGAGTTCATCGACGTCGCGGCGATCGGCGACGGCGAGGAGATCGTCGGCGAGATCACCGACGTCGTGAAGCGGTGGAAGGCCGACGGCCGGCCGGGCGGGCGCCCCGAGCTGTTGCTGCGGCTGGCGGAGACCGACGGCTGCTATGTCCCGTCGCTCTACCATGTCTCCTACGGCGCGGACGGCGCCATCGCCGAGGTGCGGCCCACCGGCGAGCGCGTCCCGCGCACCGTGCAGAAGCGCACCACCACCGACCTCGACGAGTGGCCCTACCCGAAGGCCCCGCTGGTCCCGCTGGCCGAGACCGTGCACGAGCGGGCCAGCGTGGAGATCTTCCGTGGGTGTACCCGCGGCTGCCGGTTCTGCCAGGCCGGGATGATCACTCGGCCGGTCCGTGAGCGGTCCCTGCGCGGGATCGGCGAGATGGTGGACACGGCCGTGCGCGCGAGCGGCTTCGACGAGGTCGGGCTCCTCTCGCTCAGCAGTGCCGACCACTCCGAGATCGCCGAGATCACCAGGGGCCTGGCCGACCGCTACGAGGGCACGAACACCTCGCTGTCGCTGCCGTCCACCCGCGTCGATGCGTTCAACATCGACCTGGCGAACGAGATCTCCCGCAACGGGCGCCGCTCGGGCCTCACCTTCGCCCCCGAGGGTGGGTCGGAGCGGATCCGGCGTGTGATTAACAAGATGGTGTCGGAGGAGGACCTGATCCGCACCGTCAGTGCGGCGTTCGCGCAGGGCTGGCGGCAGGTCAAGCTGTACTTCATGTGCGGGCTACCCACCGAGGAGGACGAGGACGTCCTGGAGATCGCGGGCATGGCCCACCGGGTGATCCGGGCCGGTCGGACGGCGGCCGGGCACAACGACGTCCGGTGCACCATCTCCATCGGTGGGTTCGTGCCCAAGCCGCACACGCCGTTCCAGTGGGCCGCGCAGGCGCACCCCGACATCGTCGACGATCGGCTGCGCAAGATCCGGGCCGCGGTCAACAGCGACCGCAAGATCGGTCGCAATATCGGGATGCGTTACCACGACGGCAAGCCGTCGCTGATCGAAGGGCTGCTGGCCCGCGGTGACCGCCGGGTCGGTGCGGTGATCGAGCGGGTCTGGCGGGAAGGCGGCCGGTTCGACGGCTGGAGCGAGCACTTCTCCTACGACCGGTGGTGCGCCGCGGCCGCGGCGGAGCTGGAGCCGCTGGGTGTCTCGTTGGGCTGGTTCACCACCCGCGAGCGAGGCCGCGACGAGATCCTGCCCTGGGACCACCTCGACTCCGGTCTGGAGCGCGACTGGCTCTGGGACGACTGGCGCGAGGCTCTCGACGGCCGTGAGCAGGACGACTGCCGCTGGACGCCGTGCTTCGACTGCGGCGTGTGCCCGTCGACTGGCACGGACATCGAGGTGGGCCCCAGCGGCACGACGCTGCTCCCGATCACCCCGATCGCCGGTAGCCCGGCTAGCGCCGGTAGCCCGGCCACTGTCAGCAGGTCGGCCAGCGCCGCGGTGCAGCCGATCGGAGGTCCGGGCACGGGTGGCTGACGCCGGCACCGAGCCCACGATCCGGGTTGCCGACGAGCGGGACCTGGCCGCTCTCGCCAGCCTGCGTCGGGCATGGCTCGAGGAGCGTACCGGGCATCCGGTGGACGACCCGGGCTTCGAGGCGGCGTTCGAGCAGTGGTGGCGGGTCGAGCTGCCGCGGCGGACGTTCTGGTTGGCCGAGGTCGGCTCCGAGCGCAGCGGGTTCACCGCGGTCGGAACGATCAACGTGGTCGAGATCGTCCACATGCCCCGTCCCGGGGTTCGGGGAGGGCGGATCGGCCAGATCGGCAACGCCATCGTGCTGGGCTCCTTCGTCGGGCGCGGTGCGCCGGGCGCGTTGCTCGCCGCGGCGATCGACCACGCCCGGCGCCGCCGCTACCGGCGCCTGGTCCTCGCCCCGACGGCCGGTAGCACGGCCTTCTACCGGCGCGCGGGGTTCGAGCCAGCAGGTGAGTCGCTGCTCATCCTGGATCCGACCACGTGACGCGGATCATCGCCGGCCGGGTCGGGGGCAGGCGGCTCGTCGTGCCGCCGCGCGGCACCCGGCCGACCTCGGACCGGGTGCGGGAGGCCCTGTTCAGCGCGCTCGTCGCCGACCCCGGGCTCGACGGCGCGGCCGTGCTCGACCTGTGCGCCGGCTCTGGCGCGTTGGGGTTGGAGGCGTTGTCGCGCGGGGCGGCGTGCGCGCTGTTCGTCGAGTCCGACCGCCGCGCGGCCGCGGTGCTGGGCCGCAACATCGCCGAGTTGGGCCTCGCAGGGGCTGCGGTGCGCGTCGCGCCCGCGGCCGTCGTGCTCGTCGGGCCCGCCGACCGGGCCTACGACGTGGTGCTCGTCGACCCGCCCTACGACGTTTCGGACGCCGAGGTGGCCGGCTGGCTCGCCGCCGCTGCCGCGCACGGCTGGCTCGCCGCCGAGGTGATCGTGGTGGTGGAGCGCGCAGCGCGCACGGGGGAGTTCTCGTGGCCCACGCCGCTGCGGGCGGTGCGTGACCGTCGTTACGGCGACACCGTGCTGCACTCGGGACACATCGGACACGGCGGGTAGCTGTTACCGTCCCGGCTCATGAAGCGCGCGGTCTGCCCCGGCTCCTTCGACCCGGTGACCAACGGTCATCTCGACATCATCAGCCGGGCGGCCGTGCTTTTCGACGAGGTCGTCGTGGCCGTACTGGTCAACAAGACCAAGCGCAGCCTCTTCAGCGTCGAGGAGCGGATCGCGATGCTCATCGACGTGACCGTGACCTGGCCGAACGTGAGCATCGGCTCGTTCCACGGACTGCTCGTGGACTACTGCCGTGACCATGACATCCGGGCGATCGTCAAGGGACTGCGCGCGATCACCGACTTCGACTACGAGTTGCAGATGGCCCAGATGAACCAGCGCCTGTCCGGCGTGGACACCCTGTTCATGTCGACCAGCCCGGAGTACAGCTTCGTGTCCAGCTCGCTGGTGAAGGAGGTGGCCACCTACGGTGGGGACGTGGCGCACCTGCTCCCGGCGAGCGTGCACAGCCAGCTGCTGGACCGGATCGCGCACCCGATCGGTTCCTGACACGCGGAGCCGACCGCAATACTGAAGTGCGGGGCCATCACGGTGAGAAGATGCCAGACGTGTACCGGGTATTCGAATCGCTGGACGCACTGGTCACGGTCGTCGAGGAGGCGCGAAGCCTCCCCATGACCTCGACGTGTGTGGTGCCGCGGGGTGACGTGCTCGAACTTCTCGACGACGTTCGCGAGGCGCTCCCCGGGGAGCTCGACGACGCCCAGGACGTCCTCGACCGACGCGACGAGATCATCGCCGACGCCGAGCAGGAGGCCGAGCGGGTCCGGTCGGCCGCGGTGGACGAGGCACAGCAGCTGGTGGCGCAGGCGCGCGCCGAGGCCGAGCAGACCCTCGCCCAGGCCCGCCACGAGGCTGAGCGTGCGGTGGTGGAAGGTCGACGGCAGTTCACCGACCTCACCGACCGCGCCCGCGCCGAGGCAGACCGCTTCGCGCAGGCAGGTCAGGCCGCGCACGACCGCTACCTTGCCGACGGCCAGTCCGAGCGGGCGCGCCTGGTCTCGCAGACCGAGGTCGCGCACGCCGCGCGCGCCGAGGCCGCTCGGATCGTCGATACCGCAGGCGGCGAGGCGGACCGGCTGCGCCGCGAGTGCGACAGCTACATCGATGTGAAGCTCGCCGGGTTCGAGGAGACCCTGGGCCAGGCACTGCGCACGGTGAGCCACGGACGCGGCCAGCTCTGGCGCGGCGCCCCGAACACCGAACCCGCCGCTGGCGCATTCGGCCGCTCGGGTACGGGAATGGACCTGATCGACTAGCGGTCGACACTCGATGGCTCCCCGTGTTCCGGACCGTGGTCGTGAGGCTGGCAGGTCGCGCCTTCTGGAGTGTCGCACCGCGCGCGAACACCTAGCGTCCTCGAGCGCTAGCCTACGTCGGTGGCACGCCGGGTCGAACCTGATCCCGCGACCTGGTGGGATCGGTACGGCCACCGGTTGGAGCCGCGGTCGGTACCTGGAGCGGGAGGTTCGGTGGAGGAGCAGCAGACGAGGTGGGTCGGTCGTCCGTGCAGCGCAGCCGACCTGACCGACGACGTGATCGTCCGGCGACGTGACGACCGGCCCGAGGAGGGCTGGCGGCTCGCGCTGTTGCAGGCCACCGGTGGCCTGTTCAACCCCGGTCCGAGCGACGCCGAGCTGGAGCGCCGCTCGCTGCTGCACCGGCTGCGACACCCTCTCCTCGAGTCGCATCGCATCGCCGTCACCTCGATGAAGGGTGGCGTCGGGAAGACCACCGTGGCCACCTGCCTGGGCCTGATGCTCGCGGAGAACCGGGGCGACCGGGCCATCGTGCTCGACGCCAACCCTGACGCCGGCACGCTCGCCGACCGGCTGACCGGTGAGTCCGCGGTCACCGTGCGGGAGCTGCTCCACGATCTGGACCGCATCCAATCCTGGGCCGACGTCTCCCGCTACACCAGCCTGGCAGGGCGGCTGCAGGTGCTCGCGTCGGAGCAGGACCCGGCGTCCAGTGACGCGTTCAGCCGGATGGAGTACGAGCGGATCTGTCTCCTGCTCGCCCGCTTCTTCAACATCGTCATCACCGACTCCGGCACCGGCCTCGTGCACTCCGCGATGGAGGGCACCCTGAACCTGGCCAACAGTGTGATCATTGTGGGTGCCCCGACGGTGGACGGCGCGAGCCGGGCAAGCAAGACCCTGGATTGGCTGCTCGCGCACGGACACGCTGCGTTGGCCGAGGATGCGGTCGTGGTGCTGTCGTGCGACCGGAGCAGCACGGACATCGATCTGGAACGGATTCGCGACCACTTCACCGCCCGTTGCCGGGCTGTGGTGGAGATACCCCACGATCCCCACCTGGCCACCGGCGGCCGGGTGCAGCTCGCCCGGCTGCGGCGGCCGACCAGCGACGCCTTCCTCCAGCTAGCCGCCCTGATCGCGGACCGTTTCGTCGTCGCACCGGCCATGGCGCCGCGGCCTGCGCCAGCCCCCCGTTCGTTGTCCGTCCCGGATCTGTAACCGCTGGGATCCCCACCCGCAGCCCGACGGCCTCGTCCTGACCGGTGGCCGCATGAGTGGGATGAGCGCTGACCGGATGAGCGCGTGCACCCTCGGCCCGTTGTCATGGGCGACACGGTGTCCGGGGTGGCCGAGCGCAACTGGGTGCTGATCAGCGACGCCCCGGATGGGTGAACCCGCGCAACGGTGCGGTCCCGTTATCCTCGTGGATCCCGTCGCCGGGCGTGTTGTCTGGCTTATGAGATGTTGCTTGTGTTTGCTAGTTTGCCTTGACCTGTGACTAAAGCAATCGGAAGATCTCCGCGTGCGGCAAGTTCAGGTAACTGACGGGCAGGAGAGCGACCATGCGACTACGGTTCCTGGGCAAGAACTCGGTCCCGGGAGACTCCCCGACACTGTACGCCACCGACCGCGCCACCGACGTCGTCCAGGGACGGGTTGGAAGGTGACCGATCCCGAGGTCCTCGCCACGTTGGACCCGCCCGACGGCGAGACGTGCGTGGAAGTACCACCGCCATCAGAGCACTGCTGCTGGCGGAGGATGATCTTGGAACTGATCACGCGTGGACAGCGCGACGGACACTTCCATGACGAGTACGAGCCGGTCTGAGGTCCCGCGGTGTCCGATCAAGCCCAGCAGACACGAGCAGCGTTCGGTGCTCGCCTGCGTGATCTCCGCAAGGATGCGGGGCTCACCGGCCGAGCGCTCGCCGACCTGGCGGAGTGGCCGCTCTCCAAGATCAGCAAGATCGAACATGGGAAGCAGAACGCCAGCGAAGACGACATCCGTGCGTGGTGCCAGCACAGCAACGCCGAAGACCAAATTCTCGACCTGATCGCCACGGTCCGCCATATTGAGACGATGTGGCTCGAATGGCGGCGCGCACTCCATACCGGGGTCAAGGTCCGCCAGCAGCGATCATTGTCCCTGTACCGGAAGACTAAAGTATTTCGCGTGTATCACCCAACCGTCGTGTGGGGAACTCTCCAGACAGCGGAGTACGCAGCCGCGACCTTTCGACAGGTGGTCGATTTCTTTGAGATACCTGACGATATCGATGCCGGAGTGGCTGCGCGTATGGAGCGACAACAGTTCATTTACCGCGGTGACCGCCGATACAACGTGCTCCTCGGCGAACAAGCCCTGCACACCAACATTGGCGGGTCGGACGTGATGCGTGGTCAACTGGACCGCCTGCTGGCCAGCGTATCGTTGCCCAGACTGAACCTTGGCATCATTCCCATGAGATCCCTGTATCATATCTGGCCTGGCAACGCCTTCATCATGTTCGACGACCGTATGGTGATGGTTGAGACCTACTCTGCCGAGCTGACCGTCACCCAGCCACGAGAGATCGATCTGTACGCCAAGGCCTTCGCTCTGCTCCACTGTTCCGCCGTGTACGGAAGCCCCGCACGTGATCTCATCATCAAGGCCCGGGCCGACGTGAGCTGAGGCGACCCAGTGGTCCTCCCGGTCGTCAGCCTCAGCGATCTGTAGTCGGTTGCACTGCGGTCCGCGTCGCTGCGAGGTGGAGCTCGATCAGGATCGGCTCCGTTCTCGGGGAGATCGCGCGAACCTGTTCGATGAGAGCTAGGGCAGGTCGCGGGCATGCTGGCAGGCGGCGCTGATCAGCACCGTCGGACGGGTACCGGACGCGGGCAGGTAGTAGGGGTTGGCGTAGAGCACCCCGAGACAGAACCCACCCAGCGAGGCGCGGATTATCGGTACGTCGGGAGTCAGGGCGAACGCCCGCAGCACCAGCTCGTAGGCGACACTCGGGTGGTCGAAGTCGCTCATCGCCAGGGCGAACCGTTCGAAGAAGCCGCGCCCGGCGACGATGCCGGCGGGGCTGGTGTCGATGGGCAGATCCTGGCCGACCAGCAACGCCCCGCCCAGCACCGGGAACATCGACTGCTGCTCCACGCTGTGATCGGGTACGAAGTACGCGCCGGTGATCAGGAACCCCTGCACGAACCCGGCCACGGTGTCTTGATGCAGCGGCAGATCCGGCTGGCTGGCGAAGAGTGCCTCGATCCGGCCACGGTGGTACTCGAACAACTCGCGGGACTCGCTGCCCTCGGCCAGCTGCTCCCGAAGACCACTGGCCAAGCCCGCAAAACATGAACGCAGTGTCACAGCCGGTCACGCTAATCCATCCCAGTTCCCGATCACCATCAGGTCGCCCAACCCGAATCGGACCTCGGAGTGCGGCACGCCGCTGCGACCGCGCACCCACTGCAACGCCAGTGCCCTGGCCTGCGTCGAGTGGCGCGCCGCGCTCGGGGTGGATGTCGCCGATGCCCGCTCCGGGTCGCCCAGCTGACGGAGCGGTCTACCCTGGACGCCGTGAGTGCGCACCGTCCCGCCGTCGATCGGCCGGACCCGGCGAGCCTGTGGGTCTTCAGCACACGCGAGCTCGGTCGGCGTCCGGGAACCATGAAGAGCTACCACCGGAGCGTCGTCGCACCCCCGGCCGATGCACAGATGGGGATCGACGTGCTCGCGGTGCCGGCGGGCGAGCCGATCGAGCTCGACGTCCGGCTGGAGTCGGTCACCGAGGGCGTCTACGTCTCCGGCACGGTGCGGGCATCGCTGGCCGGGGAGTGTTCGCGTTGCCTCGACGAGGTGACCGACGAGATCGAGGTCGAGATCGGGGAGCTCTTCGCCTACCCGGACAGCGTCACCGACGAGACCACCGACGCGGACGAGCTGCCGCGCGTCGTGGACGAGCGGATCGATGTCGAGCAGACCGTCCGCGACGCCGTCGTGCTGGCGCTGCCGCTGGCCCCGCTGTGCCGACCGGGTTGCCCCGGGCTGTGTTCCGAGTGCGGTGAGCGACGGGCCGAGCTCGGGCCCGACCATGGGCATGAGAGACTGGACACTCGATGGGCCGCTCTGACGGAGCGGTTCTCTGCTGAGTAGCCCCCGAACTTGCTAGGAGATTCATCGTGGCTGTGCCCAAGCGTCGGATGTCGCGGTCCAACACGCGCTCGCGTCGGGCGCAGTGGAAGGCCACTGCGCCCGTTCTCGCGGCGTGCTCCAACCACGCGTGCCGGGCGATGAAACCGCCGCACATGGCCTGCCCCACCTGCGGCACCTACGACGGCCGCCAGGTCGTCCGTCCGGCCTAACCGATTTCACGGGACAGCTATATGACCGAGCGCGGCCGGCAGGGCGCCAACCAGGACCGTGGGCCCCTGCTCGCCGCGCTCGCTGTCGATGTCGATGACGACCTCCTCACCCTCGCGCTGACCCACCGGTCCTACGCCTACGAGAACGGTGGGTTACCCACCAACGAGCGGCTGGAGTTCCTCGGCGACTCCGTGCTCTCCATCGTGGTCACCGAGCGGCTGTATCGGGATCATCCGGACCTGCCGGAGGGGCAGCTCGCCAAACTCCGCGCGAGTGTGGTCAACATGCATGCGCTGGCCGGCGTGGCCGTCGGTTTAGGGGAGAACGGGCTCGGCACCTATCTCTACCTGGGTCGGGGCGAGGAGCTCACCGGCGGGCGGACGAAGACCAGCATCCTGGCCGACGCCACCGAGGCGCTGATCGGCGCGGTCTACCTCCAGCACGGCTTGGCGACCGCGCGTGGTCTGGTGAACCGGTTGTTCGACCGACTCCTGCTCGGCGCGCCGCTGCTGGGCGCGGGTCTGGACTGGAAGACCAGCCTGCAGGAGTTCACCGCGGCCGCCGACCTCGGCGTTCCCGAGTACCGGATCAGCGAGGACGGGCCGGATCACCTCAAGGCCTTCACCGCCACGGCCGTTGTCGCCGGTCGCGACCTCGGGTCGGGCGAGGGGCGGACCAAGAAGGAAGCCGAGCAGAGGGCCGCTGAGCTGGCCTGGCGTGCGCTCACCGCCGAGGCCGCCGCATCGGGCAACGATCCGGTCTCGCCCGGCCACCCTCGGTACTCCTGACCCGCGTCGGGAGCACCTTCGAACCGTGATGACCGAGCGCTGATGCCCGAGTTGCCCGAGGTCGAGGTCGTCCGCCGCGGTCTCGCCGGTCACGTCCTGCACCGCACGATCTGCGCGGTGACCGTCGACCATCCTCGCGCCGTGCGTCGCCATGTCGGCGGTGCGGGCGACTTCACGGCCCGCCTGGCCGGCCGCACCATCACCGGGGTTCGCCGCCGCGGGAAGTACCTGTGGTTAGAACTCGACGGCGCCCACGACGCCGTGCTGGCCCACCTCGGGATGAGCGGGCAGATGTTGCTCGCCGACCCGGGCCGGGCGGCGGAGAAGCACCTGCGAGTGCGGTTCGGATTCGCCGACGGCGGGCCGGAGCTGCGCTTCGTCGACCAGCGCACGTTCGGCGGTCTCTGGTTGAATCCACTGGTCACCGGCCCGGGTGGCGGGCTCGTCCCCGCGACCATCGGGCACATCGCGCGGGATCCGATGGACCCCGCGTTCGATCTCGACGCCGCCGTCGCCGGAATTCGACGCCGACGCACCGAGCTCAAGCGGGCGTTGCTGGACCAGACCGTCGTGTCCGGCATCGGCAACATCTACGCCGACGAGGCGCTCTGGCGGGCCCGCCTGCACGGAGCGCGCCCGACCGAGGCGCTCAGCCGGGCGCAGGGGCGCACCGTGCTCACCGCGGCCACCGAGGTGATGGCGGAGGCGTTGGCGTCCGGCGGCACCAGCTTCGACGCGCTCTACGTCGACGTCAACGGGGCGTCGGGCTACTTTGACCGCTCCCTGGCCGTCTACGGCCAGGCCGACCGGCCGTGCCCGCGATGTGGCTCCCCGGTGCGGCGGGAGGCGTTCATGAACCGGTCGTCGTTCAGCTGCCCCCGCTGCCAGCCGCGTCCGCGTCGACCGCATTCGGAGCGGATCGTCAGAGCCAGCCGCGGTGCTTGAACGCCACGTAGAGGCCCCCACCCAGCAGGAGCATCAGCACCAGTGCCATCGGGTAGCCGAGCAGCCAGTCGAGCTCGGGCATGTGGGTGAAGTTCATCCCGTAGAGCGAGGCGATCAGGGTGGGCGCGAACAGGATCGCTGCCCACGAGGAGATCCGTTTGACCTGCTCGTTCTGCGCGTAGCCCGCCTCGGTGAGCCGGGTGATCTCGTCGTTCTGACGTTGCGCGACCAGGGCCGAGTTCACCGTGAGGATGTTGGTCAGCAGCTGCCGGAACCCTTCGATCCGCTCCAGGACGCGGGTGGCATGGTCGGCGACGTCGCGCAGCGCCCTGCGCAGCTCGAGGTCGGTGTCCGCACCGCTCTTGCCGAACCGGTCGCGGAGCTGGCCGAAGATGTCGCTCAGTGGCTGGACCGCCCGCTGGAACTCGATGACCTCCCGGTTGAGCTGGTAGATCCGCCGGGACGCGGTCGGGTCGCCGTCGAAGACCTGCACCTCGATCTGGTCGATGTCGTCCTGTAGCCCGTCGAGGACCGGCCCGTAGTCGTCGACGACCTTGTCGAGCACGGCGTAGAGCACCGCGAACGGTCCGTGCGCGAGCAACTTTTGGTCTTGCTCCAAGCGGGCACGGACCTGGTGCAGGTCGGGCTCGTCGGCGTGTCGGACGGTGATGACGAAGCTCGGTCCCAGGAACAGGTGCACCTCGCCGAGGTCCACCACCTCGACCGGGTCGATGTAGCGGGCCGGGCGCAGCACCACGAATATGGTGTCGCCGTAGTGCTCGAGCTTGGGCCGCTGGTGGGCGGTGACGGTGTCCTCGACCGCCAGGCTGTGCAGGCTGAACTCCTCTGCCACCGCGTCGATCTCGGTCTGGCTGGGCCGCAGCATCCCGATCCAGCAGAAGCTGCGCCGCTCCTCCGGGCACGTGCGCAGCTCGTCGAAAGCGTGGTCGAGCGACGACGGGGTGATCTCCCGTTTCCCGTCCACGTAGATCGCGTTGTCGACCACGGTCATGAGCGGGAGCCTATCTCGGCCGGGTGGCAATGCCCCGACCTGGAACTCCACGCCGCCTCCGACCGCGCCGCCGTTGATCAGCAGCTATCGACCATCTGGTCGCCCGGCAGGCCGGGGTGATCACGCTCGCACAGGCCGTCGGGTGCGGGATGTCGGCGCGGACGGTGCAGCGCCGGGTCCGGGAGGGTTCGTGGGAACGGTTGTTTCCGGCCACGTACCTGGTCGGCGGGCATCGGCTCACCGACGAGGCGCGGATCCGGGCGGTGTGGTTGTGGGCCGGCGGTGAGCCGGCAGCCGTGACCGGTCGCCGACCGATCGGCTTGAGCATCGGCTGCGGGCGCCTCCGCGGAGGATGTGTCGTCGATGGGTCCGCCGATCGGCTTGATCAGCGGCTGCGGTCCATCCGCGACGCGGGTGTCGCCCATGGACCGCAGCCGCTGATCAGCGCCCGAAGTCCTGGGTCCAGTAGTTGCCGCGGCGGTCGAAGCCGACTCCGACCTCGGTCAACGAGCAGTCCAGGATGTTGCGGCGGTGGCCGGGGGATCTCATCCACGCCTTGACCACGCCCGCCGCGGTGGAATGACCGTAGGCGATGTTCTCCGCGCCGGGGGACGGGTGGCCGGTGGCGCGGATCCGGTCGATGAAGGTCCGGCCGTCCAGGCTGGTGTGTTCGAAATAGTCGTTCCTGGCCATGTCCGCGCTGTGGGCCTGGGCCGCCGCCGTGAGCCGGGCGTCGATGGTGAGTGCGGGGCAACCGGTCCGGGCGCGCGCGGCATTGGTGGCGGCGACGACACCGGCCACCGGGCCGTTGGCCGCCGGGGGTCGGGACGGTTTCGGGGACGGCGCGGTGGTGATCGGGGGCGGAGGGGGTGGTATCGGGGGGAGCACCGGTGGCGCGATGATCGGTGGCGCGATGATCGGTGGTACCGGGGGTGGCACCGGCACCACCGGCGGCGGCGGAGCGGGCGCGCCCAGCACTGCATGCCAGCTCACCGGGAACAGCGCTCCCGGCCCGACGACCGCGAGACCGATGATCACGAGAGCACCGATGGCGAGGCCGAGTAGCAGCCTTCCACCGTGACCACCGTGACCACCGCGGTGCCCGGGCCCGCTCATGGCGCGGTAACATAGCAGTCACCGTGAGTACCGACACCGCCGCCTCCGTCCGGCTCACCGCATGGGTCCACGGCCGCGTCCAGGGCGTTGGCTTCCGCTGGTGGACCCGCTGCCGGGGGTTCGAGCTCGGGCTGCTCGGGATGGCCCGCAACCTGCCCGACGGGCGGGTCGTCGTGATTGCGGAAGGTGACCGACGGGCATGTGAACGGTTGCTCGACGCCCTCCGCGGCGGCGCGGCGCCGGGCCGGGTCGACCACGTCGTGGAGCAGTGGAGTGACGCGCGGGGCGGCCTGGCGGGCTTCGCCGAGGCCTGAGGCCGGTACCGTTCGCCCGAGCCCCGTCCCCTGGAGACCGCCCACCGTGCACCTCAAGAGCCTGACGCTGAAGGGCTTCAAGTCCTTCGCTTCGCCGACGACGCTGCGCCTCGAGCCAGGGATCACCTGCGTCGTCGGCCCGAACGGCTCGGGCAAGTCCAACGTCGTCGACGCCATCAGCTGGGTGCTCGGCGAGCAGGGCGCAAAGGTGCTGCGCGGCGGGAAGATGGAGGACGTCATCTTTGCCGGCACGTCCAGTCGGGCGCCGCTCGGCCGGGCCGAGGTGACCCTGACGATCGACAACTCCGACGGCGCGCTGCCGATCGAGTACTCGGAGGTCTCGATCACCCGGCGGATGTTCCGCGACGGTGCGGGCGAGTACGAGATCAACGGCTCCTCGTGCCGGCTCCTCGACATCCAGGAACTGCTCTCCGACTCCGGGATCGGCCGCGAGATGCACGTCGTGGTCGGGCAGGGCCAGCTCGACGCGATCCTGCAGTCCAAGCCCGAGGATCGCCGCGCTTACATCGAGGAAGCGGCCGGCGTCCTCAAACACCGCAAGCGCAAGGAACGGGCCCTGCGCAAGCTCGACTCGATGCAGGCCAACCTCACCCGGCTCACCGACCTCACCGCCGAGCTCCGGCGCCAGCTCAAGCCGCTCGGCCGCCAGGCCGAGCTCGCCCGGCGTGCGCAGGCCGTCCAGTCCGAGCTGCGGGACGCCCGCTTGCGACTGGCCGCCGACGACTTGGTCACACTGCGTGATGAGTTGGCTCGCGACGAGGCTGACGAGGCCGCGGCCCGGGCGCGTCGGGTCAAGGTCGAGGCGGAGCTGGCCGTGGCCCGGGTGGAGCAGGGGCGGCTGGAGAGCGCCCTGGCTCAGGACGCGCCGCGCCTTGCCGCCGCTCAGGACACCTGGTATCGGCTGTCCTCGCTGGCCGAGCGGTTGCGGAGCACCGTCCGGCTCGCGCAGGAGCGGATTCGGCTGCTCGCCGATCCCGGTGACTCGCGCGCGCCCGGCCGGGACCCGGACGAGTTGGAGGCCGAGGCCGAGGTCGTCGCCGAGCAGGAGGATGCGCTGGTCGCGTCCGTCGTCGAGGCCCGCGGGCTGCTCGTCGGCGTGCTGGAGGAGCGGGCGGCGCACGAGAAGACCCTGGTCGCGGCCGAGCGGGCGCACATCGCCGCGGTGCGGGCGTTGGCCGACCGCCGGGCCGGGCTGGCCACGCTGGCCGGGCGGGCCGAGGCCCTGCGGAGCGGGGCGGCGGCGACGGCGGCCGAGATCGAACGGTTGAGCGAGGCGCTCGCCGAGGCGCAGGACCGCACCGCGACCGCCGACGCAGAGCTCGCCGGGGGGACCGCTGACCTTGGCGCGCTCGACGACGGTGACCCCGAGCTCGTGCAGAGCTGCGACGCCGTCGTCGACGCGCTGGCGAGCGCACGGAAGCGAGTGGGCGAGCTGGTGGCGCTCGAACGGGTGGCCGAGCAGCAGCGGGCGCACTGGCGGGCGCGGGTGGACGCGCTGTCGGTCGGACTCGCCCGCCGGGACGGCAGCGGTGCCTTGCTCGGCGGTGATGGGCCCGGTGCTGATGGGCCCGGTGCTGGTGATGAGCAGGAGGATGATCGGAGCGGTGGTGACCGGCTCGACGGGGTGCTGGGTGTCGTGCCCGAGTTGATCACGGTGGAACCGTGGGCGCGCGCCGCGCTGGCCGCGGCGCTGGGCGAGCTGGCCGGCGCGGTGGCCGTCGACTCGCCCGACACTGCTGTCGACGCGCTGCAGCTGCTGCGCTCCGGTGCCGCCG
>JBOHEO010000134.1:0-16222 GCA_050701055.1 Pseudonocardia sp. | reverse complement strand
CGGCACTTTCGTCCAGACCTGATGGACGAAAGTGCCGTTCGTTGCGGCTCGGGCTACGGGTAGTGCGGCTCGGGCTACAGGTACTGGCCGGTGCCGCGGCCCAGGCCTTCCGGCATGCCCTGCGCAGGCTGGCCGCCCATGCCCGGGGGGAGGCCGCGACGCATCTGTTCGAGCTGCGCGCGAGCAGCCATCTGCTGGGCGAACAGCGCGGTCTGGATGCCGTGGAACAGCCCCTCCAGCCAGCCGACCAGCTGCGCCTGCGCGATCCGCAGCTCGCTGTCGGACGGCGTGGAGTCCTCGGTGAACGGCAGGCTGAGCCGGTTCAGCTCGTCGCGCAGTTCGGGGGCAAGACCCTGCTCCAGCTCCTTGATCGAGTTCTCGTGGATCTCCCGGAGTCGGCTGCGCGACGCGTCATCGAGCGGCGCGGCCCGCACCTCCTCCAGGAGTTGCTTGATCATGGTGCCGATCCGCATGACCTTGGCCGGCTGCTCGACCATCCCACTGATGCCCTGATCGTCCTCGTCACCATCGCCGGGCTGCGGCACCCGGGCCATGCCGACCGGGGTGCCGTCCGGCCCGATAATCATGACCTGCTGCTCGGCATTGTCTCCGGTGTTGCTGTCGGCTGGCTCGCTCATGTCCCTATCATGGCCCGAGCACCCGACCGGGTGCTCGACGGATCGCACGTGCGGACACCTCGTTCAGTCCTCGGACGTGCCTTCCCCGGTTTCCGCGCGGCGCTCGGTGAGCAGGTCGTGACGCCGGTACCCACCTTCTACAGCCGCAACCACGGCATCATCCCCGAGCTCGATCCCCAGGCCTGGCGGCTGCGAGCCCGGAGCCCCGCCAGCCTCTGGAACCCCAAGGGCTACATCAACAACGCCTGGCCTGGCTGCGCACCTCACTCGCCCTGCTCGCAGCCGATCACCCGGGGATCGCTGCCGAACACCGCACTCGGGAAGACCGCCATCGGCGCGGCGCGGAACATCGGCAGGTCGCCATGCGACCAGTCCGCGTCCTCCAACACCGCGAGACCGGAGGCTTCCGCGGCCGGGATCCCGTACCGGATCTCGCCGGGGCGCCCGATGGCCGTCGTCAGCTCGGCGAGCACGTCGCCGAGCTCGCGGCCGGTCGCCCGCCGTACGATCTCACCGACGAGGTAGCCGAAGGTGTAGGCGTGGTAGCCGACCTTCGTGCCCGGCTCCCACCAGAGCTCGGCATCCTCGAGCGCCGCAACCATCGCGTCCCAGGAGCAGACCGACTCCAGGGTCACGCTCGCGGGAAGCCCTGGGACACCCGCGCTGTGGTCGAGCACCTGCCGCACGGTGATCGCCTGCTTGCCACGCCGGGCGAACTCCGGCCAGAGCTCCACGACGGGCGTGTCATAGCTGATCGTCCCGGCGTCGACCAGCCGGTGCACCAGCGTTGCCGTGGCGCCCTTGCCGATCGACCAGTTGTAGAACAAGGTCCCCGGCTCGACCGGCCTACCGCTCACCGGATCCGCGACGCCGGCGACCACGTCGACCACAGGCTCCTGGTCGACATACGCCGCCACCTGCAGCCCGCGCTCGGCTCCCGATGTGACCAGCTCGTCAGCGATCCCCGCCACGACCTCCTCGAACTTCGCCGCCGATCAGGGTTATGACGATGAGCCGATCACGAGCAGCGGTGACAGATTGGTGGCCGGAGTGTGGCCAGAGATCAACTGGCTGTGCGGTCCGGCGGGTCGTCCGCGGCGCTGGCCACGGTGTCAGGGTCGCAAGGAGTCATTTGGACGCCTTACGACGGCTTGCGCCCTCAACATGCTCCCGGCCGGCAACGCCCCGGGAGACCTGCTTGCGACTGGCTACGTCTCCCACTTCAAGTCGAACCCCAGCAGGGACTTGTATCGCTCAACGAGCTCTTCGTCGCTCAGCTCCGACCAAGGTGTGCGAAGCCCTCTGGGCTCCGGACCGTAGACCTCTGCTGCTACCTCCATCTCCTGCTCGAACATCCATCCCGTCGAGGTCTGCCAGAACTCGTCGAGGGAGTCCTTGTCCTCGCTCATGACACCTCCCTGAAACGAACACCGATCCCCCTGCTCTTAACGGAGAGACTCGGCCGTTGCCGCCTTGTGTCTATGGTTCCACGTGTAGCAGCCGAAGTTCGACGGGTTCCTCGGGGTCGAGCGTGGCCAGGTGTGCGTGATCGCCGGGCGGCGGGGTAGTACTGCCGAATCTGATCGAGAAGACCATGAGATGAAGCAGGTTCAGAACGGCCTGGTCGACGCGGCACGAGCGGAGGCCGACGCCTACCGCAACGATGAGGATCGACGGCTCGACGGCTACGCGCTGGTGACGGCCGTGTTCGCCGCACTGGTCGCCGGTGCCGCGGGGCTCGCGTTCGCCACCGGACGGCGGCTGCCGCACGGCATCGGCCCATGGGACGTGCTGCTGCTGGCGGTGGGGACCCACAAGCTCTCCCGCACGATCAACAAGGACTCGGTGACGGCCCCGCTCCGGGCTCGTTCACCCGGTACTCGGGCGACGGCGGGCCGGCCGAGGTGATGTGGAGGAGGTCCGGGCGACGAGCGGATTGCGGCACTCCATCGGTGAGCTCATCACCTACCCGTCCTGCCTCGACGTGTGGATTGCCACCGGCTTCTCGATCGGCCTGGTGTTCGCGCCCCCGGGTGACCCGGCTCGTGGCCGGCACGTTCACGGGGCTGACCGGCGCGGACTTCCTGCACCTGGCGTACGCGAAGGCCCAGCAGACGGCGTTCTGACCTCCAACGGTGGTTGAGCTGGTGGCGCGGGTGACACCCTGCCGCCCCTCGGTCGGGCCGCCCTTGGGCGCGGTGAGCACCACCTAGCTGACACGGTTTCGTACCCGCCGGCCTGACCCACCACCCCGCGCGGCGCGGACCGGCCACTCCGCCAGAGAAGCGGGTCCGCACCTGGTGATCCCGGCCGCTCAAATCGGCGCGACGGCCGTCCTTGTCGTGGGAGCGCCGGTCCTGGTCAGCGTCAGGCCGGTGGTCTCGGGGGCGAGGGCCTGGGAAACCAGGGCCCCGAGTGCGCAGAGCGCAGCGCCGATCAGCATCGAGCGGCCAACGCCGATGGTGGAGATGCCGACCGGCAGCAGGAAAGTCCCGATCGCCGCGCCGATCCGGCTGAACGCGGTGGAGATGCCCACCCCGCTGGCGCGGACGTCGGTCGGGAACACCTCGATGGGGTAGACGGCGGTGAGGTTGCCCGACAGGGCGTTGAAGAACGAGAACAGCGCGAAGCAGATGATGATCACTGATGTCGGTGCTTCGGCCCAGAGACCGACCACGAGCAAGGCGACTGCCATGATCCAGAACGGCCCGATGAGCTGCCTGCGGCGTCCCATGCGCTCGATAGTCAGCATCCCCACCAATGCCCCGACCGCGGCGACGCCGTTGGCGGCGATGGTGCCGGCCCTGATGTCGGTCAGCCCGAGCGATGCGAACACCTGCGGCGCGAAGGTGAAGATGGCGAAGTAAGGCGTCACCAGGCAGGCGTAAAATGTGCACACGAATACCGTGCGCGAACGCAGCCCCGGAGCGAACAACTGCCGCCACCCGTTCCCGGGCTTCTCAGAGCCGTACTCCTCGTCGCGGAAGTGGGCCTCCCCGCCGAGGTACCGGTCCACGATCCCGCGGGCCTCCTCGGTGCGCCCCCGTTGCATCAACCAGCGCGGCGACTCGGGCAGCCCGCAGCGCAGGACCAGCACCACCAGCGCCGGCACCGCGCCGGTGACCAGCACCCACCGCCAGCTCCACCCGGCCAGGTCGACCAGGACGTAGGCGACCACGACAGACGCCAGGTAACCGCCATACCAGAAGACCAACAGCTTCGACAACCGCCGCCCGCGCCCGCGGGACGGGGCGAACTCGGCGAGCATCGCCGCGCCGATGGCGTACTCCGCGCCGATCGCGACGCCCAGCAGCAGCCGCACGACGAATAGCTGCCACGGTTCGGTCACCACCCCCTGCAGCACGCCGAGCACCACGAAGGCGGCGATGTCGATCACAAACATTCTCCGACGACCGAAGCGGTCGGTCAGGTAACCAGCGATCGGCGAGCCGAAGAAGATGCCGATCAGCGAGGACGCGCCGATCAGCCCGGCCCAGACCGGCGAGATGCCCAACCCGGTCGCGATCAGCGGAAGGACCACACTGAGCACGCCCAGGTCGAAGCCGTCGAGCCCCTCGCCCCACGCCGTGGCCAGGGTCATGCGACGCAGGAAACCCCGGTCGCCACGCACAACCTCGGGACCTCGGGTCATCGCGTCCTCGCAGCCGGCCCTCGTGACCACTCACGAGACGAGGAGGACCTGCACCGCTCGCCCGCGCGTAGCCCGCAGCGAAATCGGCGAGCGAATCGACACTAACGACGCCACATCCAGCACGCACGCGGGAGCAGCATGCGTCAAGGCCACAGTACCCGGCCGGCGGCTGCGCCGACCCACGTCCGCGCTCGAACTATCAACCACCAACGCCGTCCGGCAGGCCGTCCTCGCGAGGCCGGACCCGCAGTGCTGTCCGAACTCGCCGTCCGCGACGACGGAAAGGCTGTTGAGCACAGCCGACGACAGCAACGGGGACCCCGACGGCGAGTACCAGGCCGAACTCGAACAAACCGCCGCGCAGGAACGCCGCGCGCGGATCTTGGACAGCGAAGCGTCGGCCAGCTATGCTGAGGCGGAGGCCTTCTACGGGCCACTGCCCCATCCCGCCATGTTCGCTCACTACGAGCGCATCCACGCTGGGGCGAACGCATCTTCCGCATGACCGAGAAGCAGCTCGACCACGGCATGGCGATGGAGCCTGCGGAAGTCGAGCTGCGGCCGGGAGGTCGTCAACGCCACGCTCAAGACCGAGTTGCGGGCACAGGTGCTCACGTTCGTGATCGTCGTGATCTTCCTGGCTCTGTCCGGCTATGCGCTCTTCCTCGGCCTGCAACTCGCAGCCGTTGCAGGAGGCCTGGCCGCTATCGGCACCATCGCCTACGCGCTGCGCAGCGCGCGGAAGGCGGGCGACGAGAAGGTCGAGGACGCTCAAGACGAGCCGCCAGAAGACGGGCAGGAAGGCACGTAG
The DNA here is from genome assembly GCA_050701055.1 of Pseudonocardia sp. Classification (GTDB taxonomy): domain Bacteria; phylum Actinomycetota; class Actinomycetes; order Mycobacteriales; family Pseudonocardiaceae; genus Pseudonocardia. The sequence goes on along the minus strand of JBOHEO010000134.1, from coordinate 11,121 downwards.
CGGCCCGCCGCCGGAACGGCGCTTGCATCTCTGGGAGGTGCGTTCGAGCCGCGGCCGGGATGTACGCCGCGCCGCGCGTGGTTGACAGACCACAGCCGGCTGTCGGCCCTCAACCGGGGCGGCCCTCGAAGTTCCGGGCCAGCGACCCCAGGATCACCCCGGCGAAGGTGCCCGCCTCGGTGACCACCGAGCCCCCGGCCGCCTCGGCGCGCAGCTCGGCGCGCACCCGCTCGCGCGTGGTGTGCCCGCGGGTCGAGTAGTCCCGCAGCGACGATCCGGCTGCCTCACGCAACCGCTGATCCAGCGCGACGTGGTCGCGCATGGTGCCGTCTGACCGCAACGCCTGGGCGATCTTCCAGACGCTCGACGATCACCACACTGGAGGTGCAGGCCATGCGCCAGCAGATGGAGCGCGACGAGTGGGGCGAGGCGTACGAAGATCAGCGGCTGGTGTTCGCCCGCGAGAACGGTGCCCCGATCAGGCCGGAGCACGTGCCCAAGCGGTTCGGCCCGCTGCGCCGCACGGCCGGGGTACCCGCCATCCGCATCCACGACCTCGCTGTGCTGTCGCTCGGGTCCGGGGTGCGGCTCGCGGTGCTGTCGAAGGTGCTTCGACACACGCAGGTCTCGACCACCGCCGATCTGTACGGGCACCTGTCGCCGGAGATCGCGACGAGCGCCGCGGACACCTTCGGTGCCGCGCTCGACGCCGCCAGTGCCGAGCGCACCGCTGACCGCGCGGAATGCGCTCACCTCGCACTTATTCGATCTTGAAAACGAGTCTGATGGCTCGCCGGGTTCAAAGAACCGCCAGGTCAGTGATGGTGCGCCCGAAGGGATTCGAACCCCTAACCTTCTGATCCGTAGTTGGGGCGCTGATGCCCACATGGGCTGGCGACCAGACACATGTTCGGCACCACGGGCGTCGAACTGGGCAGGACAGGCACCGGTCGTCACCAGTTCGTGGACCGATTCGTGGACCGAGATCAACCACGCGCCTGCCGGTGGTCGTCGACCTGCTATTCGTCGCCCCAGTCACCGCGACCGGTCCTCGGTCAGCCCACGACCGCGAGCCTGTCGGGAGTTGGGGGCGTCAGGCCACCACACCGCTTCCAAAGTCACTGGTGAGCGGGGCCGAGGTTCGAACCTGCGACCGCTCCGGTGTAGGGGGCGCAGTTGGCGCCAGCCGAGGCCTCTACCTGCAACCGTACGTCCGTATCGAACATCGCGAGGCGCCAGTACGAACACCGGTAGCCGCCGTTTCGCAGCACGAATCATTCCACGACGACACGGGAGACGCGGGCGGCGAGCTCGGCGACGGAACCGCTGGCTCGCCAACAACCTGCCCGACGCTCGCCCAGCTGATGGCCGCTGCCCATGAGTCTCCGGTGTACGGCACCATGAACACGTGAGCGGTAGCGCCCGATCAGCATCGCGTCCCAGCTGGGTCCGGAACGTGCCGGTCCCCTACGCCCTCGACGAGCTCCGTGGCCCAACGACGGGCCAAGTGAGCCTACCTGCCAGCTTGTTCTGGTCCGGCCCCAAACCCCGCACCGTCCGCTGGAACCTCGCCGACCGCGGGCGTCGGCGCGACCTGTACGAGATCGTTCTCGTCGAGGGCACCCTCGACGACGTCCGCACCTTGGTCAACGGCGCGGCGCTGGTGGAGCTATGGGAGCACATGTACCTGCCACCCTGGGTACGGAAAGCCTGGCACGAACTGATCGACTCCGCAGGTACGGCCGCCTGAACCGTGCCCCTCGATCCCCTGCTGAACCTGATCACCCGGACCGCCCTCAGCCTTCCCGAGGCCCGAACCCTCGCCCTCGCCGGCGGAGCAGCAATGATCGCGCACGGCTTCGTCTCCCGCCTCACCCACGACATAGACCTGTTCACCGAGGTCGACGACCGTGAGGCGGTACTGGTCGTCGCAGCACTGCGCACGGCGCTCGGTCAACTCGGCCTCACCACAACCAATGCCGACCGACCACCGCTCGATCATCGCTTCGTCGCGATCGATCCCGCTACCAGTCAGGAATGCCTTGTCGAGGTCTTCGCGGACGGCGGCCGTCTCCGAGAGCGGGTCACCCTTGATGTCGGCACGGTGCTGCACCCCGACGACCTCGCCGCCGACAAGGTGCTCGCTCTGTGGGGACGAGCCCGCCCTCGCGACTACTTCGACGTCCACGCTCTCCTACAACGCTTCGGTCCAGATCGGCTCCTGGAACTTGCCGCGGCGAAGGACGCCGGATTCACCTCGGACACGTTCCTCGACGCACTCAACGCGATCAAACGGCTCACCCCCGAGGACTGGACCGAGGACGGTATCGACGTCAACGCCACCGACGACCTTCGCGCGACGTTTGCGAAGTGGCACCGCGAACTCGCTGCAGCCAGCTGACCACCCGCACCCAGGGTCCCGCACACCGCCGGTGTCCTCCCAGGTCGGCACGACCACGTTTCGCCGAGAATTCCCCGGCGTTGCCGGCACCGGTCCAACCCGTCTTCGCCCTCGCCGCGCCGAGTGAGCCGCGATGAACGAAGGACAACCACGAGCCGCTGAGGCACGGGGCCCCCAGAATGGACAACGCGGCCATTCGAGGCACTGACCACTTACGCCGGCCGTGGTGCGAGATCCTGTCGTACGGAGTCGACCCGAGTAAAGACTTCCCAGAAACGCCCAGCATGTTTCCGCAGGTCAAATCGGTGGGCGCGGCAGGGTTCGAACCTGCGACCGCTCGGGTGTAAGGGGCGCCGACAGCGCGGTCTAGGGCCTTTACCTGCAACTATGGTGGCGCGACTCGCCTCATCGGCAGCATTCTCCCCGCCATCGACACCGTTTCGCACCATGTTTGACCCCACGGCCGCCGGCCGGTGCGTCAGCGGCCCACGAGCATGCTCAGGTCGACCGTCCAGACCAGCGCCGAGCGGGCAGGGCTGCTGGTTCTGCTCTACACCCAACGACTCGCGCCGATCAGCCAACTCACCATCGACGACATCAACATCAACGACGTCATCGGCTACCTGCAGCGCTGGGCGCTCCTGTCCGAACCCGACGCGACCTGGGCTGTCCAGTTCCTCGCGACACCAGGGATGGATACCTACGTCCTGAGCTACGACCACGGCTGGCGACTGCTCGACCGCTGGCTCGACAGTCCTGACCGCGTGCAACGCTTCCGACGGCTGCTGACCGAGCCGGTCCTCCCTGCCGACCTGGCCTGACTGACGCGAACCCCTCAGCCGCACACCTCGGCCTGTGTCGTGAGGCTGCTGCCCGTAGGTGTCGGGCTGAGGTCGCCATTCCCGCGCGGATCGCTCGTCGCGGCCGCCGACCGTCGCGTCATCGCGGCCGGTGCCGGGCGGACGCGCCGTGGGCGCGCTGGACGTCGGCGACGTTGCGCAGGTAGGTGAGTACGGCCGTGGCGGTGTGCGGGTCGAGCCGAGCAGCGACGGCGTCGAGGTCGCGCAGCAGCGGCGCCAGTGCCGTGACGGAGTCGTTGCGGGCCATGTCGGTGGCGTCGACGACTCGCCGTCGACCGTCGTCGGGGTGCGGTCGCCGCACGAGGTGCCCGCTGTCGACGAGCCGGTCGACCAGCACGGTGGCGGACCCGGAGCTGATACCCAGCCGGCGTCCCATCTCGACGGGGCCGAGCGGCTCGGTCGACCTGAGGATGTGGTCGAGCGCCCTGGCATCCATCTGGGGGAGGGCCAGATCCCGCGCGACGGCGCGTTCGGCCTCGTCAGCCGTCCGTAGCACGGCCCACAGCGCCCATGAGATCTCCCGGGCGTGGACGAGACCGCGGCCCCGGGTCTCGGCGTCATCCCGGTCCTCGAACCCGGCCGTGTCTGTGTCCACGCGGGGATCTCCTCACGGCTCGAGACGGCGGGCGCGACGTGCCGACCGACTAGCTGGACAGTCTAGCGACGTGTAAGGTCGCTAGATAATCTAGCGATAACGTCGGAGGTCGGTGGGTTGAGAGCAGCCGCACCAGCCGGGCGTCGACCACCCGCCCGGCTGAACCGTTCGCAGTGGGTGTCGCTGGTCGTGCTGACGATGAGCACGTTCGTCGTCCTGCTCGACGCGAGTATCGTGAACATCGCGCTGCCCGCGATCGTGCGAGATCTTGACGGGTCCCTGGACGCCGCGACCTGGGTGCTCGCCTCCTTCGTCCTGACCTTCGCCGTACTGCTGCTGCCCAGTTCCCGTCTTGCCGATCTCTACGGGCGACGGCTGCTGTTCGTGATCGGCATGACGGTTTTCGCGCTCGCCTCAATGTGGTGCGCCATGGCCGGATCGGTGGAGCAGCTTGTGGTGGCACGGACGGTGCAGGGTGCCGGAGCGGCCATGGTGGAGCCGACGGTTCTGGCACTGATCACGACGACGATGCCGCCGTCGCGGCGCGGGCTCGCGTTCGGCGTGCAGGGGGATCGCTGCGGGCCTGGGTGTCGTGCTGGGTCCGACTCTCGGCGGGATGGTCACCACCGTGCTGTCCTGGGAGTACATCTTCCTGATCAACGTGCCGGTCGGGGCTGTAGCCGTTGCCGCGGCGCTGCTGGTCATCCCCGGGTCGACACCCGTGCGGATCGGCCAGCCCTGGGTTCTCGATCTCCCAGGAGTAGTGCTCAGCTCCGGCGGCCTGTTCTGTCTCGTCTTCCCGATCATCGAGGGTCAGCGCCTCGGCTGGACCTCACCGGTTGTCGTGGGCAGCTTCGGCATGGCGCTGGTGCTGCTCTGCGGTTTCGTCATGGTCGAGCGGCGAGCGCCGTTCCCGCTGCTCGACCTGGGGCTGTTCGCAGACCGGCTCTTCGCTGTCGGCAACGTCCTGCGCGCGGTGCTCCAGTTCGTCACGCTCGGGTTGTTCTTTCCGCTTGTACTGCTCCTGCAGCTGGGGCTGGGCTTCTCATCACTCGACTCGGCTGTCCTGCTCATGCCGCTGGTGCTGGCCGCCGTCGTGGTGTCGCCACTGGCCGGTTCGATGTCCGACCGGGTTGACGTGCGGTGGCTGGCGATCCCCGGATTCCTGTCCGTGGCCGGTGGTGCACTCGCGCTCGCGCTGCTGGTGCCGTCGACTACCGGCCCATCCCTGCTCGGACCACTTGCCCTGGTAGGGATCGGGCTGGGCGCGCTCGAGGCGCCGACGACCAGCGCCACCCTGCGCGACGTACCGCCCGACCGGGCCGGCGCCGCTTCTGGCATGTCGTATCTGACGTTGTTGCTGGGAGCCGAACTGGGTCTGGCCGTCAGCGCAGCAGTGCTGCAGGCCACCTTCGCCGCGGAACTCGCCGGCGGCCGGCCCGGGACCGATGCCCAGCAGGTGGCCGGGACCTTCATCAGCGGCCAGCCTTCGCCGGCGACAGGGAACCTCCTCGACACCGGCATGGCATTCTCCGGCGCGGTCGTCGCCGCTCTGCTCGTCTGCGTGGCCGCTGCGACAGCCGGTGCCACCATCGCCGTCGACTTCTCCCCACACCCGCCGCGACGCATCGGCCCGGTCTATGCCGGCGACCCAGGAAACAAAGGAGCACCGAATGTCGGTTCAGCCAACGTATGACCCGTTCAGCCCACGCGGCGGCGGGATCGGCGACCGATCGACCGCGTGCGAGGCGATGCGCGGGGCCGGGTCGCTGGTGCAGGCAGAAGCGACCGCAGGCGGACCCGTGTGGATCGTCACCGACGACACCCTGGCCCGCGAGGTCCTCAGCGACGCTCGATTCGCCAAGGACCCCGCACTCGCCCCGAGCCACTGGCACGGCCGCGAGCCCGGACTCGAACCCCCGGCCGCTCAGGTCCGGTCGCTGACCACCCTGGACGGTCCCGAGCACCGGGTCCTGCGCGCGGTACACGCGCCGGCATTCACCCCACGGCGGATCCTCGCCGCCCACGATCACGTCGCAAGCATCGCCCGTGACCTGCTTACCGACCTGGCCGCCGAAGCCGACCGGACCGGACGGCCCATCGACCTCGTGGCGCGGTTCGCCACCCGCTACCCGCTGATCGTCATCTGCGATCTGCTCGGCGTCCCCACCATCGACCTCGACCGGGCCATCCGAGCCAGTGACGCCATGAGTCACGGCGACGCCAACCACGCCTACGCCGCGATGGCAGATCTGCAGGTCCTGGTCACCTCGGCGATCCGGGCCGGCCGGTCCGGGAACGACCAGACCATGACCGACATCCTGTCCGAACGCGCCCACGCCGAACTCGGCGACGTCACCGACGACGAGCTGCTCTACATGATCACCGGGCTGATCTTCGCCGGGCAGGTCACGACCGAGTCCTTCCTCGGTTTCCTGCTCGCCCACCACTTGGGCGGCCACCTCGACGGGGGCGGTCCCGGCAACGCACCCGGCGAGACCGCACAGGCCATCGACGCGATGGTGTCCGAGGCGCTGCGGCTGCATCCGCCGGCCCCGTTCACCCTGTGGCGCTTCACCACCACCGCTATCTCCTTTGCGGGACACGACCTGCCCGCCGGCGCGCCCGTCCTGGTCGACATCGAAGGGATCAACACCGACCCCTCCCGCCATCCCGCGCCCTACGATCTCGACCCCCACCGGGTCCGGGTACCCGACCTGACCTTCGGCGACGGCCCGCACTACTGCATCGGCGCGCAGCTCGCCCGGCTCGAAGCCCGGGTCGTGATCGAGGTGCTGCGCGACGACTTCCCCGACGCAGTCCTCGCCATCCCGTTCGACGAGCTACGACGAGACGACTCGGGTGCCCAGTCGCGGCGGCTGCGTACCCTCCCGGCCTGGCTTCGGGGCCCCCGGCCTGCGGCGTCACCCGGCTCGCCCGCGCCGGACGAGCCGGTGATCCCCTGAGGTGTGGGGCCGTTCACCACCCTCGAGCTGGAATTGCCTTGGGGCGCGCCGATCGGCGCGGATACCCTGCGACCACCATGGAGGTGACGTTCACCAAGCTCTCCGGTCGCCGCTACTCGGTCGCCGTGCGGCGGGAGCGCGGTCCGGCGTTGGCGCCACGGCAGGGACCCGGCTACGACGACTTCCTTCCGCACGACGCCGTGCATCTGATCGTCGAATCCGAGGCGCGGCTCGCCGGCGGCGCATTCGGCCGGGTGGCCGCGGGCAGGAACAACATCTTCTGGCCCGCCGACCCGGCACTCAGGCGGCGTCAGGCGCGCCGGGAAGCGCGCCGTGTGACGACCAAGGCCGAGCACGCCGACATGGCCCGGTCGGAGTGGTTCGCTTCGGTATGCCCGCTCCTGTGGGAGCTGCGGACGGGCCGCCGGGCGGAGTCCGACCTCCCGGAATGGTTCTCGTCGGGGGACGCGAGCGCCCTACCGGGCCCGCTGACCGAGCGGATCATCGAACGGCTCGACGACTTCGCGGCCCGCTGGGCAGCCCTACCGGCGGGCGGCACCATTACCTTGTCCTGGCCAGGACGGCCTTCGGAGTCAGCGCGGCGCTCGCCCCGCGCTCACGGCAGGCACCGTGAAGAGCCCGTTGCCGAGAGATCGGCACAGCTGCCCCACACCGTCGGCGACTGAGCCGGCGGCACCGCCGATCGTGCCGGCCGCGACGTGATGTCGTAGCCATAGACCTCAACGAACTCGCGATACTCCTCCTCCGTGTGCCACCCCAGCCGATCGAAAAACAGGGCGGTTTGAATGAGGTCCCACTCACGGGCACCTATCGCGAAACTGTCCAGATCGATGAGTACCGCGTGGCCGCGGTCGTCACAGATAACGTTGCCGACGTTCGCGTCGCCGTGGATGTGACCTCGTGGCAGCGCGAAGGGGAGCAGAGGAAAGGTCTCGCGTGCCCACTCGATCCGCGTGCGGAGGAACTGGGCGTCTGCGGGGGGTAGGCCCCACGAACTGCGGAAGCTCGTCTTCTGTGTCGCCGAACGGCCTCAGTTCGGGCAACGGAATGTGTGCAGGAGCCGACAATTCGTGCAGTCGCTTGATCAGTTCTGCAACATCGCAGATCGGAGCGTACTTGGTTTCCAGCGAGACCGACTCCCAGAACGTCACGACTCGATCGTCAGTCTCGATCGGCTGGTCTATGGCTGTCGCTTGGATCGCCGGATAGCCAACGGATTGCAACCAGCGGGCCACCTCGATCTGCTTCTCAGCATTCGGCAGGAGCCGAACAGTCGGAGCGACTCGGCCGATCAGATTCTCGCCGACGCGGAACACTGCATTGGAGCCCATCCGGATCAGCTCGACGGAGCGGGCGTCGATCTCGGCGAGTTGACACGCATGTGTCATCGCCTGCTGCGCGGCCTCGGCCGTAAAGGGGATCGATGTCTCGTGCTGGCCGGTCGCGACCTCTGCCATGACGTGAGCGGCTCACCTTCGGCTCGGCGCTGCGTTCGAGTGACACAGTACGCGCGGGCTGGCCGGAGCTACGAGCGATCGATCGGCCGGAGCGTCGGCATCCGGCCGCCGATCGTGCTCGCCGCCACCTGGTCGGCGGACCCGACCCACCCCACGCGGCGTAGTGGCGCAGGGTCGTCGTCCCGTCGCCATGTCCCAGCCTGCCGGCGACCGTCCGGGTCGACCCCGGCCGTAAGCAGCTCCGTCGCCGAGTAGTGCCGGAGTTCCTTGAGCACGGTGTCGATCCCGAGCTTCGCCACGAGACGCCCGTAACGGCGCGTCAGCGATGCGGGATCGCGCAGCCGGCTCATGTCCGGCGTTGCCGAGAACACCCACGTTCGGCCGCTCAGCGTCAGGCCCAGCAACGCGAGCCGGGCCGCGGTGTCCTCCCGATGCTGCCGGAGCAACTCGACCGTAGGGGCGTCGATCGAGACCCGCCGCATCTGGTGCGACTTGGTGTCCTTGAGCAGCATCCCGTCCGACGTCCGCACGTAGTTCTCGTCCAGTCGGACCATGCTGGCGCCCAGGTCGATGTCCTCCCACTGCAGCGCGACCACCTCCCCGCGCCGGGCTCCGAGCAACGCGGAGAGCCAGACGTACAGGCCCCACTCGGCGGAGCTCGTCCACGCGGCTTCGACGATGAGCGCCATCTGCTCACTCGACGGTGGCCGCGGGTTCGGCCTCGGCTTTGACGGCGATCGGACCGACGGCATCGGGTTGAAGCTGATCCAGCCCCACCGCACGGCGGCGCTGCACGCACCGGAGAGGATCGCGTGAATCGAGCGCACGCTCGACGCCGCGTAGGGCTTGCAGACATGCCGCTTGCAGCCGGCCGTCACGCAGTCGTGCCTGCCATCCTCGGCGTGCTTCTCGACGAACGGCTTGCCCGAGCACAGGGCACGGCACTTCCGCAGCCAGCCGTAGAGCGCCTCCAACCGCTGGGAAGCGTCGCGCACGAACAGCACGAGCGGCACGTCGCCGAGCTTGGGCTCGATATAGATTCGGATCTGCGCTTCGTAAGTCGTGCGCGTGGTCGGGTCGATCTCGTGCTGTGCCATCCACCGTTCAAACAGCGCCCCGACGGTCGCCTTCGTCCGGCCGACCTTGAGCGCGTCAGCCTCCGCCTGGAGACGCGTCAGGATCTTCTCGGCCTCCTTGTACGCGTCGCGCTCGGCACGGTCGCGGGCCGCTTTCGTCTGAGCGTCCGCGATCGGCACCGTCTCATAGCGCACGATCCGCTCGCCCGTGCTCGGGTCCACTCCGGCGGACACGCGAGCCTGCCACCCTTGGCCGTGGCGCCGGATTCCACCGCGCCGGCGGTTCGAGGGCACCTGGCTCGTGGTCATGGCCACCGAAGTTAGCAAGCCTCGTGGCCAAAGGTGTGGCCAGAGATCAACTAACCAGCCGTTTAGATGATCTAACCCCGACCGTTCGTGCTGTTCAGGGCTAGTGTGTGCGTGGTGCGCCCGAAAAGAGATTCGAACCCCTAACCTTCTGATCCGTAGTCGCGACGCCGACTCCCACATGGCAGGCGACCAGGCGTTTCACCGGCCCGACAGGCGCAGAACCGGGGGCTACAGGCACCAGTGCTCGACAGTTCGTGGATCAGTTCGTGGATCGAGATCAACTTCCGGTGGTCAGCTCGACGTCGCATCCCCACGTCGACGGTGCACGATCAGGGCCTGCGGACCGACCTCGACGAAGTCGGCCTCGTCGAGCGCCACGACGATCGTGTTCAGGTGTGCTGCGAACAGCGCCAGCAGCGCGTTGTTGGTGATGTTGCCGGTTGCGACGATCAGTCGCCACGGCGATCCGGCCAGCAGGTGACTGTCGCGGAAGTCCCGATCCTTGGTGACCACGACCCGGTCGTCGGCGTCAGCCAGCTCACCGATCCGGGAGTCAGTCGTGCGGTTGCCGTCGGGCAGCTGAGTCGTGTGGAGCGCATCGTGGCCGGCGTCGACGAGGAACCGGGCGAGCCGAGCGGGCAGCTGGGCGTCGACAAGGAACCTCACGCTGCGCCGAGCGGGACCGTCCTACGCCGGCCCGCGGCGAGCGCGCCGAACTCCAGCGCGGCGAGCAGGTCGTCGCGCTCCAGATCGGGGTAGTCCGCGAGCACCTCGTCGATCGTCATTCCCGACGACAGCAGCTCCAGGAGGCTCTCCACCGGGTAACGCAAGCCGCGCACCGTCGGTTGGCCGTGGCAGACGGCCGGGTCGGACGTGATGCGGTCGAGCCTGGACATGAACCAACAATACCGCCGGACAAGCGCGTGCGACGAGATCATCGGTCGCAGTGTGAACTGCGTGGATCGTGATCAAATAGTCGATCTCGGAAACAATCTTGCCCCGACCGTTCGTGCTGGTCAGGGCGAGTTTCGATGTGCGCGCCCGAAGGGATTCGAACCCCGAACCTTCTGATCCGTAGTCGCGACGCTGACGCCCACATGGCAGGCGACCAGGCGTTTCACCGGCCCGACAGGCGCAGAACCGGGGGCTACCGACACCTGTGCTCGGCAGTTCGTGGATCAGTTTCGTGGATCGAGATCAACAAGGTGGCTCTCGCAACCCTGGCGAGATCGACGTGCCGGACCTCCGCCGCGGGCGGGTGTGGGGCGTGTCAGACTCTCCGCGTGCCGGTCTCGTTGCTCGATCGCCGGGTCTACGCCCTCGCTGACGTCGACCGGCTCCTTACGCTGCCTGGCGGTACCGCGCGTCGCTGGATCGACGGGTACGACCGTGGCGGTGTCCACTACCCGCCGGTGGTGCGTGGGGAGCGCACCCGT
>JBOHEO010000133.1:0-16439 GCA_050701055.1 Pseudonocardia sp. | reverse complement strand
ATCCACGGCGCAGCGACAGCGGAGCCGTCATCGACGCGGTGCAGGTGGCCCTGTTCCGCACCCACGACGGCGCGGTGCACGCGATCGGCAACATCGACCCGTTCTCCGGGGCCGCCGTGCTCTCCCGCGGGATCGTCGGGGATCGTCGTGGGGTGCCGACGGTTGCGTCTCCGGTGTACAAGCAGGTGTTCAGCCTGCTCGACGGCCGTTGCCTTGACGACGCGGACGTCGCGGTCCTGAGCTATCCGGTCCGGGTGGTGGGGGAATGGCTACAGGTCGGGCTGCTATGACCATGGCCGCCTCCGATTCCGACTCTGCCGTCCCTGCCGCCGCCGTGCCGCCGCTGGCCGGCTTCACGGTGGGGGTCACCGCCGCTCGCCGGGCCGAGGAGCTGGGCGCCATGCTCGCCCGGCGCGGTGCCGCGGTACTCCAGGGTGCGGCCCTGCGGATCGTGCCGCTGGCCGACGACACCGACCTGCGCGACGCCACCGATGAGCTCATCGCCCGCCCGCCCGACATCACCGTGGCCACCACGGGCATCGGGTTCCGGGGCTGGGTGGAGGCCGCCGACGGGTGGGGCATCGGTGAGGATCTGCTGCGCGCACTCGGCGGTGGACGGTTGATCGCGCGCGGCCCCAAGGCACGCGGTGCGATCCGGGCATCGGGGCTGGTCGACGCGTGGTCACCGCCGTCGGAGTCGTCGGCGGAGGTGCTGTCCTACCTGCTCGCCGCCGGCGTCGAGGGGTTGCGGATCGCGGTGCAGCTGCACGGCGAGCCGCTGCCCGACGTCGTCGAGGCGCTCACGGTGGCCGGCGCCGAGGTCGTCGAGGTGCCGGTGTACCGCTGGATGCCCCCTGCTGACATCGCCCCGCTGGATCGGCTCACCGACGCCGTGCTCACCGGCGGTATCGACGCCCTCGCCTTCACCAGTGCCCCCGCCGCTGCCAGCATGCTCGCCCGCGCGGCGACGCGCGGTCTGCGGGAGGAGCTGCTGACCGCCCTGCGCGGGCCCGTGCTGGCACTCTGTGTCGGACCGGTGACGGCCGGGCCGCTGGAGGCGGTCGACGTTCCCACCGTGCAGCCGCAACGCTCGCGGTTGGGCGCGATGGTGCGGCTGCTGGAGGCCGAGCTGCCCTCGCGAGTCCGCCGGCTGCCGGTGGCCGCGCACTGGTTGGAGTTGCGCGGGCATGCCGTTCTGGTCGACGGCGCGTTGCGCACCGTGCCGCCCACCGGGATGGCCCTGCTGCGGGCCCTGGCCAGGCGGCCGGGCCGGGTCGTCGCGCGATCGGAGTTGCTCATGGCGCTGCCCGGTGGTGGCGACGACGAACACGCGGTGGAGACCGCGATGGCCCGGCTGCGCACCACGCTGGGGGTCCCCGAGCTGGTGCAGACCGTCGTCAAGCGGGGCTACCGGCTCGCCCTGGATCCCGCCACCGGACCCACGTCCATCGGGGGGCACAGCCTGCACGGCGACTGCCGGTGAGGCCCTCGTTGTTGCTGGTCGCGCACGGCAGCCGGGAGGCGGCCGGGAGCGTGGTCATCGAGCGGGTCGCCGCGCTCGCCGCTCGGGCACTGCCGGGCGTGCGGGTCGCGGCCTGCTACGCCGACGTCCGCGGTCCGACACCTGCCGACGCCCTCGCCGAGCTGCCCGGACCGTGCGTGGCTGTGCCGATGTTCCTCGCGGCCGGCTATCACGTGCGCGTCGACGTGCCCGCACAGGTGCATGCCGCCGGGCGCGGCGATGTCGTTCTGGCCGATGCGTTCGGCCCGGACCCCATGCTGGTCGCGGCCGCGGCGGAGCGGCTGGTGGCAGCGGGGTGCGGCAACGGCGACGCGGTGGTACTCGCCGTGGCCGGGTCTAGCGATCCGTACGCGCAGGCCGATGGTGCAGTCGCGGCGCGGCGGCTCGGACGGGTGCTCGGCAGGCCGGTCACGGCGGCCACGATCGCCGCGGGCGGCCCCCGGGTGGCCGACGCCGTGGCGGGTCTGCGGTCCACCGGTGCCCGCCGGGTGGCAGTGGCGAGCTGGCTGCTCGCGCCCGGCCTGTTCCAGCAGCGGCTGGATGTGTGCGGGGCCGATGTCGTGGCCGCGCCGCTGGCTGCCCACAGCGCTGTGCTGGAGCTGGTCGTCGTGCGCTACCGGACCGCCCTCGCCGCAGTGAGCCGTTCGGCCTGACCACCCAGCCCGTACCGCCCATCGGCCCGACTGGCGCCCATCGGCCCGACTGGCGCCCAGCGGCCCGACTGGCGCCCAGCAGCAGCACCTGCTTGCGTCCGTCGGCCGCGACTAGCTAGGTGGCACCGTCCTGATCTGCGACTGCCGGGGGATCCAGGTCGGTAACCACCTACGGCAGTACAACACGATCTCGTCGGTCCTCGCACCGTCCATCCAATCCGGCTTGCTGTTCCGGGACAACCCGGACTTGGTCGAGACCTTGGTCGACTACGCGTGCGGCGGCGAGGGCCACACGCTTCGGACCGCCCAGAACGAGCTGGCCTCGGCGGTATGCACCTCGGCCGAAGCGGGCCTGACCGCTCGCCCAGAAAGTCCGCGTACCAGTTCGGCGAAGACAGTCATCGATCAGGTCGGCGTTGTCATGGGCGTGGACGTCCGGCAGTGCGACGTCCACGAACTCGCAGCCCGAGTGCCGAAGGCCGCCGTACGGGCGGTCCGACGTGCCCGATCCGCCGTCGAGGCTCGCGCAGCAGCGACTGAGGGCAGCTGAGGAGGCTAGAACTGGCCCGCCGTGCCCTCCAGTTATACAGCGAACGGCTTGGCCCCGAGGGGTCCGATCCGTCTGCACGTTCCGGTCCACAGCGAGACGTACCGACGACCACCCCGCGCTACCGGCAACGCGGCATGGATGGCCCGTCTCTTGGGCGCTGACCGGCTGTTCGAGTGGTTTGGGGCTGTTGTGAACCCTTCGTGGGCTGATACTGGATGGATGAGCGAAAGCCGTTCACCGGCCCGTCGGGTCTTCCTAAGCCACACCTCCGCGCTGCGGAGGTTCCCAAAGGACCGCTCCTTCGTTGCCGCAGCGGAATCCGAGGTCAAACGAGCGCGCGACGCGATCGTCGACATGGCCTACTTCGAGGCATCGCGGCACCTGCCCGCAGATTTCTGCCGGAAGCTAGTGCGGGAGTCCGACGTCTATGTCCTGATCGCCGGCTTTCGGCTCGGATCATCGGTGCCGGAGCGGCCGGAGATGTCTTATACGGAGCTGGAATTCGAGACCGTGGTGCGGCCGGTCTCCCCCGCCTGAGCTTCCTGCTCGGCGAGGAGGCCGAAGGCCTCTTCGACCGGTTGTGATCAAGCCCCGCAGCTCTTCATGGACCGCAGCATGCCCGAAGCGGCAGGACGACAGGTCGCGTTCCGAGAACACATCCGCCGCAGCGGGGTCGTCGCAACCTTTACTACACCGGCCGAGCTGGAGACCGAGGTGCTGCACGCCCTCCTGGAGCTGGCCGCCGAACAGGGGCACACGCGTGATCCGGTTCCGCCGATGTCGAACGTTCTCGTCATCGACTCCACCCAAGTACAGGCCGGCAACGACAACGTGATGTACAACAACGGAATCGAGCAGGGAGCGCGGCGATGATGGAGTTCCGAGCTGTCTCCCAGTCGGCCGATGAGGTGCAGGCCGCCCCGTCCACGCCGAGTGGGGTCGCAAGGGGGGCGGAACTCCGGAGTGCCCGCGGGGCGGAAAGTTAGCCTACAGGCGGCGCGTCGGCGGGCGCCCAGTCACACCTGGATATCATCATCTCGGCGGGTCAGCGTGAAGATTGGTCGGAGGCCCGAGCGTTGTGGCCCAACGCCGCTGGCTTGGATGCAGAGGTGGTCGGGCAGGCGAGGATGTCCTCAGCGACACCGATCGCATAGTCGATGTCATCCGCAGGACGCCAAGCATGCCACTGCAGGACGTGCGTGCGGCCGTACGCCCGCACATCGAGTAGAGACTCCGCACCGGCTGGGCGTTGGATGCAGTCGAACGCCAAGGTCATCAGGCGTTCGAAACGCTCAGGACACCAACTAGTCGGCGCCAAGCTGCCAGCGCGTGAGGAGGAGGCCCACCGCATCGAGGGCTCAGCCGAGGCCGTAACCGGCCTGTACCGGCCCAAGGAGGAGGACGATCGGCTCACCCGAGACCTGATCGCCGGCCGCGGGGGTTCGACCTTGAAGACCTCCTCGCCGAAGTCGCCAGGATCATCGCGGCCACGTGGCCGCGATGACGGTGGACGCGTCGAGCGCGCGGACGCCGTGGAGGGGCCTCTGCCCCGCTGCGAGGACGTGGGTGTCGCGACAACCTTCACGCCCACCGCTGCTCGGCGTCGGCGATCCGCTCGGATGGCCTCGTCGAGCGCCACCAGCAGCTCCTCGACCTGTCGCGCTGGCCCGACAGCGGCCGGCGCCGTGGCTCGCGAGTCTCCCGGAGAGCGAAATGGATAGCGGCGGCCGAACCGTCGGCGCATCGGGCGGCGATGGCTACGTCGAACATCGGAGCTCCTTCCGATGAGGAGCGTGATGTCTTCGTCGGGACAACATGGCGGCGCAGCAGCTACCTGGCCCGCAACCGGTCCATCTGCCGTTCCAGGTTGTAGACGTGGGTGGAGTCGTCCCCGTAGAGGACGCGGAAGGCGGGGTAGATCGCGTCGAGTTCGGTGAGCGCCTCGCCCGTCCGGTCCTCCGATGCGAGCATCTGCGCGATCACGAACCGGGTCTCCAGTGCCTGTTCGGCGTTCTCGGGATCGTCGTCTTCGACGTTGTGGAGGTAGAACCGCAGGTGGGACATCGCCCGCGCCGGCTCGCCGATCTCGGCGTAGGCGTGGCCGGCGTGGTACGCGCACTCCACGACGCGCCGGTGGGTCGATGGGAGTCCTCGCGACCGGTATTCCGTTCCGGCGTTGTCGAGGAGCGCCGCTGCGCGCCGGTGGTCGCCGACGTAGAACAGGGCCAGGCCAAGGAGGCGACACAACTCCATCGCGAGGTATGTGCTGGTTGCGCACCGCTCCAGCCCGTCTTCCAGCAGTCTCACTGCCCCGGCGCCGTCTCCGGCGTCCATCAGCACCGCCACGTCGACCTGGATCCGCTCGAACTCCTCGTCGGTCAAGGGCGGCCCGCCGCCGACGGGTGCGCGGTGGACGGGCGGGGTGAGCAGCGGCGTTCGGAACGGCCGGGTCGGGTCCCGGTCGGCCGCACCGTCGGGCGGCGTAGCCGGACCGGCGACCAGAGGTGCCAGCGCCGAGTACACCTGCTCGGCCGACGGCCGGGTGTCCGGGTTCTTCGCGAGCGTCGCGGCGACGAGCGCATCGAGCGTCTCGGGCACGTCGGGCCTGGTGTCGCGCACCGACGGCACTGGTGACTGCAGATGGTGGGCCCGCAGCGGGGTGCTCGGCGTCGCCAGGTACGGCGGGTCGCCCACCAGCAACTCGTGGAGCAGGCAGCCCAGCGAGTACACGTCCGACGCCGCCGTGACCGCCCGGCCGAGGTGCTGCTCGGGCGACATGTACGTCGGGGTGCCGACCGTGCGGTCCACCTGGGTCAGTCGGGGCAGGGCGCCGGCCCCGCGCAGGATGGCGATGCCGAAGTCGAGCACCTTCACCAGGCCACCGTCGACGATCATGACGTTGGCGGGCTTGATGTCGCGGTGCACGATGTCGACGCGGTGCACGTCGGCCAGTACGGCGGCGATCTGCGCACCGATTGCCGCCGCCCATGACACCGGCGGCGGGGTGGCGCCGTACTCGGCGTTGTCGATGATCCATTCGAGCGTCGAGCCCCTGAGCAGTTGCATGACCAGCCAGATCCGGCTGGTGCCATCGGGCTGCTCGTCGACGCCTGTGTCGTAGACGGCGGGGGTGCCCGGGTGTTCCAGCCGCGCCGCGGTGCGGATCTCCCGCAGGAAGCGGGCCCGGTCGCGGCGCTGCGCGTCGAGCAGCTCCAGCGCCTCGGGGCCGTCGGCTGTGGCATCGCCGGTGGGTTGGCGGAGCATCTTGATCGCCACCCGCCGGTCGAGGCGCTCGTCGTAGCCGTGGTGGACCCCGCTCATTCCGCCCCGGCCGAGCAGCGCGTCGATGCGGTAGCGCCCGCCGAGCAGCCGCGCGGGCCTCTCCCCCGCTGTCACGGGTCACCGCCCTCGGGGTGGTCGTGCTCGATCGCGGTGAGCGCACGCAGGTCGTCCCATTCCTCGATCGCAGCACGCTGGGCTTCTTCTTCGCGCCGTCGACGGTCGAACTCGGCGTACCGCTCGGAGGTGATCTCCTCCTTCGCTGCGGCGGACACCGAGCCGGGCCCGGTCAGTACCGCGCGCTCGTTGAAGTCGAGGAAGCCGTCGGTGCGGGTGATCCAGTCGGCCATCATGATGGACTGGCGACGCCGGGCCCGGTCCTCCGCGAAGTCGAGGAACATCGTGGTGAGCCGGTTCAGCTCGGACAGCTCGTCCTCGGCGAGGTAGTTCTTCGACGTGCCGACGTCGCCCTTCCGGACGCGCGCGCCGTCCCATGTCGTCAGCCCGAGGTTGGGTGCGCCGGGATCACACCGGTCCACGACCAGTTCCGCGGTGGTGCGGCCGGTGACGGCGTAGATCAGCTTGTTCTGGATGGTCGCGAAGAAGGTGCGCGCCGTGTCGGACAGCTTGTCGTAGTCGGCGCTCGTGGCGGCGAAGACGTCGCGGACCTTCTGGTAGAACCGCTTCTCCGACGCCCGGATGTCCCGGATGCGTTCGAGGAGTTCGTCGAAGTAGTCAGTTCCGCCGGGATCCTTGAGCCGGCGGTCGTCGAGCACGAATCCCTTGACGAGGTACTCGCGCAGGACGGTGGTGGCCCACTGCCGGAACTGCACCGCCCTGGGCGTGGACACGCGGTAGCCGACGGCGAGGATCATCTCCAGGTTGTAGAACATCACCTCACGCCGGACGCTCCTGGCACCCTCCTGGCGAACCATAAACTCTGAGTTGATAGTTGCCCGGGTCACCTCGCCGTCGTCGAGGATCCGGCGGATGATCTGACCGATGTTCTGGACGGACGTGGCGTACAGGTCCGCGATCTGGGCCTGCGTGAGCCACACCGTTCCCTGCACCGCCCGCAGCTGGACCTGCGTGCGCCCATCGTCACTGCGGTAGACGACCAGCTCGCCGCCGGGTTCGCTCACGAGTTCCCCGTCTCCCGGCTCATCTCGGCGCGCAGCTTCGCGAGCGCTTCGTCGCGCACCGGCTCGGTGATGATCCGGTAGGCCCGCTTGCGAGCGGCCTCCTTGACCATCGTCCGGAACTCGGGGTTGTCGAAGTAGTTCTTGACGAAGTCGGTGTTGCGCTCGGCGTTCTCGGCGACGATGTCGTCGAGCCGGTCGTCGGCGACCTGCCCGAACCGCGCCTCGTCGTTCATCAGCGCGATCTGCTGCATCGAGGTGTCCTCGACGAGGCCGACGACCTGCTGGTAGACGAGGATCTCGTCGGAGGTGCCGAGCCCGAGACCGAAGCGGTCGTTCAGCTCGGCGATGACTGCGGCCAACGGCACCATCTCGGGCTCGCGCCGTCCGCCGCCGTCGGCTGCGTGGCCGCGGACGTCCCGGTCGCCGACGGCCGAGAGCGACACGTTGTGCTGCCCGGTGAACTCCAGCCGAAAGTGGGACAGGTCGGCGTCGCCGATGTCGACCGACGTCGACGGCCGTCCGGGCAGGCGGATCAGCAGGATGCGGCCGTACTGGTATAGCCGCTCCAGGTCGGGGTCTCCCCAGTCGATCACCTGCGCGAGCAGGCTGTAGGCGCGGACGAAGTCCTGCAGCGCGCCGCGGAAACCCTCCCGCTCGTCGTCGGTGTCGAGGGCGGCGTACCGATCGAGCGCCGGGGCCAGGAGGTTGTGCAGCTGGTCATGCAGCTTCTTCTCGGCCGCCCCGGGCAGGCGGTCGGGCCCAGCCTCGTCGAGCACCCGGAGGAACGCCTCCATCTCCGACGCCGCGAGCAACCCGTACTCCATGACCTCGCGCTGCTTGTCGTAGAGCGTGTTGGGGTCGTTCGGTGGCGTGATCGTCGTCTCGAACCAGTCCTCGAAGGCGGCCTGGATGGCGGTCGCGTCGTTCTCGAAGTCCAGGATCCGCACGTCGTCCTGGCTCTTGAGGGGATGGATGCGGTTGAGCCGCGACAGCGTCTGCACGGCGTTGACGCCGGTGAGGGGCTTGTCCACGTACATCCCGCACAGCAGGGGCTGGTCGAACCCGGTCTGGTACTTCTCGGCGACGACGAGCAGCCGGTACTCCTCCTGGCCGCGCGCGGTCGCCTGCGGGTCGTCCGCTGTGGTGTAGGCGAACCGGTCGGGCAGCTGCTTCTCACCGAAGCCGTTGAGCTGTGCCTCGGTGAACTCCAGCTCGGTCGCGTTGTCCTTCAGCTGCCCGGAGAACGCGACGAGCACACCGAGCGGCTGCCCGGTGTCGTCGACGTAGCGACGGATGGCCTGGTAGAGCCCGAGCGCGTGCTGGCGGCTGCCGGTGACGACCATCGCCTTGGCCCGCCCACCGAGCCGGCCCGCGACGGTTTCCCGGAAGTCGTCGACGATCAGCTTGGCCTTCTGCGCGAGCGAGGTCGGGTGCTGCTCGGCGAACCGGACGAGCTTGGCCTTGGCCTTGCGCTCGTCTACCTCGGGGTTGGCGAGCTGCGACTCCTGCTGCTCGACGGCGGCGTTGCGCAGCTTCCACTTCGTGTCGTAGGTCAGGTAGTTGGCCAGCACGTCCAGGATGTAGCCCTCGTCGACGGCCTGGCGCATCGAGTAGACGTGGAAGGGCACATACATGCCCTGCCCACCGTCGTGCGGGTTGACGCGCTCGGGGTCCCAGGTGCCGAACAGCTTGAGCGTCGGCGACTTCGGGGTGGCGGTGAACGCGAAGTACGACAGGTTCGGCTGCTTGCCCCGCACCCGGGTGAAATAGGTGGCCTCGTCCTCGTCGTCCTCGCGCGCCGCGGCGTTGGCGCCGAGGGCCTGCTTGAGCCGGACGGCGGCGTCACCGCCCTGGGAGGTGTGCGCCTCGTCGATGATCACAGCGTAGCGGCGGCCCGCCAGGCCCATCCCGGCGATCTTGCCGAGGATGAACGGGTACTTCTGCATGGTGCTGACGACGACCTTGGACGTGGCATCGTCGAGCGCCGCGGCGAGCTGGGACGAGTCCTCGTCGATCTTCTTCACGACGCCTGGCTCGTGGTCGAACTGGAAGATAGTCCGCTGGAGCTGCTGGTCGAGCGCAGTCCGGTCGGTGATGACGACGATCTTGTGGAAGACCGGCTCATTTTTCTCGTCGAGCAGGGTGGACAGCCGGTGCACCAACCAGGCGATGGTGTTCGACTTGCCGGAGCCGGCCGAGTGCTGGACCAGGTAGTTGCGGCCCGCGCCGTAGGTGCGGGCGTGCGCGACCATCTTCTGCACGGCGTCCCACTGGTGGTAGCGCGGGAAGATCCGCGGCGCGGTGTGCGGGCTGGTCTTGACGCCCTTCTTCTCCGGCGCCTGGATGTGGACGAACCGCTGGAGGATCTCCAGCCAGTTGTCGCGCTGCCAGATCTGCTCCCACAGGTAGGCGACGGCGTAGCTGCCGGGCCGGGCCGGCGGGTTCCCGGCGCCGCCACTGACCCCCGACCCGCTGGAGCCGAGGTTGAACGGCAGGAACTGCGTGTCGCCGCCGCGCAGAAGGGTGGTGACGAACGCCCGGTCGGGATCGACGGCGAAATGCACGACTGTGCGCTGGCCGAACATTGGCTCGTTGGGGTCGCGGGAGCGGTACTGCGCGATGGCGTGGTCGACGTCCTGGCCGGTGTTGGGGTTCTTGAGCTCGATCGTCGCGACGGGCAGGCCGTTGACGAACAGTACGAGGTCGACCGACTTCTTCGGGTCACGGATGCTGTAGCGCAGCTGACGGGCGACGGTCAGGACGTTGGCGTGGTAGTCGTGCAGCGCGTCAGCGGCGAGCGTGTGGCCGGGGCGGAAGTAGGCGAGGTCGATCTGCACGCCGCGGTCCTTGACGCCCTGGCGCAGCACGTCGAGCACGCCGCGAGCGTCGATCTCCGACGCCAGCCGCTGGGCGAACTGCCGCTGCGCGGTGTCCTGGTCGCCGCCGTGCAGCTCGATGAGCTTGTCCCAGCTCTTCTGCTGCGTGGCGCCGATGAAGCGGACAAGCTCGCCGGTGTCGATCCCCAGCGCGGGTCGGAACGTGCCCTGCGCCTGCTCCCAGCCGCGCGCGAGCAGCTCATGCTCGACGCCGTCCTCGAACGCGCGCTCGGTGTGGGCTCCGGGGTTCATTCGGACACTCCTCGCGCGGTGGTGACGTCGATCTGGCCAGTCACGGCGGCGGTGATGAGGGCCTCGCGGCGCTCGGTGAGCAGAGCGAGTTGGCGGGCAAGAAAGCCAGCGGCGCCGCCGGTCTCGGTCCGCGCCTCCTGGCAGCGTGCCGCCGCTACGTACTGCTCGCCCAATGGCAGAATCGGCACGGGGAGGTCCAGAACCTTAGAGCTGCTCGTCGTCGCGATACCGACCTGGGCCGACGTGAAGCGAAAGTACCGACGTCCGTGTGTTGATGCCAACAGAGCCGACAGGTACTCGGGACGCAGTCTGCGCTCGTTCACACGAATCGCGAAGACGTGGTTCTGGTGTACCGCGTCTGCAATCTCTCCACGCCACACTGCTCCACGGCCAAGGTTATCCGGATTCCCATTGGCCTCCGTCATCAGAACATCACCAACACGCAATTTCGCCCGCGCAGCCATTGACTTCGGAATAGTAATGCTCTTAACCTCGGAGAGGTCCACCTCCTCCCCTTGCACATTAGCAACGCGCAGGTACGGATACTCGGAATCGTCCGGCGTCTTGTCACGACCTTCGTGAACCGTCACCCCTGATTTGACGCGAGCTATGTAGCCGAGGCGAACCGTAGGAATCGACGCGGGCAACCAGGGCCAGCGAAGACTTACCTCTTCGCCCTTGCTGATCCCCGGGGTGATGACTTCGGAGATAAGTGACCCGTAACGCTCATCAAGGCGTTCCAGCTGCTCTCGCCGCTTTTGTTCAAGCGAGACGATGTGCGCCGTCTCGGCGTCGAGGAAGTCGGCGATGCGGCGCTGCTCGTCGAGTGGCGGCAGAGGCGCGGGCAAGCTCTTCACGCGCTCGGCGCTCACATGGTAGATGTTCGCGCCCGACGCGATCGCCGCGAACTGGCCGCTGGCGTAGGCGGCACGAGCCCACCAGCCAAGGAAGCGACCATCGGACACCCCCGACCGAGGCCGGAGCCTCACCAAGGTGTTCTGAAAGCAGATCGTTCCAGGCAGCTCACCGCTCCACACAGCTGATGCCCCGACGGCGCCGAGACTTCCACTGCCTTCAGTCACGAGGATGTCGCCAGGTTGCAGTGCGAATGTCTTCTGTTCGGATGGATCGAAGTTCATGGACTTCACATCAGACAGATCGAGTTCGCCGTCCTTGACATTCGCTGCCCGCAGGTACGGCACCATGTGGGGCCCGATGTCGTGCTGCGGGCTGCGCTGGCGTCCCAGCCGGACATCGGCCGCCCCGAACAAGCGGGGGGAGGACTCCGCCGCCATCACCCCGTCACCTCTCCCAGCAGCTTCTGGATCTGCGCCTCCAACTCCCGCAGCTCCGCGTCGATCTCCGCGAGCGGCCGGGGCGGGGTGTAGACGTAGAAGTGGCGGGTGAAGGGGATCTCGTAGCCGACCTTGGTCTTCTCGTGGTCGATCCAGGCGTCCGGGACGTGCGGAATCACCTCGCGAGCGAAGTACTCCTCAATGTCCTCGTCGAACGGGACGTTCTCGTAGTCGCGCAGGTCCGGGTCGGGCTGCACCTCGCCCTTGGCCGTCTGCACCTCACCCTCGGGGTCGGACACCGCGACCGCCCCCCAGATACCCTTGACCAGCGACGCAGTGGTCGGCCACAGCACGCCGGCGGCGCGGGCGGCGGCGCGCAGTGCGTCACCGGCCTCCTTCTTCGTCCACCACACGGTGCCGGTCGAGCCCCCCAGAGCCTCCACCATCGTGTCCCGACCGTCCCACTTCGCCAAGGACCGTGCGTTCTCCAGCGCGGCGAGAGTGTCGTCGGTGATCTCGAAGCGCTGCTTGAGCGGTCGCTCGACGGTGATGCGGTGGTAGCCGAAGTCGCGGGTGCGGAAGACCTTCACCCGCGCGTGATCGGCATGCGAGTCGTCGGCGGCCACCCCGAGCGCGCCGACGTAGACCTTCGTGATGTGCGCGATCTGGTCGTCGCTGATCTGCTTGCGCTTGTCGCCGAGCGATTTCCGCATTTTCTCCCACTGGTCGCGGGCGTCGAGCAGGATCACCTTGTCCTTCAAGGCAGGCGCCTTGCGGTTGGACAGGATCCAGAAGTACGTGGAGATGCCGGTGTTGTAGAAGAGCTGGTCGGGCAGGGCGACGATGCCCTCCAGCAGGTCGTTCTCCAGGATCCACTGGCGAATCCGCGACTCCCCCGACGCCGCGGCGCCGGTGAACAGCGGGGAACCGTTGAACACGATCGCCAGCCGCGAGCCCTTGCCCTCCACCGGCTCCATCTTCGAGATCATGTGCTGCAGGAACAGGAACGAGCCGTCGTTGATCCGCGGCAGGCCCGCTCCGAACCGGCCACCGAAGCCGCGCTCGGCCTCGGCGTCGATCTCGTCCTTGACTTTCTTCCACTCCACCCCGAACGGCGGGTTGGCCAGCATGTAGTCGAACTTCTTGTCCTGGTGGGCGGGGTCGCTAAACGTGTTGGCGAAGGCGATGTCACCGCGGTGGCTGCTCATCACCATGTCCGACTGGCACACCGCCCACGACTCGGCGTTCACCTCCTGCCCGAACAAGTACACCTGCGCCTTCGGGTTGATCGCCTTGATCCGGTGCTCGGCCGCGGTGAGCATGCCCCCGGTGCCACACGCCGGATCGAGGATGTTGATGACCTGCCCGTCGGCCGCCACGGTGTCGGCGTCCGGCGCGATCAGCAGGTTCACCATCAGCGTGATGACCTCGCGCGGGGTGAAGTGCTCACCGGCCGTCTCGTTCGAGTCCTCCGCGAACTTGCGGATCAGGTGCTCGAAGACGTACCCCATGTCCTCGTTGGTGAGCTTGTCGAGATCACGCATCGCGGTGAACCGGCCGACCACCTTGTAGAGCAGCTTCGCGCTCGCCAGCCGGGCGACCTCCTCGTCGAGCTTGAAGCGGGCCAGGATCTCCCGGACGTTCTCCGAAAAGCCGTTGACATAGTCGCGCAGGTTCTTGGCGACGTTCCCGGCATCGGCGGCGATCGTGGCGAAGTCCTGCCGGGAGGTGTTGTAGAACGGCAATTTTGCCGCGATCTCCAGCAGCCGCCGCTTGTTCTGTATGTCGGGCAGCTGCCCGTCGCGTGCACGGACAGCGTCCCGGGTCGGCGCCATCACAGCGTCGAGGCGGCGCAGCAGAGTGAACGGCAGGATCACCTGGCCATACTCGTGGCGCTTGTAGTCGCCGCGCAGCAGGTCCGCGACCGACCAGATGTCGCTCGCCATCCGAGTATGCGTGGGACCGGAACCAGGCAGGGTCACTGCGTTCTCTTCTCGTTCTCGGGGGATGCGCCGTCGATGGTGCCGCGTGCACCGAGCGCGGCGGGACTCAGGGCACCGACGGTGAGGCCGTGCACGGTCTGGGTGACGACGGCGTCGGTGACGGCGGCCAACCGCGCTGCCACCGCGTTCAGCTCCAGCAGCCGCCGGAACGCGTCGCCGTAACGGCGCTGCTCGGCCAGCGGCATGCGCGGAATGCGGCAGCGGCGCACGTCATCGCGGGTCAAGGCGCCGTGGGTGTTGGCAACGGGGGCGGCGAGGGCGTCCGCGCGAACGAACATCGCGACGAAGTGCGGGTCCAGGCGGTCGGTGTCGATCCCCACCACCTGAGCAACACCACGCTCATCGGCGAGCGTGCCGTCGGCGACGACCGGCTCCCGGCCCATGGTGCGGAACAACAGGTCACCGGCCCGCGGGGTGGCGTCCCGCGGCAGGATCGTGATCGCCCGCGCCCGCTCCAGCTCGGCGAGCATCACCTCAGGACACCGGGACGCCGCGGCCGACGACACCGGCTGCGCCACGGCGCGCCCGAGACCCTCGTAGAGCAGGCGCAGGCGGCCGGTCACCCGGTCCAGGTCCTCCGCGGTCGCGTTGGCGCGAGCGTGCAGGTACCGCGACGGCACTAGGGACGTGTCATCGTCGAGCACCTCCATCTGCGGCACGGCCCGGACGACGGACGGGTCGTCGACGGCGAACAGGTCCTCCCACCCGGCGTGCTCGTGCGGGACGTCGGCGGCGTCGGCGAGCCCGGTCAGATCGACCATCCGGACGTCGCGCCCGCTCGCGCCGCGCTGCAGCACCCACAGGTGCACCGCACCCTCGCCTGAGGGTGTCAGCCCGGACGGCAACGCGATGACGTCGCGCAGCACGCCGGCCCGGACGAGCGCGGCACGGACGTGCCGGCCGGACGGGCGCACCCCGGTGATCGGGGACATCACGACCACCGCAACGCCGCGCGGCCGCAGATGGGCAAAGCAGTGCTGCACCCACGCCAACTCCGGATCAGCCGCGTCGGGCAGGCCGAACCTCCAACGTGGGTCGGCGGCCAGGTCCCCGGCGGGCCACTGCCGCGCAGCCTGCGGCGGGACGCACACGACCGCCCGGGCCGTGCCCCGGGACGCCGCGAATCGGTCGATCCGCAGCGCCTCACCGACCCGCACCTCGTCGCCGATCCCGGGCGGACGACCGGTGCGAGCTCGGTAAATCGACTCGGTGTCTCTCTCGTCCGGGGCCTGCGCGGCGAGCCGGACGTGGTCGCCGAACCGCTGCGTGACCGCGGCGAGGACGCGTGCGTCCCGGCACGCCGGGTCGAGGACGACGGGCGGGTCCACGTCGTTGCTGGTCGTGTCACCGTCGCCGAGCCGCGGCAGAAGCGACACCAGTACCAGGGCGAGGAGTTCCGGCGGCGCCAGCTTGTCGAGGGCGCGATCGCTCACCGGTGCCGAGTTGGAGTCACCGATTCGCTGCGTTCCGGTACCAGTGCGGCCGGCCACGGCGAGCTGATCAGCCTTCCCGGTGTCGTCGAGCCACTGCCGCACGGCGAGCCAGGAGAACAGTGGGCTGTTCGTCCCGCCCCCGACGGACTGCGGGAAATCCGGGTAGCGCTTGCGCCAGTTGGCGACCGCGGCCCGGCCTACCCCCACCTGCCGCGCGATCCACGCCGCGGTGACGCGGTCGCGCTCGTCTACGTTCACAAGGCGGACCGTATCATATCATTGTGAGCGTGCGAGTTACTGTGAACATCTTGTTTTTGTTCACAACTGGCGCTATCGTCGGCGTCCGAACGACAGCCGTCCGCCCTGCCGAAACCGAGGTGACCTCATGTACCACCATCGCCACGCCCGCGCCCTCGCCCGCGCGCTGACTTCCATTCCCCTGCGCCACCGGTCGTGCGGCAGGCGGCGGTACGGCGACCGGATCGCCGCCGACCTGGCGCCGGCCCGTGTCCGCACGTTGGGCAGCACCTTGGGCAAGAACCCGGCCCGCTCCTCCCACTACCCCGGGTGCGACGGCTGGCACCTAACATCCGTCCCGGCCCGGTGGAGCGCCAGCCCGCTCGTCCCGCTGCCCCGGCCCGGATCGGACCCTGTCCTGGCGCCACGGGCGGTCGCCCGATGAGACGAATGAAGAAATCGACGCCCACCCGCAAGACCTCGCTCTACCGCCTGCGCACCGTGGGACCGCCCGAGAAGGAGGATCTGCGCGCCCTCGTCGTCGAGAAGTACCTGGACCGCGACGGTTTCACGAGCCACCCCATCGGCCATGACGGCGTCGCCGGGCTGACGGTCACCGGCACGATCGCACCGGGCACCGCCGACTGGTGCCGGACGCTGTCGCGGCTGACAGGGCGGTCGATCGCCGAGGAGAACCGCACCTCGCTAGGCCTGCTGCTGGTGCGCACCACCACGGCGGTGTACGCGCTGACGTTCGGCATGGGGCACCTGCTGATCGACCCCGCGCGGATCGACCCCGGGTTCGGAATCGGGTTCGCGCTGCGATGCCTCGACGAAGAGCGGATCACGAAGGTCCGCCGCCAGGTCATGGACGCCCGTGGCCGCATGGACGAGAACTCGGCGACCGGCGGTGAGCACATCCGCGGGTTCGGGATCGAGCAGTTCGGCGAGATCGTCAGCCACATCTCCGGACAGATCGCGGGTGTTCCGCTCACGTTCAGCCGGGAGCACGACCGTCCCGCGCAGCTCACCGGGTCCGACCGGTCGGTAAAGGTGCATCTCGGTGCGACGCCCGCCGCACTGCTGTTGAGTCGGCCCGGGGCGCGGTTCCGGTGTTGCCACCGGTCCGTTTCCCCGGGCCGCTCGCCGAACCCGTCGTGCCGATCTCTCGGCAACGGGCTCTCCACGGTGTCTGCC
>JBOHEO010000132.1:0-16497 GCA_050701055.1 Pseudonocardia sp. | reverse complement strand
GATGACGACAGGCACCTTACGCTGCCACGCTGCGGAAACACTCATACTGCATAGCACGGCCACTGCTAGGTTGACGTCGTCAGCATCATGCGCCGCCGTGCGAGCTTGCTCATAATACACCGAGTAGCGGGTGTCGTCGAGTTCGGCGAAGTAGCCACCCACAGAATCAGACATCTTGCTGTAGAGCGACAAGAGGCGTGGACGAAGAGAGTCAGGGCATTGAGGTATGAGCCCATCGACAACGTCCCGCTGGGCGAGCACTGTACTCACTACCGCCCGCGGACCCAAAACATCATTCTGGCGTCGGCAGTTTTGGAATATCGCATCGAAGTTCTCGATGACTTTTTCATCCACCCGGCTCGGCACGGCGACAGCCCGCATCACCCGCTCTTGCTCGTCAACGTTCACGGTGCTGGCGATCTGCGCGATCACCACAGTCGTGCCGGCTCGTCCCAGCAGCCGGATGAACTTCCGACGTCTCATCTCATCCTCCCATCCATCCGGCTCATGAAGCTGGATGCTTCCCGGCGCGCTAGCAGACTTGTGCGCAGGGCTGTTCGGCACGTCCGGCACGGGCGGTTCGTGGCGCTGCGCGGCGACCACCAGATCGGCATGCGCGGTCACCAGCGCTCCGGCTGCCTCGACCACGGTGTCCGTGTGCTGCCAGAACTCTCGGCACGGGGTTTGACGCCCAGCCTCGATATGTGAGATAGACGAACGACTGTAACCCATACGACGTGCCAGCTGTCCCTGGGTGAAGCCGGCATCCTTACGCAATACAGCAAGTTGACGGCCGAGCGATGCTCGCAGCGCCGCTAGCTGGTCGGAATCACGTCCCACCGGACGCACCTCACTTTCTCCTCTGGCTGCCAGGCTACGCCTGGCCCGCTCAGGAAAGCTCACGACAGAGCGGGCGCTTGCCCACCCCCCATGCACCCTACTTGACTTGCTCCCAGGCGCCCGGAGTCGGGTCTGACGACGAGCCTCACCGAGACCCCATCGGTGTAGCCGGATCGTCCCCGACCCTGGGTGCCGTTCCCCGAGAAGCGGAGGTGGTTGTCATGGCCGGCACCGGCAATGTGTCGCTGGCATCGTTCATCGCGTCTCGTTCATGATCGGCAGAATCGGGACATGCCGTGCGCTGAAGCACGTCATGTCCCAATTTCGACGATCATGAACGGTTCTGGGTCGGGAGGGATCACAGGACACGACAGATAGATCGTGAACCGATCCGTCAGTCGTACCGCCGGGCAGCCAATCGACCTCAACTGCGACATCCACCACGGTTCCGGAGATCTGATCCCAGGTGTGTCGGCGACATATACTGCGGCCACTCCTTCAGATGCGGGCCGGGCGGATACTGGGAGTCGCCCGCATCCGCACGCGGTGCTCTGACCTGCGCTGCGATCACATCGTTCCTCCTCGACGGTCCAGCCGCAGGTCCGCCGCCATCGACGCGATGGCACGGCGCAGGTCCCCGACGTGCTGGACCGTCTGCGTCGCGTCCTGCCCGTCCGGGGTCAACACGCGGGCGAGTCCGGAGCTGGCACCCGATCCGAGGCCCCGGACGACGAAGCGGATCCCGAGCGCACGTGCCTGTGCGGCGAGTTGCTCGGCGAGCGCTGTGTCCCCGATTCCCCCGTCGCCGAACACGCAGACCACCCGGTCCCCGCTCAGCGGACCGAGCTCGTCGATGGCCACCCGCAACGCCGGCGCCAACGCCGTGCCACCACCGCTGACCGCAGCCCGCAGCTGCGCCCGCAGCCTCGCGTCCGGGGAGCTCGTCGGCAGGTGCGCGACGACCTGGCTGTTCCACAGGACGAGCCCGCAGTCGTACCGGGCCTGCCTTGCCTCGCCGAGGAAATCCAGCCCGCCGTCGATCGCCGCGAGCAGCGGAGCACCCGACATCGACCCGCTGACGTCGATGCACAGCAGCGCCCGTCCGAGGTAATGGTGTTGGACGGCCGCGAGGTGCGGGCCGGGACGATACTGGGTCACGCCCACGTCGGCGAAGTCCCGTCTGACCCACGATGCGACCACCGCGTCTACCACCGGATCGTCAGCGCGCTCGTGCTGGCCGCCAGCCGTTCGATCGCGGCGCCGTCCACCACACCGTCGACATAGGCCTCCAGCCGCAGCTCCGCGCCACCGAGCACCTCGCGGGCGGTGACGGCGAGCCTGCCGTCCAGCCCCACGCTGAGGGTGACGTCGACCCGTGCGCCCGCCGGGAGGTCGGGGAGGCCGCTGAACTCGCCGTCGAGCACGCGCCGGTTGTGCCCGAGCTCCTCTGAGGCGACCGCTCCGGCCTGCTCGAACACCTGAATCCGCACGGATGACTGCTTGTCGAGGATGGTGGCGACCGGCGCGGTGACGGTGGCCGGGAGCGGGGTGTTCGCCGGGACCACATGCTGCACGAACTCCCGCAGCCCGGCCGGGTCATTGCTGTCCCGGATGAGCACGCCGACGCCTCGGGGCAGCACCGCCACCGCATGGGTGGACGCCGCGATGATGCCGGTCACCGGTATGCGGGTCAGCCGGTCCGCGCGCACGGCCGCGCCGAGAGCGACGGCGAGCTCCGGGTCGGCCATCAGGGGTCCCCGGCCGAACCGGACCGTGAGCGCCTCGGCCACGGCCGGCAGCCTGCTGGAACCCCCGACCAGCACCACGTCATCGATGCGGACCCCAGCGCCCGCCGTCGCCAGCAGCCGCTCGACGATCGCCATCGTCCGGTCGATCATGTCTCGGGAGACTCCGGCGACCATCTCCCGGTCGACGTTCACCCGCAGCACGGACCCGGCGTGGCGCAGGGTCACCCGGTGGCTCTGCTTGCCGGTGAGGTTGCGTTTGGCGACCTCGGCGAGTCGCATCACCTCCTGGACCATGGCCGCGTCGTCGGCCGGGTGGTCCGCGTCGTCGGGAAGCTCGGCGGCAAGCCGATCGAGCAGCACGTCACCGAGCCGCTCGTCGACCTCGGCGCCGCCGAGATGGCTGTCGCCGTCGGTGGCCAGGACGTCGACCGAGCCGGCGACGCTGCGCAGCACCGTGCAGTCGAAGGTGCCACCGCCCAGGTCGTAGACGAGGATCGTGCGGTCGGCGGTGTCGGCGACCCCGTAGTGCAGCGCGGCCGCAACCGGCTCGGCCACCAGCTCGAGCACCTCGATGCCGGCGAGCTCGGCCGCCTGCTGGGTGGCCTCCCGCTCACGGAGCCCGAAGTACGCCGGCACGGTGACCACGGCCCGCACCGGATCTCCTACCGGCGCGTCCATCGCGGCCGCGGCGTCCTCGACGAGCGCCCGGAGCAGGATCGCCGACACCGACTCCGGGGTGTGGGTCACGCCGTGGAACTCCAGCGGATAGTCAGTGCCCATCTGCCGCTTGATCAGCGAGACCGTGTTGTCGGGATCGTCCGAACGCCGTTGTTTCGCCAACGACCCAACCTGCACGTTCGTCCGGTCGAGGAAAGAGACACACGACGGCGTGGTCAGCTCCCCGAGCCGGTTCGGCAGCACCCGCGGACGCCCGGAGACGTCCACGACGGCGACGGCACTGTAAGTGGTGCCCAGGTCGATACCGAGGATCATGGCTACCCCACTCCCAGAAAGATCAGGATGGCGGGCCCCATCCACCAGGCCGTCCCACCCAGTGCCGCGAGCAGCACGACAAC
This sequence comes from Pseudonocardia sp., assembly GCA_050701055.1. GTDB lineage: Bacteria > Actinomycetota > Actinomycetes > Mycobacteriales > Pseudonocardiaceae > Pseudonocardia. Next base: position 12,833 of record JBOHEO010000132.1, on the reverse strand, counting down.
CAGCGTGATCCGGAAGGAGACGTAGTGCGGGGGCACCGGTGTGCTCATGACGCCGCTGCCAGCTTCTGCATGGGAACCGACATCCCGGCCCGGGTCAGCAACCACAGCAGCGGCCGCGCGGGCGAGGTGGGACCGGCCAGTCCCTCCGGACCGGCACCGTCGCCCAGCGAGGACACGATGAAGAACCGGACCTCGCCGAAGTCACGTGCGGCACCGTCGAGCATGTTGTCGAGCCCCTTCTCGCGCAACCAGTTCTCGATCTGGCCGGACCCTGCGTCCGGGAGCAGACCGGCGGCGGGGGGAAGGCCCAGCAGCAGGTCGGCTTTCACCAAGGCAATCGCCAGCGGCTTGCGCTTCAGCTCGACGCCCTGGTCCCGCAGCCATTGCACGGTGACCAGATAGGACTGCTCGGGGTGCATCAGCGCCCGCTCGGCCTGCTGGAGCCGGGGTGCCAGCGGTCCCTTGAGAGAATCGGCGACGGCGGGAACCGAGAACGGGTCGAGAATGAACACCAGTCCTTCGGTGTCGCTGAGGTAGCGCAGCCGGCTGCTCTGCTCGCGGTTGCTGAAGAACTCGCCGGCCGCGTCGAACAGGTGCAGCGAAGCCTCGCGCGCCGCGACCATGAGCCGAAGGGTGATCCCGGTGGGGAGCTTGCCCGCATCGGTCTTGGTCGTCTGCCTTCCGGACTCCACGACCGCGGTGGCGTCGTGGAAGGTCACCTCGCTTTCCCGCCCCTCCGGTCGCGCCGACCCACCCACCGCCATGAGATGCCGGGAGAGAGCCACCATCCCGGCGAGAATGAGCCTGGTCTTGCCCGCCGACGCGGGACCGAACACCGGCACGAGGACGTCGGTCAGCGCCCCCGCACCGTCGCGCAGCTCGCCACCACAGTTCTGGCACACCGGCACCAGGCCCGCCGCCGCCTTCAGAACCGTGGTCGGCAGGAGTCGGCCGCACTCACAGCGGCGGACGAACGCGCCAAGCCGACCGGCCCGGATGTCGTGGTGGACCTGGCCGCACGGGCAGCGGTAGGCCGGCAGCCGGTTGCGATAGTTGCACCCGGCGTGGTGACAGGTCGCCTTGGCACCGCGTGACATCTGTGTGCCGAGATCGACTCCGCGCAGCACCCCGGCGACGGCCGCCCAACCCAGCAACGCCACCGCCAGGACGGCCCCGAGCAGGACGAAGGCCACGACACCGCTCGCCATGACCGCTGCGGTCAATGCCAGTGCCCCGATTAGCGGGAGCAGCAGCAGCGGCCAGAACACGAGCACCATCGGCTCGTTGCCGACCCACCCCGTCAGCGCCTGCCACATCCGGGTCACCGCGTTCAGGGTGTGCCCGAAAGCGGTGCGCATGTCGGTGCGGCTCTGCGCGAACAGGTAGTTCGGCCAGGCGCTGTCCCGCTCGAACGTCGACTTCGGCTTCGGCAGCCGCGCCCGGACGTCGAACGGTGTGACGGTGGGAGCAGCGAACCGGTCGACCCGCAGCAACGTCCCGACCGTCGTCACGACCACCAGCACCGTGCCGATCACCAGGGCGCCGACGATCACGAAGGGCAACGACGGTCCGACGACGTAGACGAGGGCGAGGTAGCAGGCGGTGCTGTAGGCGATGATCCCGACGACCACGCCGATGAGTGCGGGCACGGCTCATTCACCCCGGTCGGAGGGCCTGGCCGAGAAGACGTCCGCTACCCGACCCAGCGACCGCTTGATCCGGCTGGGCTCGTTCTCCGCCAGCCACCGCCGCCACTGCTCGTCGAGGCCATCGGGGTTGAGGCGGTGGATGGCGACCCTGTCGTGCTTGGGCCGTTTGGCGACGACCACGGCGAGCCGGCTCCCCAGCACGTCGAAATGGGCGCGACGTTGCTTGCTCGCACCCTCCCCGGTGACGAGCTGAAACACGAACGCCGCCGCCTGGCACTGCTCGTCGGTTGCCGGGCTGGACGGCTGCGGCCAGCGGCGCTCGAACTCTTGGCAGATCGGGAGCGCGGCCTCCTCCCAGGTACATATCCGCAGAACGGCCAGCGCGGTGTCGCGCGGAGCGACGAGGAGGGTGTCGACGATCATCTCCACCCTGAGCTCGATGATCGGGCCGGCCGCGGCGGTCAGCGCGGCGGCGAGGTCAGCCGAGGTGCGGGTGGGAGGTTCTGCGATGAGGTCCTGGATGAGGACGCGCACGGCGTCGTCGCGCTCGCGCCACCTCGCCTGCACCTTCGACAGCGGGTGGCCCTGGTCCAGGATCTGGTAGTTGATCCACAGGTCGTCCGCCGACACGTGCTTCTGCGCGTCGAGCACGGTACAGAGCCAGAACGCGACATCGCCGGACATCGGCATCTGGTGCGCGGCCAGGCCGTCCACGAACTGCCTGGCCTCGGGAACGGTCGGCGACCGCTGGCCGAAGAGGATGTCGCAGGCGACCGTGCTCGGACGGTCCCCGCCCCCCATCCGGGCGGTCTGCCCCAGGACCACACCCATCAGGTTCTCCCGTGGTGACTCCGGGAGGTTGGCATAGGCGGTGCTCATGAGCAGCGCGTCGAGCGGGTCGACTGGATTCACCGCTTCCTTCCACAGGTGTCGCCACCACCGGTCGCGGACCGCCTCTGCCGCGACCCATCGGTCCTGGCCTGCCAACGCCCTGCGCAGAGCGGCCCGTACCCAGTCCAGCGCCTCCGGCGGCGAGGGCCACCTCCCGGGCTCGAACTCGGGCTCGGGACGCGCCAGCCACCACGCGGCGAACCGATCAACCGGGTCCTGGACGCTCGGGGGGGATACCCGCACGCCGTGCCGCTTGGCCACCGTGAACAAGGCCGGCACCTGGTCGGCGTGGGCGACGCGCAGGGTGGTCTCGACCTCGGCGCGGCCATGCTCCCGGTCCTCGACCGGGCGGCGCAGGAGCTCGATCTTCGGGAAGGAGTTGAGGGTGCGGAGCGCGACCAGGCCGTCCGGGGCCGCCAGCACCTCCTTGATCTCATCGGTGAGCAGGCCGCGCTGGATGCGGGCGGCTGCCTCCTCCCACCCGCGCGACCCGGCCGCCTCGGCAAGCATGCGGAGCAGCGGCGCGTCCGGCGACGCCTCGAGCACCGCGTCCAGCACCGTGTCCCGGGCGATGACGATCGCCTCCTCCGGTGCCGTGCGCAGCCAGTCGGCCGCCATGCGCCGACGATCCGGATCGGACAGCCGTTCGCCGGCGGCCACCACCAGCGCGACGAGGCGGTCGGCGTCTGAGGGTTCGGTGGGCGCCCCGGGTTCGTCGGCGGCCCGGGCGTGGGCGAACTGGCCCGCGAGCTCGATGGCGTCGACCACGTCGTAGGCGTCGCCGTCGAGGAAACGCGGCACCCAGAACTGTGCCGAGACCGTGGGCTCCACGGCGCCGTGGCGACCCTGATCGAGGTCGAAGACGGCGAGTCCGCTTCCCGAACCGGTGTCCGCCCAGCGCCCGGCCCACTCCGGGTGCAGCGCGATGATGTCGTGCCGGCCATACTGGGGGTCCGCCACGAAGATCTTGAAGCTGGTGCGCAGCGCGTCGGGTCGGGGCAGCAGGAGGGTCACCGCGGCGATCCAGCATGCGGCCACCTCCGGATCGGCGCTGACCAGTACCACGCCGCGCCGGTTGTCGGTGTGGGCGAGGTGGTGCACTGCGGAGAGCAGCGCGACGAGCCGCGCCGCGCCGTCGGGGACCGCGCGCACCCGGTCGCGCACCGTCTCGGTGTCGAGCGGGCCAGGGGTCGGATTCGCGGGCAACAGTGCGAGCTCCGTACCCGGCGCGGGCTCGACCGCCCACCACTCGGCGCCCCACATCTGGGCGGGCCGAACCAGGCCGTAGTCGGCAGGGCGGCGGGTGACGACGGCGTGGGTGAACTGGTTGCCCTGCCGGGTGCCGTTGGCCTCTTGGCCGAGATAGCGACCTGTCGAGGTCGCGAAGACACCTCCTTCAGCCGTATGGGCGAGCGAGGGCGGATAATCCGCGACCGGGCGCCGGTCCCGCATCCACGCGGGCGGCGGCTCGTAGAGCGCGGAGCGCTGCACCAGCGCCATCGCCTCGGTCGCGACACCCGGAGAAGCGGCCTGGAACTGGAACCCGGCGCCACCCTGCAGCCCCTGCCCCGGCAGGCAGTCGGTGTAGTACAAGGACCCGAAGCCGCTCACCCCTTGCTCCGGTCGATCACACCGAACCGGTTGAGCAGCCACAGCAGCGGCTCCTCCACCCGGAAGGGCTGCACCCCGCCCGCGTCGACGACCTCCGCGGCATAGTCCGGCGCCGCGCCGAGGGCGGAGACGGCAAAGTAGCGGAAGGTCTTGTAGTTGAGCTCCAGGAGCGCGTCGATGTCGTCCGCGCCGTACTCGTACAGCATGGCCCGCACGTGTTCGTGGGTGTCCTGGCCGACCGTCTCGTCGTAACCCGGCACGGCAGGTGGCTTCCTCAGCAACGGGTGGTTGCCACCGAGCACCGGGAAGAATGCGTCCATCTTCGCGAACACCACCGCGAGTGGCACCGGGACCTTCCCGCCCCTTCCCCTCACCTTGTGCGACACCTTCAACGACTCGGTGATCATGCCCAGCACCTCCAGCGGCGGGGCCGCGTTGCGGATCGCCTCGGCGGGCACGTCGATGCGTTCGAGCGCCCCGGGCAGCTGCCACGGGTCCAGCAGCAGGATCAGACCCTCGGCAACACCGAGATAGGCCTGCGTCTGCACCCGGTCCTGGCTGGTCAGGTCCTCTCCCGCGGCGTCGTAGAACGACAGCACGGTGCTGTCGAGGATCTCCATGCCCAGCCGCCGTTTCGGCTGCCGCCATTCGATGACGACCGGGGCCCGCATCCCGTCGGTCGCCCCGACGGTCTGTTCGAAGAGCTTGCCGTCGGTGAAGAGCTGCTCCTCGTTGCGCTCCAACCACTGCCGCGGCGAGCCGGCCCCACCCTGCTGGTCGCCGGTCATCCGGATGTCGGCCCGGAACCGGCGCCGCACCGCGGTGCGCAGCTCGTGGTGCAGGACCGCCATGTAGATCGTCTTGCCCGCACCCTTGCCCCCCACCATCCCCACCATCGGGCTGCGGCTGTCCGCGAAGGTCGACGAGAGCGGGGAGTGGCAGAGCGGGCAGGCCCGCACGCCGGTGACGCCGCCGCACGCCGGGCACGGCGCCTGCCGCGGAGTACCTAACGGCCCCCTCGGCTCGACGGTGAAGCACGGGTACGCCGGCACGCTGACGTTGGTTATCCGGCTGCGATCCTCATCGACCACCTTCGGGCACCGGATCTTGCCGCCCGGTGCCCCACGGCCGAGGCACTGGTACGCCAGCCGCGACTGGTTGATCTTGTTGTAGCAGTACGGACAGGCGACCTCATTGCCATTGAACATCTCACGACACCTTCAACTGGCTGACGGGCGGATCGACGAGGAGCGCGGGTGCGGGCTCGGCAAGGAAGCAGCGCAGCCAGTAGGGCTTGCGGAGCATCCCGGGCAGGGTCACCTCCGGCAGCACCACCGGCACCCCCGGTGCCACCTCGACGGACTGGCGGAACACCTCGACGCCCGCGGCGGCGGACAACGGCATGACCGGCCCGGCCGCGCCGACGAGGATCAGCGTGACGGCGGGCACCGCCTCGGCACCGGAGAGGGTGACGGTGCACTTCACCCCGCCGGCCAGGCGGTGGCCGCGGCGGCGCAGCTGGTAGCTCAGCTGTGGCGGCCGGTGGTCGACCTCCACCGAGATCGCGGACGAGCGGCTCTCGTCCCCGGTCCCGCCGAGGATCACCGCACTGACCTCGACGCGGGTCACCCCGGGCACGGAGCGGAGCTGGCAGCCGCCGCCGTCGCGGTACTGCTGCAGGGTGATCCGGCGCCCGCCGCCGGCCCACGCCACCTCGGCCGCGCTCACCTCCTCGGGCCAGAGCCAGGTGATGCGGATGTCGTCGCCGAAGCGCTGGGCCCGTACCCGACGCACCGGATCGGTGCGGTCGACGACCGCGTCCTGCCCGCGGAGACCCCCCTGCGGGTCCATGGTGAACGGCACGCAGTGCGACCGGCCCGGTGGCACCGACGCGACCAGCGTCATCGACTCGCCCTTCGCGGTGAGCTGGCCGTCGAGCTCGGTGCCGAAGGTCTGCAGGTCGGCCGGGGACACGAATACGCCGTACTCCCACGGGCAGGGCTGGGCCGAGCGCCGGATCACGATCTCGCTGCCGGGACGCTGCCGCCATGACAGGCGCACCGCCAGCCCGCCCGCGCCGACGGACGTGGCCGTCAACGCGGTGACCGGTCGGGCCTCCAGCCGCGTCGCCCCCCGGTGCACGACCGGCGCGGACCGCAGCGCCGGACCACCGCCCGGGGACGCGTAGCACGCGACCAGCGTGTAGAAGTACTGCACTCCGTCCACGGCCGTCTCGTCGCGAAACGCGCGGTTGCGCTCGACGACGACCGGGTCACCGGAGCCCTCGGGGGTGTTCGCGGTGCGCCGGACCTCGACCCTCGCCACATCCGGATGTGCCCGCCACCGCCCGGTGACGACCTTGGTTGCCCCCTCGATCACGACCTCGGTGACCGGCGGGACGACCTGCACGGAGGCACCCGTCGGCCGGGACCACGGACCGTTCGCGACCCGCGCGAACACGGCGTAGTGCAACCTCCGCCCGACGGGCGGCGCGCCATCGATGCGCGCCTGCCCCGTCGCCGGATCGACGGGCGCTGGCCCCACGGCCGGGATCTCCCGGCCATCGCCGGCGTCCACCGGATCGCGGCCGTCCCCGCGCACCACGCGGAACACCGTGTCCGCACCGTGGCCCGACGCCGGACGCCACCCGATGCGGACGCCACCGCCGTCGGCGCTCGCCGTGACCCCGACCACCGGCGCCGCCGGCACCTTCGCCAGCTCCTCGGCCAGCCCGGGCAGGTCGCCCGCCAGCCGCAGCGCCTCGCGCAGCCGCGACCCCGCCTGCTCGTCGCGCCCGGCCCGCAGATCCTCGGCTGCGGTCCGGCGCAAATCCTCGACCTGCTCACGCTGGCGTGCCACGGCCTCCCGGGCGTTGTCGCCGTCAGGTCCGGCAAGGGCCGCCGCGATCTGTTGCGCGGCGACGAGCTGGCCCTCCGACAGGAGATCGGTGACGGCCGCGAGCGGGTCGCGGCGGGTGCCCCCCTCGGCGAGCAGGCTGACCGCGAGACGCCCGGCGTCAGCAGGTTGGAGCCTGCTGCGGGTCAGCATCGTGAACAGCGTGCGGGGCTGCGCACCGTCGTCACGCTTCGCCCGCACCTCCTGGAGCAGGTGGAACAGCGCGAGAACCGCTAGATCGACGCCGGCCTTGCCCTCCGTCACGAGGATGCCGACGGCCTCTCGCGCGGCACGGACCTTGGCGGTGTCGGGCACCTTGTCGAGCTCGAGCATCCGCTCGGTGGCGGCCTCGTGCGTCAGCGCCACCCGCCGACCCGGTGGTGCCGGTACCACGGTGAGCCCGTCGAGCAGCCCGAACGCGGTGAGCTCGGGGAACAACAGCTGCGGAATGCTCTCGACGGCCGCGCCGAGGAGCTTGGAGTTGAGGCTCTCCAGCCGGCTGTGCATGCCGGCCGTGGTCGGCAGCTCCACCGGTTCGACGATCCGCAGCCCGGCCGACCGGGCGGCCTGGCCGATCTCGGCGTCACCGAGCGCACCGTGCGCGGCAGCCGCGGCCCGCAGCTGGCTCGGGGTGATCACGCCGAGCACGCCGTGACTCGCCGTCAGTATCGCGGCCAGGTCCCCGATCGTGGATCCGAGCTGCTTGGTGCGCGCCGCGCTCCACTGCTGCCACCACAGGGCGGTGGTCATGTCCCCGGTACCTGCCAGCGCCTCGTGCTCCCGGATCAGCTGCTGGCACACCAGGCCGAGCGGTCCGGCCCGCATCGCCTTCTTGTTCCACAGCCGGACGACGCTGTCGATGCGCTCGGCCAGCGCGGCGTCGTCCATGACAAGATCGACCGCGTACCGCGGAAGCAGGTCGTCGGGCAGGTGCGGCATCCGCGAACGCAGCGGCTTGAGGACCCGATCCTCATAAGCCCGGGGGTCGAAGTCTGGCACGGGACGTCAGCTCGAGACCGAGATCTTGGAGACGGCGTCGATCGCGTCGCCGAGCTGCTCGGCCGACAGACCCACGGAAGCCTGGATGACCAGGTCCTTGCCGGTGCTGCGCTCGGTCGCATGGAGCTGCAGGAGGCCGTCCTCGTCGATCGACATGACGATGTCGACCTTCGCCGAGCCCCCGACGGGCTGCACCGGGATGCCCGTGATCAGCCCGCTGCCGTCGGTGAGCGGGTTGTTCGCCGACAGCTCCTCGCTCACCACCGTGCCGGCCTGCTCGTAGAGCGCGACGAGTACCTGGGTCTGGGTGTGGTGGACAGTTTGCGCGTTCAGCGTGCGATCGCCGGTCGGCAGCGTGTCGTTCGCGAAGGCCAGGTGCTCGACGTAGTCGCGGTCGGGGTCGTCCGGGTCCCGCAGCCGCACCCCGAACGCCTTGGGGAGCACGCTCTGAGTCTGCTTCTCCGACAGCTGCTTGACCCTCGCCTCCGACAATCCGTACTGGCGGGCGACCTCGGTGACGACCTCGGCGGCCTTCTTGTCCGCCTCGGCCTCGCTGTCGGTGCCGTCCGACGCTTCCTGCTGCATCCGGTACACCACGCGGGAAAAGGCCCAGATCGCCGCCCCCTTGGCCACGGCCAGGTCCGGGTCGTGCAGCTTCGGATCCCACCCGAACTCGTTGATCAGCCGGGTTGCCACCATCGGCATGCGGGTGGATCCACCGACGAGCAGCACCTCGTCGATCGTCGCACCCGGCGACTTCTCCTCGAGCGCCGTGAGCGCCTTGCGCACGATCTCGACGGTCCGGTCCAGCAGGTCCGCGGTCATCGTCTCGAACTCGGCCCGGGTGATCTCGATCTTCGCCGCCACCCCGGCGAACCGTAGCTGCACGGGACGGCTCTCCTGGAGCGAGAGCTGCTTCTTGACCTCCTCGACCTTGTTCGCCACCTCCTGGAGGAACTCGTCATCGCCCTCCGGGGACTCAGCCGGTGAGGCCTCGTCGATGAACCGCTGCACGACGTGGTCGCGCAACCGGGCATCCCAGTCGGCACCGCCGAGGTTGGTCGCACCGTCGGTGCAGATGACCGCGATCTCCTGCGCGCTCACCCGGATTACCGTGGTGTCGAAGGTGCCACCACCCAGGTCGTAGACGAGCACGGTCTTGTCGGCCCCACCGCCGGTCAGGTCGTAGTGCACGGCGGCGGCCACCGGCTCGGGCACGATGCCGACGACCTCGAGCCCGGCGATCAGCCCCGCCTTCTCCGTGGCCTCCTTCTGCCGAACACCGAAGTAGGCCGGCACGGTGATCACGACCTGCCTCACCGGCCCGTTCGTGTACGCGGCGGCGTCGGCGGCGAGCCTGCGCAGGATGAACGCCGAGATCGATTCCGGCGTGTAGACCTCGTTGTGGAACTCGAACTCCAGGTGCTCACCCATCTTTCGCTTGATGAGGCTCACCACGCTGTCGGCGTCGATGAACGCCGACTGCTTGGCCGTCTCCCCGACCACGACGTTGGTCGGGGTCTCGAAGTGCACGACCGACGGCGTGATCTCGGAGTTGTTGTCGTTGCGGCACACCGTGGGCCGCCCGGTCTCGTCGAGATAGGCGATCGCGGAGTAAGTCGTCCCGAGATCGATGCCGAAGACCCGGCCCACCCCGCCTGCGCTGTCAGCCATCGGTCTTCTCCTTCGTCATGTAGCGGTAGAGGGTGATCCGGGCCGGCGCAACGACCTTCCCGCCGTCGATCTCCGCGTAGCCGTCCTGCACGACGCCGGCAACCGTGCCGTCCCGCTCGGCGTCGTCGATCTCGACGACCGCGGCGATCTGCTGATGGCCCGGCACGAATGCACCACCCACCTCCCGGGGCAGGACGGTGATGCCGCAGCGCTCGAGCGCCTCCTCCACGGTGGCCGCGAACGAGTCGAGCAGCTCGGCGACCTTCGGCCCGGTCATCTCGGCGGGGATCCTCCCGGCCTGCCGTAGCAGGTCGTTGCGCAGCTGGTAGAGGTCCGTGACGACCGGCCGCAGCTGCCCGACGCGTTCGACCGACCGGAGCCGTTCGATGTCCTCGTGCTGCCGGTCGATCACTCGCTCCCGAGCGGCTGCCCGGTCGGACTCGCCGGCGAGCCGCTGCGCAACGTCGGCCAGCGCGGACTCGATCCCCGCGAGCCGCAGGTCGAGGCCGGCCGGCGGTGCGGTGTCGTCGTCGAGTTGTCCGGTGAGGTGCTCGGGCGGATCGACGTGCACTGCATGGAAAGCCACATGGCCGTTCTCGGCCGGGGGGAGTTGCTCCTGCGACGTTGCGTCATCGAGCCGCGGCTCGGGAACCACGTCGAGAAGACTGTCGTCTGGGTGCATACCGTCCATCTCTGTTCGCCGTCTCGTGCTGAGGGGGTGCGGATCCGCAACGGCTCGTCCCTGGACATCTCGATCAATCCGGCGCCTCCGTTACGGTCGTAGTTCACCGTACTGACGAACGACGAACACGTCGGCGAGACCAGACCCACCTCGTCGTCGCCGGGTAGCTTCCGAGCGTAACGAAAAGATCAGTGACCCCGATTCTCTGGCGGACCGAGCCCGTCCACATCGTCCACCAGGACGGGCCACTCGTCAGCAGTCCGACGGGCGGATCGCCGGTGCCTGCGAACCACCGGACCCGCCCGCCCCTCAGCTCTCCGGTTCGGCCGCTGACCCCGCGACGGAAGACCACGATGACCACTGACGAAGTGAAGCTGGAACCCGGAACACCGGGGCCGCACCGCGGCTGGCCTTGGGAATGGTGCCGGCACCTGCAGGATCGTATCCGCCGTCGGCGGGATCGGATGCCCCGCACCCAATCGCTCATCGACGAGAAGCTGGCTACGCTGGACGACGACTACTGCCTCATCAAGGTCGAGGTCAACAGGTTAAGTCCGAGGCCCAAGAATCCGAGAATCCGTTACACTGACATGACGTCGCACTACCGGGATGCTGCGGTATTGGCCATGATTCTGCGGCTGGTATTCGACATCCTCATAAAGTCCATTGAGTTGCTGACCCCAGTTGCCGTATTCATCGTCCTCGTGGCTGTGGGCGGCCCTCCCCTCCAGACTCTCATCGTGGCTGGTGCGTTGATCATCCTCTTCGTTTACCCCTACCTATCGGCGAGCGGTCATGAGGGTTCGAAGAGCAGGGCATGGTTCCTGGCCTTGTTCGCCGTCTCCGCCTACGCGGTGCTCGACGTCTTGGCCGGCGCGGAACATCCTGCGATCACGGTCTCGACCATGGCTTCTCCTGAGGCCGTGGGAGTGATCGAACTGGCAGTGCTCATGTTGTTCGTGGTGGCAACGGTCGGCCTGGTCGCCACGCTCCTCACACACGGTCTTCGCCGGCAGCGACGCAACCTACACGGCTGGTTTCTCCCTCAGTCTCCGCGGGAGGAGATCGTGTGCGAACTGGTACAGGTGCTCAGCCTGCTCGGCGACCTGTCCGGCAACAAGCCGGACGGAAACCCCCGGAAGGCCCTTGCCATGGAGAAGCTCGATCGCGTCGCACGCCTGTTCTGGACCGGGGCAGTCTACGCCGCGCAAGACGTCAGCGGTGGCGAAAAGCGTGCCGCGAGAAAGCGCTGCCGCCGCATCGGCTTCATGTTGAATGCCCGCCGGGACCGGGTTGGGACACATGGACAGCCGACCTGGAAGGCGATGCAGCCGGATCTTGCGAAGCTGGCCGCAGGATTGCTGGTCACGTACGACGAGGACCTGCACACCAAGGGGGAGCAGGAGCGGCTCGCGAAGCAAGAGCGACTCCGCGCCGTGGCGATCAAGGCCCTCTCTGTCGTGACGGTTGTCGCGATCGCCGTCGGGTTGCTGCTCTTCCTCTGGTATCGGGGTCCCCTTGACAGTCATGTCCTGACGGCCCTGGTCACGGGCGTGCTCCTCGGCATCGTTCGGCGCGTGGCCAGACAGGTGGAGCCCGGGGTGGCCGAAAGATTCTTCGGTGACCAGAGTCTGCGTGATCTGGTGAACCAGTTCATTCGGGAGCGACGTCCGTCGGGTGCCGGCGACGGGCCCACCGAGACGTCCGCCGAACCCGCCGAACCCGCCGTGGAAAGGACAATGCCGGCCGGCCGAACCGACGACTGACTCAGCCGGCCCCGATTCGCCGAGCCTGCTCGACTGCGCGGAATCCCCCGACCACTTTCACCACCGGGCCCGCAGGCGTCCATGGCAGCCGCGCCGTGTCTCACCTTCGGCACGCCTGCATCGTGGTGGTCCCCTTCAGTCGATAGATCGCGCGTCCGCGGCGGCAGGCTCCGCCGCCGACGGTGAGGCGTGGCCGTGGCTGTTCACCCGGTGCTGGATGCTCACCAGCCGGTCCAAGCACCACGGGCGGGAGCCCGCGGACCTGGAGACGGCACTCACCGACTTCGCGCGGCTGCCGATGGCCCGGACGGGCCCGGCTCGCCGCTGTTCTGATAACCGTGCAGGTGCGGGCCTGGGTGACCCTGTTTGGCTAATCTGCGACACGGCTGTCGACCTCCACGCTGTTGACCTTCTGTGACGGCGTGATTCTGCCTGCGGTTGGTCCCCCCCGTTCGTCGGTCGCCAGAACACAACGAACGGCACTGTCGTGCACACCTAGACGGCATGGAGGTCCGGGCTGGGGCCTCGCCACATGTGATCGTGGGTTGCCGACAGGAGCGGGTCCTGGCCGGTAGAGCCACAGATGTGGGAGGTCCCAGTGAGCGGGAATCGTACGAGTGTTGGTCTGGGTGTGCACGCACGGTCGGTGGTTGGGTGCGGGTTAGA
>JBOHEO010000131.1:0-16553 GCA_050701055.1 Pseudonocardia sp. | reverse complement strand
CCGCCTGCCCGGGCAGCCGGCGGGCGTGCACACGCTGCGCACGCTCGATGACGCGTTGGCGCTGCGCGCCGGCCTCGAACGGGCGCGGTCCCTGCTGGTGATCGGCGGTGGCTTCATCGGCTCCGAGGTGGCCGACGCGGCCAGGGGGCGCGGGATCGACGTCACCGTCCTCGAGGCGGCACCGGTGCCGTCGACGCGAGCGTTGGGTCCGCGGCTCGGGGCCCTGTGTGGGCGCCTGCTCACCGACGCCGGGGTGGACCTGCGCACCGGTGTCACGATCACGCGGTTCCTCGACGCCGGGTCCTGCGCCGCGGTGGAGCTCGCCGACGGCACGCGGGTGGAGGCCGACGCGGCCATCGTCGGGATCGGCGGGGTGCCACAGCTGGACTGGCTGGCCGACACCGGGCTGGACCTCACCGACGGGCTCGCCTGCGACCCCACTGGACGGGTGCACGGGCTCGACGGGGTCTGGGCGGTCGGCGACATCGCGGCCTGGGACGACCTGGCGCCCGGAGGCGATGATCGCTATCCGGTCCGGCGCCGCAATGAGCACTGGACGGGCGCGGGCGACCAGGCCGCGGCGGTGGCCCGCGACATCCTCGGGGCCACCCCACGGCGCGGCGCCGTGCCGTACTTCTGGTCCGACCAGTTCGGCACGAAGATCCAGCTGTTCGGTCGGCCCGAGCTCGCCGACGAGGTGGTTGCGCTGCACGGCGACGGCCTGAGCGGAGGTGCGATACCGGGCACCATCGCCGGCTACCTGGCCGGCGACCGGCTGACGGCCGTGGTGGGCTTTAGCGCGGCCCGGCGCGTAGTCCGCTACCGGGCGCTCGTCGCGCGCGGCGCCGACCGCGCCGAGACCCTGCGTACCGCCGCCCAGCTCGCCTGAGTCCCCTCAGCGGAACAGGCCGCGCAGCACCTTGATCGCCACCAGCACCCCCACCGCGATCAAGGCGTACCGAATCTTCGGCTCGGCCAGCTTCTCCTGCACACTCTGCCTGCCTTCGGCAATCAGTCGCTTCGGGTTCGCCCGGTCGCCGAGCGAGTCCAGACTGAGGGCGAGCTGGTCCCTGGTCTGCTCGATCTCGCGCTGGATGGTGTCCGGATTGCGCGCCACTGTGTCCTCCTGATGCCCGACTGGTGCCGACTGATGCCCGACTGATGCCGATTGGGGTGCTAGAGAACACACCGTAGATCACAGGGTCACCGCCCCCGCCACCACCGCCGGACAAGGATGCCGCCGTGAAAGCCTGTGCGGCTCGTTATAGTTCGGCGAGTTCAGTCGCGCCCGTCAGACCTGGGTATGTGCGGCCATCCATTCAGGGAGGACACCGTGGAGTTTCGGATCCTCGGGCCGGTCGAGGTCTGGAGTGGTGGCCGGCCGCTGTCCCTGGGCGGTCCCAAGCAGCGCACCCTGCTGGCGATGCTGGCGGTGCACGCCGGTCGGGTTGTGTCGGTCGAACGGTTGATCGACGCGTTGTGGGACGATGACCCGCCCGTGACGGCGACGACCCAGGTGCATGGCTACCTGTCGGCGCTGCGCCGCATCCTGAATGAGGGCGGAACCGCGGGAGTCGGGCGGACGCTGCTGGTGACGCGTCCGCCGGGCTACCTGATGGCGGTCGGGCCCGATCACCTGGACCTGCAGACCTTCGATCACCAGGTCGGGCAGGCGCGCGCGGCGCGCGCATCGGGTCGGTTGCCGGAGGCGGCCGACGGTCTGCGGTCCGCACTGGCGATCTGGCGGGACCGAGCACTGGGCGGGACGTCGGGGAGCGCCGCGACCAGCGAGGCCACCCGATTGGAGGAGCGGCGGCTGGCCGTACTGGAGGAGCGGATCGAGACCGACCTGGCCTTGGGCGACCACGGCGCGCTGATCGCCGAGCTGGCCGCACTGGTCTCGGAACACCCGCTGCGGGAGCGCTTACGGGGCCATCTGATGGTCGCCCTGTACCGCGTGGGGCGCCAGGCCGAGGCGCTGGCCACCTACCACGAAGGGCGACGGATGCTGGCCGAGGACTTCGGCCTGGATCCGGGGCCAGGACTGCGTGCCCTGGAACAGCGGATCCTTCTCGGAGACGCCGACCTGGACCTGGTGCCTGTCCCGCGGCCAGCATCGCGCAACGCCCATCTCGAGTGCGGCCGGCAGATCGGCCGGACCCTCCCGCCGCTGATCTGGACCAAGCTACAACCCCCGATGGGGCGCGAGCTGGTCCCGCGTCGTGCGCTGGTCGAACGGTTGTGCGCCGCGGTGCCGCGGAAGCTGACGTTGATCCGGGCACCCGCGGGCTGGGGAAAGTCGAGCCTGTTGGCCGACTGGCACTCCGCCGAGGGGGAGCACCGGCCGTTTGCCTGGTTCTCGATCGATCGCAGCGACAACGACCCACCCCGGTTCTGGACCTACCTGATCGAGGCATTGCGCACCGTCGACCCCGGTGTGGGACGGCACTCGCTACCGCTGCTGGAGGCTCCGGGGGTCAACCTGGTGACCGACGTCCTGCCCGCACTGATCAACGAACTGCTCACGTCAGGACGGCCGTGCGCGCTGGTCCTGGACGACTATCACCTGGTCGACAATCCGAGTATCGAGGAGTCGGTCGCCGCCCTTCTCGAACACCTGCCCCCTACCCTCGAGCTCGTCCTCGCCACCCGCACCGAACCGGCACTGCCACTGGCCCGGCTGCGCGTGCGCCGGGAGTTGGTGGAGATCGACGCCGAGGCGCTGCGGTTCTCGCCGGGCGAGGCCACCGCCCTGCTCAACGACCTGCACGGACTGACCCTCGGCCGCTCCGAGATCGTCCAGCTGTGCACGCACACCGAGGGTTGGGCCGCCGGCCTGTACCTGGCCACCCTGACCCTGCGCGGCCGGGACGACCCCGGTGAGTTCATCGACGCCATCGCCGGGGACCACCGCCACATCGTCGACTACCTCGGCAGCGAGGTCCTCGCCGACCAGCCGGGCGCCGTCCGTGAGTTCCTGCTCCGCACCTCCATCCTCGACCTGCTCAGCGCGCCGCTGTGCGACGCCATCATCGGAACGTCGGGATCCGCCCGCATGCTGACCGACCTCGAGCGCTCCAACTCCTTCCTCATCGCACTGGACCCGCAACGCCACTGGTATCGCTACCACCACCTGTTCGGCGAGCTCCTGCGCCGCGAGCTCGACCTCACCGAACCCGATCGCGTTCCCCAGCTGCATCGCCGCGCCGCCGCCTGGCACCTCACCGAAGGCCTCGTCGCCGAGGCCATCGAGCACACCATCGCCGCCGGCGACAAGCCCGCCGCCGCCGAACTGATCGCCGTCCACTGGAGCGGTATCGTCCATCACGGCAAGGCGCACGCGGCGGACTCCTGGCTCCGGTCCCTCGGCGACCCGGCGGTGCGCAACGACGCCCGCACCTGCCTGGTCCGGGCCTGGACCTCATTCGTCCTGGGACGTCTCGACGAGGTCCTCCCCTGGACCGGCATCGCTGAAGCCGCGCCGCTGCCCGCCCCGTTCCGGGACGGGACGACCTCGGTGGCCGCCGGCGTGTCCACCCTGCGCGCCAGCTACTGGATGCTGGCCGGCGACATGGGCGAGGCGCGCCACCACGCCGGCCCTGCGTGCGCCTTGCAACGCACCGACGAGTGGCGGGCGAGCGCGGCCAACAGCGCCGGCATTGCCGCCTACTGGCTCGGGGAGACCGCGGAGGCCATCGCGCAGCTGGAACTCACCGTTCGACTCAGCGAGCACGCACCGCTGCTCGAGATCTTCGCGCTCGGCCACCTGGCGATGTTCCACGTCGAGCAGGCCGAGTGGGACCGCGCCGAGGAGCGCGCCCGCACCGCGCTCAGCCTGGCCGAGGAGAACGGAACCGGTGAATCCTGGAGCACCGCGATGGCACACATCACCCAGGCGAAGGTCCATCAGCACCGCGGCCAACTCCCCGAGGCCGAGAAAGCCGCGGAACGTGGGATCGAGCTCGCCCACCGGGGCCAGATCCCCATGGACCTCGCCTACGGACAGTTGGCTCTCGCCCAGGTGCACCATGCCCAGGGCAATTCGACGGCGGTCCAGCAACTGCTCCGCCGCACCCGCGACACCATCGCCCGATGCCCCGACCCCGGCCTGCTCGCCGACATGATCGACGTGCTGGGCGGGCGGCTCGGGGATGGGCCCAGCGGTGACGACACTGCTCCCCGGCCTCCCCTCGGACCCGCCGGGAACCCCCCGGTCCCGCGGACGGTAGCCGCGTCGATGGCATCGGCCGAGCACGACACCGGTCGTGTGCGAACGGGCCCGGCGGCGTAAGACATGTACCTCCGCTACCGCCGAATGGCACCGGTGTCCGAACGTCCACAGATCGAACTGTGCCGAGCAGCGCTATGGATCCACTACATGTCCAGTTCCGATCCGGCAGAACCGGACATGGCGACGCGGTGCCGGACTCGTCATCTTCTCGATAGGGTGCCCAGGAGTGGCCGGCCGGCAGTGCGATTCTGCCGCCGTGTCGGGCGGCGTCCAGTCAGGAGGGCCGTGGAGTTCGGGATCCTCGGGCCGGTCGAGATCCGGGTTGGTGACCGGCGGCTGCCTTCGCGTGGGCCTCGGCAGCGGACATTGTTGGCGATGCTTGCGGTGCACGCCAACCAGGTAGTGTCGGTCGACCGGTTGATCGAGGCGATGTGGGGCGAGTCGCCGCCGTCGACGGCGACGGCGCAGGTCCAGAGTCATGTGTCGGCACTGCGCCGCGCCCTGGATGAGGGCGGGCCGGCCGGAGCCGGGCGGGAGCTGCTGGTGACGCGTCCACCCGGCTATCTCCTGACGATCGGGCCCGGCCGGTTGGATCTGCATGCGTTCGATCGACGGATCGAGCAGGCGCGCGCGGCGGGGTGTCCGCGGGACACCGCGGAGGGGTTGCGGGCGGCGTTGGCGCTGTGGCGGGGCCAGGCGCTCGACGGAACGACGGGGCTGATCGCGGCGGCCGAGGCAGCCCGGTTGGAGGAACGGCGCCTGGCGGTGCTGGAGGAACGGGCCCAGGCCGACCTGGCGTCGGGCGAGCACACCGAGCTCGTCGCCGAGCTGACCGCGCTGGTCGCCGAACATCCCGTCCGGGACCGGCTGCGCGGGCAGCTGATGCTCGCGTTGTACCGGGCGGGGCGCCAGGCCGAGGCGCTCGCGGTCTACCAGCACCGACGCACCGCGCTGGCCGACGAGTTCGGGGTGGACCCGGAGCGGGAGCTGCAACAGTTGGAGCAGCGGATTCTGATCGGAGACGCCGCGCTGCTGCCGGTACCGGCCCCCGTCCGGGTCCGGAAACCGCCCGCCGGCCGCGTTGATCAGCCGGTCCGGGCGCAGTCGGAGCGCCCCACCGCGGCACTGATCTGGACGAAGCTGCACACCCCGGTGGACCGTGAGCTGGTCCCCCGTCGTGCGCTGGTCGAGCGGCTGCGCTCCGCGCGGCCGCGGAAGCTGACGTTGCTCCGGGCACCTGCGGGGTGGGGCAAGTCGAGCCTGCTGGCCGTCTGGCATGCCAGCGAACGAGAGACCCGCCCGTTCGCCTGGTTCGCGCTCGACCGCGGCGACAACGATCCGCTGCGGTTCTGGACCTACCTGATCGAGGCGCTGCGCACCCTCGATCCCGAACTCGGCGTCAACTCGTTACCACTCCTGCGCGCCCCGGGGATCGACCCGGTGACCGAGGTCCTCCCCGTCCTGATTAACGAGCTCGACGCGGCCGCACGGCGGTCGGTACTCGTCCTCGACGACTACCACCTGATCGACAATGCAGCCATCGACGACGGGATCGCCCTTCTCCTCGAGCACCTCCCCTCGACTCTCGAGCTCGTGATAACCACCCGAACCGAGCCCGCACTGCCCCTGGCCCGGCTACGCGTCCGCCGGGAGCTGACCGAGATTGATGCTGAGGCCCTGCGGTTCTCCCCCACCGAAGCCGGCACACTGGTCAACGACCAGCACGGACTGACGCTGAACAACGCCGAGATCGCTCGGCTCCACGAGCGCACCGAAGGCTGGGCCGCCGGTCTCTCGCTGGCCACCCGCACCCTCCAGGGCCGGGCCGACCCCCGGGCACTCATCGACACGTTCGCCGGGGACCACCGCCACATCGTCGACTACCTCAATGGCGAGGTCCTCGCCGACCAGCCGGCCACCGTGCGCGCGTTCCTGCTCCGCACCTCGATCCTCGACCGGCTCAACGCGCCCTTGTGCGACGCCGTCACCGGCACCCCGGGCTCAGCCCGGACGCTGGCCGCTCTCGAACGATCCAACACCTTCCTCTTCCCCCTCGACCTGCGCCGCCGCTGGTACCGCTACCACCACCTCTTCGGCGAACTCCTCCGCCGCGAACTCGTCCTCGCCGAATCCGACCACGTTCCGGAGTTGCACCGCCGCGCCGCCGGATGGCACCTGGACGCCGGCCTCATCGCCGAGGGGATCGACCACACCATCGCCGCCGGCGACCTCCCCGACGCCACCGAGCTCGTCGCCGCCCACTGGAGCACCTTCGTCCAGTACGGCAAGGCACATATCATGGACGGCTGGCTCGACAGCATCGGCGATCTCGCCCTGCACGGGGACGCCCGGATGTGTCTGATCCGGGCCTGGACCTGGTTTGCGCTGGGGCGCGTCGCGGAGATGCCACCCTGGACCGACGCCGCCGAAACCGCACCGCTCCCGGGCCCCTTCCGCGACGGGACGACCTCGGTGGCCGCCGGCGTGGCCACGCTCCGCGCCGCCTACTGGCTGATCGCCGGCGACATGCGTCTGGTGGGCCTGCACGCCGAAGCGGCCATCCATCTGCAGCAGGACCCGACGTGGCGAGCGAACGGCGCCCACTGCGCCGGCGTGGCCGCCTACTGGCTCGGCGACACCACCGAGGCGATCGAGCACCTCGAGCACGACGTGCGACACGGTCAGGACGCGTTCCAGCTCGTGATCTACGCCCTCGGTCACCTGGCGATGATCCATGCCGAGCAGGCCGAGTGGGACCGTGCCGAGGCGCGCGCCGGTGCCGCGCTGAGGTTGGCCGACGAACACCGGACCGGCGAGTACTGGATGCTCGCGATGGCCCACATCACCTGGGCGAAGCTCCTCCAGCACCGCGACCACCTCGACGAGGCCGAATCAGCCGCGGTGCGCGGCATCGAGCTGGCCCGGCGCGGCAACATCGCCATGGATGTCTCCTACGGGCTGCTGACCCTCGCCCAGGTTCGCCACGACCGACGGGACCCGGACGGGGCCGGAAAGCTGCTCGACCAGGCACACACCGTCGCCGTCACCTGTCCCGACCCCGGCCGGCTCCCGGACATGATCGAGGTGGCGCGCCGGCGCTTTCGTGCCCACAACGGATGAACGGCCACACCGGTTGCACCGCCCCCCGCCACCACCGCCGGACCGGGACCGGCCAGAATGGCGACATGACCACACGCTTGACCGCGGGTGACCCCGCACCGGACTTCACCCTGCCCGACGCCGACGGCAAGCCCGTCGCACTGTCGGACTACCGCGGCCGGCGGGTCGTCGTCTACTTCTACCCGGCCGCCGACACGCCGGGCTGCACCCAGCAGGCCTGCGACTTCCGCGACAGCCTCGCCGACTTAGGCGAGGCTGGTCTCGACGTCGTTGCCATCTCGCCGGACACCCCGCCGAAGCTCGCCCAGTTCCGCGACGCGCACGGGCTGAGGTTCCCGCTGCTGTCCGACCCGGAGCAGGAGGTGCTCACCGCGTGGGGTGCGTACGGCGAGAAGCAGCTCTACGGCAAGACCGCCACCGGGGTGATCCGCTCGACGTTCGTCGTGGGCCCCGAGGCGACGATCGAGGAGGCCCACTACAACGTCCGGGCCACCGGGCACGTGGCCAAGCTGCGCAGGGACCTCAAGATCTGAGGCCCGGGATCGACGCGGGATCGACGCGAGGTACCGCCCACGCCGCGACAAGCCCGGCTTTCGGGACGACCCGACGCCGCGGCGGCCCGAGCTGTGGACAACTCATGAGCTATCGAACCTACGTTCGACATGCTGAGGTAGTGTCCCGCCCTCGACGCTGGACCGACGACCAGTTCATTGCCGCCATGGCGGCCAGCCGCACCCTCAGCGAGGTGCACGTCCGGCTCGGGCTGCGCCCCGGCAAGTACGACGTGATGCGAGCACACATCCGGCGTCTCGGTATCGATGCGACGCACCCACCTCGCGGCGGTCCAGGCTCGCCACGAAGCTCGCGGCGCTTCCGGGACGAGGACCTCGTCGAGGCGGTCCGCGTCGAGACGACGGTGCATGGAGTACCCCGACGGCTGGACTACAAAACGAGCGGCGGCATGTTCCGGTTCGTCGTCGCCAACATCCGACGTCTCGATCTCGATACAAGTCACTTCTTGGGTCAGGCCTGGTCAAGAGGCATGAGGCGGCCGCCGACCCGGACTACTCTGCTCGAGGACCTGCTCGTGCGGGGCTCCACGACGACATCCAGCAACCTACGGAGAAGGCTCATCACAGCCGGGCTCAAGCCGGGTCATTGCCAGTGCTGCGGCCTCAACGAGTGGCGCGGCCAGCGGCTATCCCTGGCCCTTGATCACATCAATGGCGACCACACCGACAACCGTCTGGAGAACCTCCGTATCCTGTGTCCGAACTGCCACTCCCTCACCGAGACATGGTGCGGTCGAAAATGAGCCGGCGTACTCCAACGGCAGAGAGAGGGCGCTTAGAACGCCTCCAGTGCGGGTTCGAATCCCGCCGCCGGCACATCAGAGCTGGTCCCTCCGAACGCCTCACGGCCACTGGCCCCACCGACGACGCGAGATTCAAGTCGGATCAGAGTGCACGCCGTGCAGCGGCAGTACTGGTTTAGGCGACCGCCCGGAGCGGGTCATGGGACCACCTTGGTCGTCGATACACTTGCCCGCCGGGTCGTCGAGGACCCATTCCTCATAGCGGCGACCGGGAAAGACGGGGCAGTTGTCGCCGCACCCCATGGTGATGATGACGTCGGCGGCGCGCACGGCCTCCTCGGTCCACGGCTTCGGGGAGGCGGTGGAGATGTCGATTCCGCGTTCCGCCATTGCGGCTACGGCGACCGGGTCGATCGTGCTTGCCGGTTCCGAACCACCGGACCACGCCACGGCACGGTCGTTGGCCAGGTGCTGGAAGAAGCCGAGTGCCATCTGCGAACGACCTGCGTTGTGGGTGCAGAGGAACAGGACCACCGGCTTGCCGTCGAACTCCCGGCCGAGATGTCCGGCCGCGGTCTTCCGAGCGAGTTGCTGGTCGATGGACGCTGCTGGTCGATGGACAGGGTGTCGCGATGCCACAGGCTGCTCATTGCTTCCTCCGTTGGAGTGTGGCGGCGGCGAGCGTCAGATCCGGGGTCCGCGATCGCCCGCGCCTCGGGCGGAACCACAACGGCGCGGGAGACGTCGGGATACATCGCAACCACCAGGCCGATGCCGAGTCCAGCGCCGACGAACTGGGCCACGATGAAGGTGGTACCGAGGCCGGCGCGATTCCGGCGAAGGTGTCGCTGAAAATCCGCTCGATGGTCACTGCGGGGTTGGCGAACGACGTCGAGGAGGTGAACCAGTACGCCGCGCTGATGTAAGCACCGACCGCACCCGCCGACAGTGCCGCCCGCCCGGTCCCCGAGCGCTGCCCCGACTGCCTGGGCAGCCCGACGTCGTCGGGGGGACAGCCGCTCTGCGGCGATGCCCGAACCGATGACGACGGTGACCAGCAGACCGGTTCCGACCAGCTCGGCGAGCAGGTGCCGGCCGAGCGTTGGCTGGTTCACGTCGAGATCGTTGTCGCGGACGGGAGCAGCACTGTGGACAGGCCACGTAGCACGTCGGGCTGGGCGCGGTAGTAGATCCACGTGCCGCGGCGCTCCCCGTCGATCAGGCCCGCCTCGCGGAGCACCTTCAAGTGGTGGGAAATCGTCGGGCCGGGCACCTCGAACCCCTCGGTCAGCTCGCACACACCTCCCCGCCCTCCCCGCCCTCATGCGAGGTGATCAGCGAGAGCAGCCGCATCCGGATCGGATCACCGAGTGCCTTGAACGGCGGGCCAGCACCTCGGCTTGGTCCGCGCTCAGCGCGTCGGTGACCAGGGGAGTGCAGCACTCGAGCAGGTCGGTCAGGGGCAATAATTGTCTCGACAACCGTCGAACCACGGACTGGCGCCGTCGGCTTTGCCGACGTGTCGATCACCTTCACCCATGCGGCGGCCGCCGGTATGCACAGCGCCACCAAGCCGGGCGCCGGGCCGGGCGCCGAACTACCGCCAAAGGCCAAATGGAACGCCGGTGGGGGCAGCACCACGGCCTCAGCGGCACGCCCGACGATCGTGGGACGGGATGCGGTGACCGCCAGCACGCCGGATCGGCTCAGCACGACGATCTCGGTGCCGCCGAGGCGAACGGACGTCACCCGGTTGCAGCTGGCTACGTCCCTCGAATGGGACGACCGGGTTCCCGGATCTCTGAATAGAGTCGCAGTCCGAAACGCCGGGACCGATCGCGGTTGCAGCTCCTGGCTGGGATCACCGCGATCGAATCTCGACACCATCGGTCACGCGGCCGGCTCGCCGAACAGGAAGTCGTCCATCACCACGACGTCCGCCTTGCCACCCTCGTCGCGGCCGGGATCAACGGTGCCGGAGGTGATCCGGACCTTGGCCACCGGTGCTCCGTTGAACTTGACCCCGAGGAAGGACAGGGTCTGCGCGCCCGGCTTCGGTGGCACCGGGAGGTTCCCGATCCGGCGGCCGTTCCGGTCGAAGTACTCGATCTTCGAACCCAGCCGGTCGACGTCGGTGAACACCGCGCCGAAGCCGCTGACGGTGGCCGGTGTGGTCGACCCGGGAACGAAGAAGTTGACCTCGATGACTCGTGAGTCGACCGCGGTGAACAGCCGCTGCGGACTGAAGACCCCGAACTGGGCGGAGTACGTCGGGTTGAGGTTGTCGAACTCGATCGGCGCCACGCCGGCGTTTCCGCTGACCTGGAAGCCCGATCCACCGGTCGCGAACACCGCGCCGCGCGGAACGTTGGTGTTGAAGAAGTCGGCCGGCAGGTTGTTGGGTGCCGACCTGTCGTCGGGCACTCCATCCCAGTTGATCTCGCGCCGGCCGGAACCGGCCGAGCCGGCGTTGGTGTTCGCCTGCCCACCGAGATCGGCACGGAACCTGTCGACGGTGGCCTTGATCGCTGCGGCGTTGTCGCCGGTGGCGATTCGCACGGCCACCGGCACGGTGGGGGCGGCAGCCACCGCCGGCGATGCGGGGGCGAGCACGGCGATCGCGGCTGCGGCGGCTGCGGCGATCACCGTGCCGCGTACGCGACGGGACGTGGACATGATGGATCTCCTTCGGGTACATGGGTGGATGACCAGCCGCAAGGCCACTGGATTCGCTGTCGGTCAGCGCTGATCAATTGTGCAGCGCGTACATCGATGAACACGGGAACTGCTCGTTGGTGGTTCAACTGATCGGCGAACACAGAATGCGGATACCCACTGAACAACCGCGGTGTGCGGCGGCTCTCAGCACGAAGCGTCCACTGAACGCGCGTTCAGCAGTTGTTCAGTGCCGCCCCGCACACTCGCTGTTCGGTGCCCCGCTCGACGAGGTCACGATGACCGCGTTCGTCCTGATCCAGGAGGTCGTCTCGCTGCCTCCCGACCCGGCGCGAGGCGTCGGGTTCGGTCGCAATGCCTCCCGTCCCGCGATAGGGACGGGCGCGGGTGCTGGGCATCATTGTGATCATCGTGTTGCTCGTGCTTGTGCTGATCATTCTGGGCCCGCCGTTCCTCACGGTCCACAGGAATGACTCGGATCACCGGCGCGTCCCGCCGGGCGGACGGAGCATCACGGCGGCGACGACCGCGATTCCGGCGGCGATCACCGCGGCGATCACGGAGGTCAGATGCAGGCCACTGACGAACGCGCCCCGGGCGAGGTCGAGCACGACCGCGCCGACATCGTCGGGCAGTTGTTCGGCGACTCCCACGGCCGCACCGAGGGTGTCGCGGGCGGCGGCCGCGGCGTCGTCGGGCACGCTGTCGGGCAGGCTGGTCAGCTCCTCGCGGTAGATCGCCACGCCGACGCTCCCGAGCCCGGCGATGCCGAGCGCGCCACCGAGCTCCGCCGCCGTTTCGGAGATCCCGGACGCCGTCCCGGCCTTCTCGGGCGGCGCGGACCCGACGATCAGCTCGGTGGTCAGGCCGAAGACCGGCCCGAGGCCGACCGAGATCACCACTGACGCCGTGACCAGGGCGGCCAGACCGTCGCTCACCCCGACCTGGGTGAGAACGACCAGTCCCCCCGCAGCGACTGCCAACCCGCTGGCGACGAGGTGGCCCGGGCTGATCAGGTGCACGATCCGCGGGGCGAGCTGCGAGCCGAGGACGAACCCGACCGCGGACGGCAGCGACCAGAGCCCGGCCGCCAACGGCGACAGCCCGACGACGAGCTGCAGGTACTGGGCGATGAACAGGAAGTAACCGACCATCACGAAGATCGACAGGAAGTTGACGGCCAGCGCGGCGTTGAACGCCCTGATCCGGAAGAGCCCGAGGTCGATCATCGGGTCGGTGAGCCGGCGCTGGCGGCGGACCCAGACCACGGCGACCATCAGTCCGGCCACGATGACCGCCGCCGGAACCGGGGCAAGGCCGTCCTGCGCGATCTGTTTCAACCCGTAGACCACCGCGAGCAGGGCCGTTACCGACATGGCGGCGCTGATCAGGTCGAGCCGCCCGGCGTCGGGGTCGCGGTACTCGGGCAGCACCCGCGGGCCCAGGATGAGCAGCGCCACCATCACCGGCAGGGCCAGCAGGAACACCGAGCCCCACCAGAACCACGCGAGCATCAGGCCGCCGAGCACCGGGCCGACCGCGCTGCCCGCCGAGAACGCACCGATCCAGATCCCGATGGCGATCGACCGCTCCTTCGGGTCCTGAAACATGTGAAAGATCAACGACAGGGTCGACGGAGCGATCGTCGCCCCGGCCACCCCGAGCAGTGCCCGGCTGACGATCAGCATCTCGGCACTGGTCGAGAAGGCGGCCAGCAGCGAGACGACGCCGAAGGCTGCCGCGCCGATGAGCAACAGCCTGCGACGGCCGACCCGGTCGCCGAGCGTGCCCATCGTGACCAGCGCACCCGCCACCATGAACCCGTAGATGTCGATGATCCACAACAGCTGCGTGCTGCTCGGTTGCAGGTCGGCGCTGATCGCCGGCACGGCCAGGTGCAGGACGGTCAGATCCATCACATAGAGCAGGCAGGCCAGGGCGAGTACCGCGAGCCCGACCCACTCACGTCGGGTCGCCTTCCGGACATCAGGGGCGGCGGCTGTGCCGGACATGATCGCAGTCCTCTCGCTGGGGTGGTCCTGGAAGATAGAGACGGGCGATCGACGCGAAACTCATCGGTCGCCCGGCTCACCTGGGCCACGCTTACCCGCCAGTCACATCAGGCCGCTCTCGAAGGCGAACACCACCACCTGCACCCGGTCCCGCAGCCCCAGCTTCCCGAGCAGATGTGAAATGTGGGTCTTGACGGTACCCTCTCCGACATACAGCGCCGCCGCCAGCTCGGCGTTGCTCTTGCGGGCAGCCGGGGACGGTCGGCGCGCGTAGTCGGCGATGATCCGACGGGTGACCGAGGGGGCGAGCAACGCGTTGCCCGCGGCGACCACCCGAACCGCCGCGACGAGGTCGTCGGCGGGGGCGTTCTTGAGCAGGAACCCGCTGGCTCCGGTGCGCAGGGCTTCGAAGATGTAGTCGTCGCGCTCGAAGGCGGTCAGGACCACGACCCGGGCGTCGGCGTCGGCTCCGATGATTCGGCGGGTGGCCTCCAGACCGTCCAGGTTGGGCATCTGGATGTCCATCAGGGTCAGATCCGGCCGGTGACGATCAGCAGCGGCCACCGCGGCCAGCCCGTCCTCGGCCTCGCCGACGACCTCGAGGTCGGACTCTGCTTCAAGGATCATGCGGAAGCCGGCGCGGATCATCGCCTGGTCGTCGACGAGCAGGATCCCGCGCACCAACGACTACGCCCAGGCCGGTGAGTGGTTCCGCCTGATGGCGGACTGGGAGCGCGACGACCTGGTCGACAACTTCGTCGAACTGATCGGGCAGGCCGGTCCCGAGGTGCAGCAGCGGATGGTCTGGCATTTCTTCCTGTGCGAGGGACGAGCTGGGCCGGCGGGTCGGCGAAGGCCTGGGGCTCGATCCCGACGACGTGCGCGACCTGCCGCCGCTGCCGACGCAGCGGCTCAGCGAGAAGGAGCAACAGCGGTTGTCCAACCTCGGCAAGAACGGCCCGCGCAACGTCGAGGGCCACCAGATGACCCACTGCGTGCCGAACGAGCGCCGCAAGATGGTGAGCTGACCGCCCGTGGCGACTCCGACCACTCAACCCTGCCTGCGACCGACCCACGCCTCCGCCTGCGACCGGCATGATCAGTCCGTCGTGGATGGTCACAACCGGGCCGCCCTGCCAGTTCGGCAAGGTCCCAGTTCGGCAAGGTCCCAGATGCGGATGAACGCCTGAGCGGGTGGCCCCGCGCCACTACCCCCTGCGCTGAGGGGTCGTGGTGGAACTGGCGGTCACGGCGCCACCGCCCACACCTGCGCGTCGGCTTCCCGCGCCAGGCACGCGAGCATCAGGTCTCGCAGGAGCGGGTGAGGGGACAGGTGCCCGAGGGAGGGCACGACGACGTGGTGCGCGTCGGCTCGCTGCAGCTCTCGGGTCAGCTCACCGAAGCCACCCTGGTAGCCGGGCTGGTCCTCTTGGAAGATCGTGAAGAGGCGGAAGCCCTCGGCCTCGGCGAGGACCTGGAGACCACGCTCCATCCGGCGTATCTCGTGGTCTTCGAGGTCGTCGGTGACCCGCAGGTAGCCGTAGATCAAGGGCTCCACGACCGGCTCCTCCAGGTGAGTGGGGTGGAGAGTCGGACCGGCGGCGGGTTCGGGGGCCGTCGTCGCCGGTCCGACCGGTTCACAGGCGACGCGAGGTCGTGCTCCGCGACCTGCACGAACCGGTGGCGGGATCGAGATGGGCCCGGTGGTGGTCACCGCATCGTCCGCTTCCCACGGCGCATCGCCTGCCAATACGCCAGCTCGTCGCGCCAGGTGATGTCGACCCGCGCGGCCCGGCGGGCCCGATGCCGGCGACGGGCGCTGTCCACCAGGGCTTGGAGCACGCACGGCGCCGAGGGGCGCAGGGGTGGTTGGTCTCGCGCCGAATTCACTGGCCGCTGTCCTCTCTGAACGCAGTGGTGGTCGCCGGTCGACGCGAGAGTAAGGGGGTGCGTCTCGCGCCGACCAGCAGTTCAAGGGGGGCACGCGGCGTTCGGTGTCGGCTGGTCGTCGTCGCTCATCCGCACCCAGTCTGTAGCGTTCTGTGGTCGCCGATGGCCGTTCTCATCTCGCGCACGAGCTGATCCCGCTTACCGCATCAAGCCTCGGATGCACGGCAGGACGGGCGTCGTCGTCCACGGTGGTCACCGGTCGCGCGGCCTCGGCCGGGATGCCGAGTTGTGCGAGTATCTGGCGTATTGTGGCCTCCGCTGTCTGCGCCTGCTGGAACGCCGCGACCAGCGCGGTGGCCTCACTGCGTCGTACCGCCCGCGGTATCCCGGCCTCGCTCTCCTGTGGGTCCGTCTCCACCATCTCCGTGACACCTGCTCCCACTCGTCACGGGGAATCCAGGCACGGGCCTCGCCGAAACAGGCACGGCCGGCGCGAGAACCCCGGTACAGCAGCTGACCACCCAACTCGGCCAGCCAACCCACCGGGTGGGCGCCTGGTCATTTGTCTGGCCAGTCATGATGTGGTCCGCGCTTTTGCGAGCCGTACCACCGCCAGCGCCGCCGCTGGTATCCCCTGGCCGTGCATCTCCTTGAGGTAGAGGAACGCGTTGTGGGTGTTCTCGATCTCGATGTAGTCGAATCTCGGGTCGCAGCTGCATCGCCAGTCGTTGCGTTCCACCCGGTAGCCAGACGGCGGCCGCCACGACCCGGCCAGTGCCTTCTCGACCCGGAGGTAGACCGGCCCATCCCCATACTGACCCGGTGGCACCAGCACCGTCGCTTTTACCACCCGGCCGGTGACCCTGCCCGTACCCTGCACAATGATCCGCTCCTCTGGACCACGGCGGGGCCGGAGGACGAGATCCACCCCGGCCCCGCCGTGAGGCTGTCTCGTGGTTCTCAATCCAGTTGACCTAGGCTGGCTGCCATGATGCTGTCGAACGACACGACGATCGCGGCCGAACTGAGTGAAGCCGCCCTCCAGGCGGTCGGTTGCCCACCTGCTCACCGGACTCATGTGGCAAGTAGAAGGCGTGGTGCACCAGGTGTGTGCCAGTGTGGAGTGACCGGCCACGTCGAAGGCACACGTCGCGTTGCCCTGCTCACACGCGCGTTGCTGGACACCTTGGTTTCAACCAGTGAGAGCGCCATCGGCGTTTCCTAGTAATTCGCTGAGCTTCTCGCTCGGCGTGGTCCATTCTAGCGTACGGCGTGGGCGGCCGTTGAGGCGGTCGGCGATCGCGTCGAG
>JBOHEO010000130.1:0-16704 GCA_050701055.1 Pseudonocardia sp. | reverse complement strand
GGGTCGAGCTGCGGGTCACGGCGGCGGCGCTCGCGCCGTGGCACCCCGGCCGGTGCGCGGCGCTGCGGGTCGGCCACTGGGTCGTCGGGCACGCGGGGGAGCTGCACCCGAAGGTCGTCGAGGCGTTGGGCCTTCCGCCGCGGACCTGCGCGATGGAGCTCGACCTCGACGCGCTCCCGCTGCGGGACCCGCGGCCGGCGCCCCGGGTGTCGCCGTACCCGCCGCTCTCGGTGGACGTCGCGCTCGTCACGGCGGCGAACGTGCCCGCGGCCGAGGTGGCCGACGCGCTCACCGGCGGCGGCGGCGAGCTGCTGGAGGATGTGCGCCTCTTCGACGTCTACGCGGGGGAGCAGGTGGGTGCGGGCAACCGGTCGCTGGCCTTCAACCTCCGGTTCCGGGCGCCGGACCGCACATTGACCAGCGAGGAGGCCAACACCGCCCGCGACGCCGCGGTCGCCGTGGCCATCGAGCGGTTCGCCGCGGCGTTGCGGAGCTGATGCCTCAGGAGGGTAGCCGGGCCAGCGCCGCCGTCGCCGCCGACCGCCAGGCGTCGTCGGGCGGTGCGTCGCCGAGCACGGTGATCGTCACCAGGTAGCGGGTGCCGGCCAGATGCAGCGTGGTGCCCACCCCGATGTCGACGAGGGTGGCCGCCTCACCGACCCCGTCGAGCTCGCGCCGCCCGCCCGCCGCCTCGGCCCGGATGAAGTCGGCGGGTGTCCCTTTCTGGGGGACGTAGACGTTGATCGCCACGACCGGGGCGGGTGGTCTCGTGGCGGCATCGACATAGCAGGCCGAGCCCGAGGACCCGTCGTCGCGGTCCACAGTGGCCTGCGTCGGGACCAGTACCGGCTCGCCGACGAGCTCGCCCAGCTGGCCGGCGTCGAGCAGGCACTCGTCGGCGATGACGTCGCCGTTCAGCGGGCTGCGTGGCCCGGAGACGGCGGGCGGATCAGGCGAGTCGGCCGGCGTGGTCGTTTCGGGCGTGGTCGTTGCGGGCACGGGAATGCCGACGCCGGAAACGACCTGGGTGCAGCCGGTCGCCAGACTGATCGTCAGGGCGAGCAGACCGCTGAGACCGGCCACCGTCACGCGTTGCACAGCGGGGACGGTAGCCCGGCCTGCCCATCCAGGAGGCTGGTTCGAGAAAGATCCCCCAGCTCCGCCGCCGCCGCATCGGCGTATCTCGTCACGAGCGCCTGGGTGGGCGGGTGCTGCGGGGCCGTGCGCAGCTCTCCTAGTCCCGCCGCAGAACAGGTATGGCTTCGGCGAGTTCGGCCGTCACCGAACCCCAATCGATGCCGTGCGGTCGATACCTGGTCACACACTCGATCATCCGCTCCGCCGTCACAATGTAATCCACCGTGAAGTCATGCGCACGTCTCGGTAGCTTCTCATCAAGAATCTGTAGCTCATGGACTGTCGTCACGATCGTCGTCTCTGATTTGAGCAATCCCGCCTCAGCCAGGAGCGCTACCTCAATGTCCGAGTAACCAGCTCCCTTGCCGATGCGGACGCCCGCATGGTTGACGGCAACGCTGCCACAGATGATGAAGTCGATCGGCGGCAGCTCGTCAACGGCCACCGTGGGCGCCAGCTCGCATGCTACCCGCCGGTCTGCCGCGCGCTCCGGATGCTCACCGAGTATTCTCGGATCGAGTCGGTGAAACGGTTTGACGTGGGCCAGCTTGGGTACGGCCATGAATACCAGCTTGTGGTCACGCAGGGCATGCGCCCGCACTGGCTGCTGCGCTCGGTCCGGATTGGCCTTCACGGTGTTGGCCTGCTGCCACTCGGGGAGCGTGGTGAGCCGGTCGGCCGCTCGATCACTACCAACAAAATCAGGGATGCGACCATGTGCGCCCGCCGGTGCAGCGCCAGAGGCTTCCAGAGTCTGCCACACCCGTTCGCGAGTAGCGTCCTTGTGTGTCTGATCGGTCGTCACTCGTTCTCGTCTCCATCACTGGTTGCCAATGCTGCGCTGCTCCTCGGCTCAGATTGTCGCCATCAGACCGAGTAACCGGTCGTGGATGTCGTGCACGGCCGTCGAGCGTGGGGACCGCCTCGTCGGACCGCTGCTCCGGCTTGCGCAGGCCGAGCACATCCCGGTCCGCACCAGCGCGGCAGCGGCCGCTCGGTCGCACGGGCACCGCCGACGTCGCCGACGTCGTCGACGCCCCCGTCGCCTCGCTCGCCGAAGCTGGCGACACCGTCCTCACCAGCGATCCGGACGACCTTGCGCACCTGCTCGATGCCCGTCAGCGCTTGGCTCGGGCTCGTCGGAGCAGCTCGATCATCGCGGCGCGAACCTCGTCGGGGGTGGTCACGGCCTGGTCGAACCCGATGCGGACGTCCGTGCGCGCCTCGTCGGGACCCCGGGCAAGCACCCCGAAGCCGTAGCGATCCACGCTGGTCATTCGGGCGCTGATGGTATCGGGCTGCCCGCCGAACACGCGGGCGTAGGCGATCAGCGCGTCGGCGTGGTCGTCGTTCATGTGCTCGATGACACCTGCGGCGTGCGGGTGGATCGGATCGGCCGCCGCCGCCGCGTAGTCAGCTGCCTCGACCCAGCTCATCCGGGCAAACCCGCCCACATAGCGAACCGCGATGATCTCGAGGCGGTACATCCGGAAATCGTGAAAGTCCTCGGTGTACGAGCCGGGGTGGGCAGCCCGGTAGTCGCCCAGGGCTGCGGCGCGTTCGGTGCCGGCAAGGACGATGGCCTCGCCGAGCAGCGTGACCCGACCCAGCGCGAGCGGGTCGCCGGGCCCCGCTTCGACGACCAGCAGCGACGCCCGCGGGTCGACGGCGAGGTTGCGGCTGTGCTCGGCGAGATCACTCAGCCACAGCAGCGGTCGGCCCGCGCCATCGGCGGCATAGCTTGCCACGGAACCGAACGGGAAGCCGGACTGTTCGACCGACAGGGTCGACAGCGAACCCGAACTACCGCCCTCGACGAGGGTGCGGGCCTGCTCCGCGTCGCTCAGCCCGGGCGGTGGCGCGGTCAGCGCGGCACCTGGTTCGGGAAGTCGGCCGAACACGGACGGTCCTGCGACATGGCGGCGGCTCCTGGCAGTAGTACAACAGCGGTGGATGACGGCGTGCCGACGGTGCATCGAGTTCGGCTGATCGTAGGGCGGGGGATCGCCCAGGGGAACACGTTCGGACCGTAGGCTCGACCGATGGCCCTGTACCGCGACATCGGCGTGGTGTTGCGGGTGCAGAAGCTCGGCGAGGCCGACCGGATCGTCACGATGCTCACCCGCCGCTACGGCAAGATCCGCGCTGTGGCGAAGGGGGTGCGCCGGACGCGGTCCCGCTGGGGGGCCCGGTTGGAGCCGTTCAACCACGTCGACGTGCAGTGCTACACCGGTCGCACCCTCGATGTGATCACGCAGGCCCAGACCGTCGACGCGTTCGGCGTCGGGTTGATCGGGGACTACCCCCGCTACACGGCGGGCTGCGCGGTGTTGGAGACCGCCGACCGGATCGTGTCCGAGGAGGGCGAGCCCGCACTGCGGGTGTACCTGCTGCTCGTCGGCGCGATCCGGGCGCTGGCCGGCCGTGAGCGCGACCCGTCGTTGGTGCTCGACGCGTTCCTACTCCGGGCGATGACCCACGCCGGCTGGGCCCCGGCCATCACCGACTGCGCCCGCTGCGCCGCACCCGGGCCGCACCGCGCGTTCAGCATCGCGGGCGGGGGAGCGGTGTGCCCGCGTTGCCGCCCACCCGGCTCGGTCACGCCGTCACCGGAGACGTTCGCGCTGCTCGATGCGCTGCTGCACGGCGACTGGGCAGTGGCCGACGCGGCGGGGGCGGCCAGCCGGCGCGACACCAGCGGGCTCGTCGCCGCGCACCTGCAGTACCACCTGGAGCGGCAGTTGCGGTCGTTGCCGTTCGTGGAGCGGCGGGCTGTTCCGGAGGGGTCCGGACCGCCCGACTCTCGGGGCGGTTGCCGGTGTCCATCCCGGCCGGCCGGCACGTCCGGGTCGGCGGTCACGCAGCCGTAGGGTGCGTTGTCGTGTCCCGGTTCCAGCCCCCGCCACCCCACCCGACGGGCGTGCGCCCACCGGCGATCCCGCGCGAGCTGGTCCCCAACCACATCGCCCTGGTGATGGACGGCAACGGCCGTTGGGCCAACGCCCGTGGGTTGCCCCGGGCCGAAGGTCACCGTCGAGGCGAGGCTTCGCTCATGGACGTCGCCCGCGGCTGCATCGACGTCGGCGTCCGCTGGCTCTCGGCCTACGCGTTCAGCACGGAGAACTGGAAGCGCAGCCCGGACGAGGTCAGGTTCCTGATGGGCTTCAACCGGGACGTGATCAGGCGCCGGGTCGATGAGATGCACGCGCTGGGCGTGCGGGTGCGCTGGGCGGGGCGGCGGCCGAGGCTGTGGCGTAGCGTGATCCGCGAGCTCGAGGTCGCCGAGGAGAAGACCCGCGCCAACGACGTCCTGACGCTGACCATGTGCGTCAACTACGGCGGCCGCGCCGAGATCGCCGATGCCGTCCGGCAGATCGCGCACCTCGTGGCGGAGGGCCGGGTGCGACCCGAGAAGGTCGATGAGCGGATGATCGCCAAGTATCTCGACGAGCCGGACATGCCCGACGTCGACCTGTTCGTGCGCTCCTCCGGCGAGCAGCGCACCTCCAACTTCCTGCTCTGGCAATCGGCGTACGCGGAGATGGTCTTCTTGGACACGCTGTTCCCCGACTTCGACCGGCGTCACCTGTGGCAGGCCGTGGAGATCTACGCCAGGCGCGACCGCCGCTTCGGCGGGGCGACCGAGGCTCGCTCGTCGGGGCCGAGTATCGATTCAACCGCGCCCGGGAGCTCGTCGTGACCAGCGCGATCACCGGCATGCTCGATGTGGCCCGCGCTGCCCTGGAGCGCTACCACGATGTGAGTGTCGACGCCGACGGTGGGCTCACCTTCGCCCACGGAGGCGTGGTGGGTTTCGTCCAGGGCACCGAGCTTGACGAGGGGCTCCCGGTCCTCAACCTCACCTGTGTGGTGGCGTGGGATCTGCCGGTCGAGTCCGACGTGCCCACGCGGGTGGCGCTCGGGGTCGGCGAGGGCCTCTTCGGTACCCCGCGGGTGATCCGCGGCGAGCACGGCTGGGACGTCACCCTGCGCTACGCCTTTCCCGCGGTCGGGCTCGACGAGAAGGCGATGGGCACGCTGCTGATGCTCGTGGTGGGCAGCGCGTCGACCATGCGTGCGGAGCTGACCGGCGGCTAGCACGGCGGCGCGGTGGTCCTGCGGAGATCATGCGGTGCCGCACCGGGGCTCAGGTGGGTTGGTAAGAGCACATCCACAAAGTCGCCTACGGCCGAGCATATATAGCCTTGAACTGGGAAACAGCCGTCCAATCCAGACTGATGCCCGTGAAGGAGTGTGTGATGCCCGCAAGATCGTTGCGCAGGCGCATAAGGTCTAAACCATACCTACCTGTTGCGTCCCGTGGGGACGGTGGGCCGCGCTCTGATCTTGCCCACCCGACGCCAATCCGAGGTTGAGCTAGAACAATATTTCAACTAGGCCTCTCCTTGTCCCAGCGGTAACCTTGCGATCTCGCGCCATTCGTACCGTTTGCGATCTCTGTTCAATTCTATCAATGAGACGGAAGACATAAGAATATGTGCAGTCTTCTCACCAGCCGCTTTTAGCGCAGAACTTATGTCACTAAACGAACCAGGTCCGTTCGAATAAGCAAGGGTAACGTGTGGCCGGAACCCTTCCATACTCTCCGGAACGTTGCCATCACCCCAGACTGCGCCAATCCCCTTCCGGAGAGCTTGCCGCAGTTGCATAATAGAATCGACTGGGTGCACGGCCATTTGAACTGTCTCAGCGTCGACATGAGCAGGGCCGATGACTATCGTGAACGGCTCAATCATGACGCAATAGCGTCGCGTTTCCTCGACCACCTTTTGCATGGCGTTCTTGTCAATTTCATCACTGAACCCAAGCCCTTGAATTGTGAGATGAAGTCCAGACAAATCAACGGCATCGAGAGTCAAAAACCGGTTCGTCACACTGGAATAGTGATCAATCAATGAGGTCATGCTCGAATTCTTGTCAAAGGTAACGTGCCATGTATAGAAGGATCGTCCCAAACGCCACCCTGGTCGCCACCACCAGTGGTCACGCATGGTCTCCAGTGACTTCACGTACGACCATTTCCTTTCCGTGTTGATACTACGACGGCAACTCCTTGCCTGACACCCGCGTCCCACGAAAAGCGATCGTTGCTTCATGAACTTGACGCAGTGCAGGCGACCTGATGATATTCAATTTATCGGCGAGTTGAGATATTTCGCCGAACCGCTTGACAAGTGGCCGAACGCGATGCTCTGGGGGCTGTCTCCAGGATCGGTGCAATTGCTTCACTGGCCCCATCATACTCACCGAGTATGAGGTGTCCCTTTACTTGCTGACATCGCACCATGCGCTCTGAACCAAAATTTCGAATATCGGAAGGCGTGGATTCGAACACTGAAACCGCCTCGCTGGCCAGATCAAGCGCCTTGTGAGGTTGATCCATGGCAAGGTAGGAGTCAGACCAGAATCCTCCAGCACGCCCGATCGAGCACGTAAAAGGTCCAGCCAATTCATCCGTCCGACTATCGGCACTGTCTGCGAAATTGTGCGCCTGCGCTAGCGCTAGTTCTGCCTGGTCACGGTCACCTTTCCGGGCCAGATCCAGAGCCCACGCGCTCGCAAGAAACAATGCCGAAGTTCCGTTAGTTGCATATCTCAAACCGTCTTCCGCGTATTGCGCTGCTTTTGCAAAGTCATCCTGCCAAAAGGCCGCTGTATGCTGCGTTGCACGAACCCATGCCCTCAGATTGTCTTGGTCGGCGTGATCTGCGCAAATCCACGCCGCCCTTAGGTGGTTCTCTGCCGCCTCCGGAAAACCTAGATCCGTGGAAATCCACGCTAGCACGGTCAAGGACCATCCGGCCGCGCCATGTAGCTCCCGACTCAGGGTCGGCTTTTGATGACCCTTCAGAAGAGTAATGACCCTGTCGCGCAGAGCCCGAGTTCGATCAAAGAGTGGAACTGTAGGAACCTTAAGATAGCTTCGCGCCAAACGGCGAATATCCGACTGAATTTGATCAATTGTCAAGTCGCCAACGTTACTAGCGTCGACCCATTCCAAGAAAGTTGTCGACTTATCAGCTGCGGCCATCAAGACCGCCTCCAAATCAACCGTAGACGCAGTCAGCATTACTCGCTCAGGCGTGTCCATGACGATTTCCGATTCCGAGAGCACCTTATTCTCAGATCCAACCAAGGTAGTCGATTCTGAAAGCGGCTTTCGCTGGGCGTCAACGTCCGCGCCATCTTGCGATTCATCAGCTTTGACGCTCTGGAGTTCGCCATGTGGTTCAAAGAGTTGCCGGGCGGAGTAGCCAGGGAACATGATTTCGAGAACGTTGCAGTGATCGGGATACGGTAGCCCGATCATGTCGCCGGATATCCACCGGTAGAACTGTCGCTCGGCGGGATAGGTTCCGATCAGCTTCTTGTCCAGCGTCATAGCGGCTTTATCATACGCTTGACAAAACGCGCGGTAGGTTTGCAGATGACGACGGCGGAGTAGTTCCCGCAACAACGTGGAATTGTCAGCCCTGTCCGGCGGTACATAGGCTGCGAACAGATCAGCGGCTGTCCAACCCGGGAACATCGCCTCCAGCACGGCGCAATGTTCGGATCGGGGTAGATTCTTCACTCGACCGGTCAACCAACGCTTATACGTCGCGTCACTCGGATACGAATCAACAAGATCCTTGTCAAGCCTTCGTGCAGCCTCCTGATACGCGCGCTTGAACCGACGGTAACTCGACAAATACTTTTCCCGTACCAACGCTTTCAGCATCGTCTGTGGCACAGACGCCGAATCTGATACCGGCCTCGTCGGCCCATTCGACACGTCCACACGCGACGTTCCCGGATCGCGCATCCCAGCCCCGCCGTCATCTGTCGCATTGGTCACAGGTTCGACACCCAGCGTAGCCCGCGACCAGGCCAGATCACGGCCACCCTCAAGATCAACAAAGCGGGTCTACCCCGCCCCGACCAGGAGACCCGCAGTAGAGGCGCCTACGACCCCTCAAAACCGCCCCTGACCTGCGCGGTAGACGAGTAGACCCGCGTCAGCCCCCGCACACCGTCAGCGGGACCTCACGCGCGCACGCGCGAGACAGACACCCCGCTACCGCAGCGTCTACCCCCGCTACCCCGTAGCGGGGGGTAGCGCCTCCGTAGGCGGCCGGAGAAGCGCTCTGACCGGGCAGGTAGCGCCGTAGCGCCTACACGGCCAGACAGGGGCGCATTCGGGCCAACCCCACGCAAACACGGCCCAGACACAGGTGCCCGCCGAGTCTGCCGCTACCCGGGTCCGGAGAGGGAGCCATCCGACACGCCCGACTGAGCCGGTTTCCGGGGTTTTCGCCGCTCCGCTTCGGACGGCGGTTGCCTCCCTGAGTGATGCTTTGCCCAGGTCAAAGGGGGGAGTTAGGGCCAGGGAGTCGGCAGGGAGAACTCCCTGCCTCCCCAGTGGCTCCCCGTCTGCCTCCCTGCCCCGCTTCCTGGCACCAGACAGACCGCCACAAGTCCTCTGTAGACCACGCAAACTCGTTGCGGCACAAGGAAAAGACCCGTGTTACAGGAGAAGCATCGGGCTACGGATCCATCTTTGTGACTCTGTCCTTAGCAACGGTCAGGTGCACCAGCGGAAGCGTGCTCAGCTGCGCCGCACTCATCTGTCCCGCAACCCCGAGCACCCGGTTCTGGGCCTCCTGCATCCGCGCGTCGATCAGTCCGCTCAACGAGTAGGCGACGCGTCCGAGCAGCCGCACGGTCGGGTCGTCGACGATCGGGCGCGGGGTGGACACCACGGCGATCCCGCTCGGCTTCCCGTCATTGGCCTGCGCCGCGCCAATGGTGAATGCCTCGCGCGGGTTGACGTGGCGCGACGCGTAGTGGTCGCGGAGCTTCTTGACCATTCCATGGAACTCGCCGACATCGCCGTCGAGCTTCAGCTCGGCCAGGTCCGCGTCGGTGAGTACCGCGGTGCGTCCGGAGAAGCACCGGACGTAGCCGATGAGCGCGCCGGTCCACAGGGCCTCGACCAGCGCGGTGTCGGTATCGACCTGCACCGGGCCGGCGTCGGGGGAGTTCAGCGCGGTCACGAGGTGCTCGCAGCAGCGCAGTACGTACTGGAGGTCCTCGAAGACACCCGCCAGCTTGGCCAGCTCCGCGGCCTCGGGCACGTCGAGCACGCGCACCGAGTTCGGCGCGGGTGCCCCGTTCGTGCTCGCCGGGTCGTCCACCGCGGGTCGCCTCCTCGCCTCTCGCCGTTCAGGCCGCGCCGGACGCTAGCGCGTCGGGCCCGATCCAGATGACTCGTTGTGAGACGCCTCGACATGCGCTGTGCCGCACACCCGGCACAGCCCGAATATCTCGACGGTGTGGCTGGGCTCGGAGAAGCCGTGCTCCTCGGCGACGCGTTGGGCCCAGGTCTCCATGTCTGGTCCCTCGATCTCGACCGTGCGTCCGCAACGCCGGCAGACCAGGTGATGATGGTGCTCCAGGGACGTGCAGCGCCGGTAGACGGCCTCGCCGCTGTCGGTGCGCAGCACGTCGACCTCGCCGGCGTCGGTGAGGGTCTGCAACGTGCGGTACACGGTCGTGAGCCCGATGCCCTCGCCTGCGCGGCGCAGCTCCTCGTGGATCTCCTGCGCGGAGCGGAAGTCAGCGAGCCGGTCCAGCAGCGCCGACACCGCGATCCGCTGGCGGGTGGATCGCAGGACCCGAGGGGTCGCCTCGCGCGGTGTCGACTGTTCGCTCGCAAGCTCGTTCACGTGCTCTCCTCGGCGTGGGCGACGGCGTCGACGACGATGTGCGCGAGATGGTCGTCGACCAGGGCGTAGACGACCTCGCGCCCGCGGCGCTCGCCGTGCACGACACCCGCGGACTTGAGCACCCGCAGATGCTGGCTGATCAGTGGTTGGGCGACGCCGAGGGCGTCGACGAGATCGTGCACGCAGCGCGCCGATTCCAGCAGTTGCAGCACGATGGCGATCCGCACCGGCGCGGCCAACGCGCGCAGCAGGTCGCCGGCCACGGCGAGGGTGCGCGGGGCGCGGACCGGGGCCGGGGCCGGGGAGCCGTGCGCGCTGTCGTGGACCTCGTCCATCGCGTCCTCGCCGGCCTCGACGATCGGCATCGGTGTCCCCATCCTGAGGCGGCGGCGGCCACGCCCCCTGGCTTGTTGCCGTGCCGGCCGCGCTCCCATCGTAGGCGGGTGGATAGATTCGGCTTCGTGCTGCTCGTCTGCCGGTTCGTCGTGCCCGCCGCGCAGGCGCCCACGTTCGTCGCCAGGGCCCGGCGCGCCCTTGAGCTGCTGACCGCCGCGGCGGGCTGCACGGGCGGAGAGATCGGTCGCGCGGTGGACGGGCCGGACCGGTGGGTGCTGCTCGTCCGGTTCGCCTCGGTGGACGCCTACCGCCGGGCGCTGTCGCCGTTCGAGGTGCGCGAGCACGTGGTGCCACTGCTCGCCGAAGCCCTGTCCGACGAACCGGCGACGTACGAGACGCGACTGACCGCGGCGACCGGCGCGGTGCAGGCACACGCGAGCCTCCTGACCGAGCCCTGAACAGGCTGCGGCCGAGGGTCTCGGCCGGGCCGTTAGGCTGGGGGACGTGGCCAGCAAGTTGAGTTTTGCCTCGATCGACACCATCGTTGCGCTGTGCAAGCGGCGCGGGTTCGTCTTCCCGTGCGGGGAGATCTACGGGGGCACGCGCTCGGCGTGGGACTACGGGCCGCTCGGGGTCGAGCTCAAGGACAATGTCAAGCGGCAGTGGTGGCGATCGATGGTCACCGGGCGTGACGACGTCGTCGGGCTGGACAGCTCGGTCATCCTGCCGCGTCAGACGTGGATCGCGTCCGGGCACGTCAACGCCTTCCATGACCCGCTGGTCGAGTGCCAGAGCTGCCACAAGCGCTACCGCGCCGACCAGTTGGTCGAGGAGTACGTCGAGCGCACCGGTAAGCCTGCCAGGGGGCAAGACGCTGCTGAGGACGATCTGTCCGACGTGCCCTGCCCGCACTGTGGTGTCCGCGGCCGGTACACCGAGCCGCGCGAGTTCAACATGATGCTCAAGACCCATCTTGGTCCGGTCGAGACTGAAGGGTCATCGGAGGGCATGCACTACCTCCGTCCGGAGACCGCGCAGGGCATCTTCGTCAACTTCCTCAACGTGCAGACGACCTCGCGCAAGAAGCCCCCGTTCGGCATCGGCCAGATCGGCAAGAGTTTCCGCAACGAGATCACGCCGGGCAACTTCATCTTCCGCACCCGTGAGTTCGAGCAGATGGAGATGGAGTACTTCGTCGAACCGGGCACCGACGAGGAGCTGCACCAGTACTGGATCGACGAGCGCACGCGCTGGTATGTCGACCTGGGGATCGCGCGGGACAACCTGCGCCATTACGAGCACCCCAAGGAGAAGCTCTCGCACTACTCCAAGCGCACGGTGGACGTCGAGTACCGCTTCGGTTTCACCGGGCAGGAGTGGGGCGAGCTCGAGGGAATCGCCAATCGCACCGACTTCGACCTCACCACGCACTCGAACCACTCCGGTGTCGACCTGTCCTATTACGACCAGGCGTCGGGCACCCGGTACCGGCCGTTCGTGATCGAGCCGGCCGCGGGCGTCGCGCGATCGATGATGGCGTTCCTCATCGAGGCCTACACCGAGGACGAGGCCCCCAATGCCAAGGGCGGCGTCGACACCCGGGTGATGCTGAAGCTCGACCGGCGCCTGGCTCCGGTCAAGGCGGCGGTGCTCCCCCTCTCGCGCAACGCCGATCTCTCGCCCAAGGCCCGTGACCTCGCAGCGGCCCTGCGCAAGCACTGGAACGTCGACTTCGACGACGCCGGCGCGATCGGGCGCCGCTACCGTCGGCAGGACGAGATCGGCACGCCGTTCTGCGTCACGATCGACTTCGACACCCTCGACGACCAGGCCGTCACGATCCGGGAGCGCGACACGATGGCGCAGGAGCGGGTGGCGCTGGACCAGGTGGGGGGCTATCTTGCCGCGCGGCTGATCGGCTGCTGATCAGAGCCGCAGCACGAGGCGCAGGCCCGCGTCGAGGGCCTGCGTGCGCTCGGCGGGCAGGACGCCGATCCTCGATTCGAGGACGCTCCGGTCGACCCACGCCACCTGTGTCACGTTGATCACGAACGCACGGTCGAGGCCGGCGTCGGTAGCGTTGACGAGTACGTTGCCGGGTGCGTCGGCGAGTCGCAGGTTCGAGGTCACTGCCGCGACGATCACCGTCCGCAGGCGCGACCGATTGAAGCGGTCGACGGTGACCTCGGCAGGTCACCGCGTCCCCCGATGGTGCCATGACCGTCGGTGGGGAACCCGGAACCGCACTCCGCACGGCTGACGGTACCCAGACGACGATCAAGCGCTCGGTACCCTCCGCCCACCGGATCCCACAGTGCTGTGGTCCACCATCGCTGTTTCGGCGGCGGTGGCGTCGTCAGCAGTTCGTCACACAACCGGCAGCGCGGTCCGGGTGGGTGGCCATCGCGCACACCCGCACCAGGTGACCGCAGTCCGCGCGGTAGGTGTCCTGGCCCGCGGCGACGCCGGCTTCCATCTCCTCGATGGTGACGGCGTGATCGTGGCCGTCGGTGGCCGAGATCAGCCACACCCGGCGGCGGCGCGGGGGCGCCGGTGTGGCGCGGCCGGGACGCAGCGCGCGGTGCGCAGCGATCATGGTGGGGCTGGCAAAGGAGGCCACCTGCTGATCATCACGACCACAGGTCAGTCGGTGAACCGCACGAGGTAGGCCCTCTCCGGCGCTAAGGTCTGTGTACTAGGCGCTAAACGCCTAGTGTCGTCTGCGTGATGCTCAGCTTGCTCGGGGAAAACCTCGCCCGGTTGCGCTCCAGGCGTGGCCTGACCCAGGAAGAACTCGCCAACGCCTCTGGGGTGTCCGTGGACACCATTAGCCGGCTGGAGCGCGGCGCGAGGTTGGCCGTCCGTTCCGGCACGCTCGCCGCGCTCGCCGAGGCGCTGGGCTCCAGCAGTGGTGCCTTGATCGGCTTACGCCCGGTGGAGCAGGACACGCAGGGTGCCGGTCAGTTGCGCCGGGCGGTGCGGGCGCTGGACCTACCCGACTTCGCCGAGCCAGCTGACGTGCTGCCGCTCGCTGAGCTGCACGAGGCTGCCGGGGTCGCCTGGGCGGATTACCTGGCCGGACGGCACACCGAGCTGCTCGTCGGGCTGCCTGCGCTCATGGTTGACACTCGCCGCGCTGTTCATCAGAGCACAGGCGACGAGGCGGCCCGCGCTGCTGGTCTGCTCGCCACGGCCTATCGGCTCGCGGCCGGACTCGCCGGCCGGTTGGAACTGACCGATCTGGCGGCGCATGCCGCGCATCGGGCGCTCCAGACCGCCCGGTTCACCGAACGGCCCGAGCTGGACGAGGCCGCCGCGTTGCGGTATCTCGCCTGGGTGCTGGTCCGGCAGGGCGACTACGCCGAAGCCGAGCGTATCGCCGTGCGGGCGGCGCAGCGGCTCGACCCCGGGATGCTCCCTCGCCCGGACGCCGACCAGGTCGGAGTGTTCGGCTCCCTGCTGTTCAACGCCGCGAGCGCGGCGGCGCGCGGTGACAACCCTGACCGGGCGGATGACCTGCTCCAGGTCGCCGCTGCGGCCGCGGTTCGCGATGGTACCGACCGCACGGGTGAAGCCGGTGTGTTCGGGCCCCGGGTCGCCGCGATGCAGGCAGTGGACCAAGCGGTGCGTGCTGGCCAGCCCGAGCGCGCCCTGTCGCTGGCCCAGCGGGTGCCACCCCCATCCGGGCCGGTGCCGGACTTCTGGGAGGCCGGTCATCGGCTGCATCTCGCGGCGGCGTCGGCCGACCTGGAGCGCTGGGACGACGTGATCCAGCACATGGATGCTGCCCGTACCCGCGCGCCGCAATGGGTGCGGCTGCAACCACTCGGCCAGGTCGTCCTCGGCCGCCTCCTGGAGCGTTGGCCCTCCCGGCGACCTGCCCGAGTCGCTGACCTTGCCCGGCACTACGCGCCCGGCTGAACTGGTTAGATGGCGGCTACGCGCGGGCCGGCTCCGCCGGTAGCAGGCGGTTCAGGACGTCTTGCATGGTGACCAGTCCGAGCAGCTCACCGTGGGTCTTCACGAGGGCCAGGTGGTTGCGGCCTTCCCGCATGGCCCGTAGCGCCTCGTGGATGGGGGTGTCTGCGGTGAGGGTGAGCACTGGGCGCATCAGGTCGCGCGCGGTGGTGTCGGTGGACCGGGTCAGTGTGTCGCGGACGTGCACCACTCCGATCGGATGTTCTCCGGGATCGCCGACGACCAGCCGTAGGTGTCCGCTTTCGCGTGACACTTTCCGGATCTGTTCGACGTCGGCTTCGGCGGGGACGCCGGCCAGTTCGGTGCGGGGTCGCAGCACTTCGCGCAGCGGGGCGCGTTCCAGCTCGAGGGCGACGACGAGTTGGCTGTGCCGGTCGGGCTCGAGCGTGCCCGCGGTGGCCGAGTGGTCGACCAGCTCGCGGAGGTCGGCGGGGTTGCGTCCCTCGCCGAGCTCGTCGACGGGC
Organism: Pseudonocardia sp.; assembly: GCA_050701055.1. Classification (GTDB taxonomy): domain Bacteria; phylum Actinomycetota; class Actinomycetes; order Mycobacteriales; family Pseudonocardiaceae; genus Pseudonocardia. The sequence goes on along the minus strand of JBOHEO010000130.1, from coordinate 2,060 downwards.
TCGACGCCGACGCGGTGCAGGCACCAGTTGGCCATGCCGTTCAGCGCCAGCAGCAATGGTCGGGTGAGCCAGATGAACGCGCGCATTGGCAGGGCGAGCAGGATCGCCGAGCGTTCGGGATGGGAGATGGCCCAGGACTTGGGGGCCATCTCCCCGACCACCAGATGCAGGAATGTCACCACGAGCAGGGACAGCACGAAGGCGATCACTGTGGCGGTGCCCGGTGGAACACCGACGATGTCGAGCGGCGGGATGAGCAGTGCTTCCACTGCGGGTTTGCCGACCGCGCCCAGGCCCAGCGTGCAGAGCGTGATGCCCAGCTGTGACCCGGCCAGCAGCAGGGAGATGTCCCGTGCGCTGCGCAGGGCGGCGCGGGCGGACGCGCTGGACTCGGCGGCTTCCTCCAACCGGTAGCGCCGCGCTGCGACGAGGGCGAACTCGACTGCGACGAAGAACGCGCTGAGCGCGATCAGACCGACCGAGATCGCGAGGGCGACGCCGTTCATGATCGGGCCTCCAGCTCGGCCCAGCGCATCCGTACCGTCGCCGGCACCTTGTGCTCGACGGTGCACACGGTGACCGCCAGCCGGCGCGGTGGCTCGTCCGCCTCGGCGCCGGACGGGTGTCGCAGGTCGAGAGTCACGACATCACCGTCCCGCGGCAGCCGCTGGAGCTTGCTGATCACCAGCCCGCCGATGGTCTGGTACTCGCCCGTGGGCAGGTCGTGGTCGAGCAGCCGCTCGACCTCGTCGATGTGCAGGGCGCCGGGCACGGTCCAGTCGCCGTCGACGATCCAGGGCTGGTCGGCGCCGGCCGGATCGTGCTCGTCGGTGATCTCGCCGACCAGCTCCTCGGCGATGTCCTCCATGGTGATCACCCCGGCGAGCCCGCCGTACTCGTCGACGACGCAGGCGAACTCGTCGCCGGCCTCGCGCAGCCGGGTGAGCACTGTCGGCAGCGGCAGCGAGTCGGGGACCAGCACGGGTACGCGCGCCACCTCGGCCACCCGCACCTGTGTGAGGTCCCTGGGGTTGTCCACGGAGCCTGCGAGGGCGAGCACGTCGCGCAGGCAGATGACGCCCACGACGTCGTCGGCACCGTCGCCGAGCACCGGCAGCCGGGAGTGCCCCGACGCCATCAGCTCCACCAGGTGCGCCACCGACTCGTCGGCGGGCACGGAGTCGACCCGCGGGCGGGGGATCATCGCCGTGCGGGCGGTGCGGTCGTGGAAGTCCAGGACGCGGTCCAGCAGCGCGGACAGCTCCGGGGGCAGGTCGCCGCTGTCGCGGGACTCGCCGATGATCGCCTCGAGGTCGCGCGGGTTGGCGGCGTGTTCCACGTCGTGCACGGGTTCGATGCGCAGGGCCTTGAGCAGCAGGTTCGAGGCGGCGTCGAACATCCGGATGAGCCAGCCGAAGGCCAGGAGGTAGACCGACGTCGAGAGCGCCAACCCCCGCACCACCGGTTCCGGCCGCGCGATCGCGAGGTTCTTGGGGAACAGCTCGCCGAAGACCATCTGCACCACGGTGGCGAAGAGCAGGGCGAGCCCGGTGCCGACGGCCACGCCGACGCCGGTCGGTACGCCGACCCCGCCGAGCAGTTCGCCGATGCCGTGGCCGATCAGCGGTTCGGCCACGTAACCCACCAGCAGGCCGGTGACGGTGATGCCGAGCTGTGCCCCGGAGAGCATGAACGAGGTGCGGCGGGTGATGGCCAGGGCGCGCTTCGCGGTGCTGTCGCCGTCGGCGGCGCGAACCTTGAGCCGGGAGCGGTCCACGGCCATGAAGCCGAATTCCTGGGCGACGAAATAGCCGGTGAGCGCGGTGATCGCGAGAACGACCAGCACGCCGATCCCGATGTTCAGGGCGGTGGTCATGACGGTCGGCCCTCAGGGGGTGGTGGTGCTGGGCACCGTCCTGCGAGGACGGTGCCGGTACTGCCGGACGGGTCCATGGCTCCTGTCTCTTCGGGGGTGCTTGCGGCGGATGCGCGCGACGAAGGCCCCGGGGTTCGTGCCCAGGATAGAGCGCGGCGTTCGCGCACGCCGAGTACCCGTGCCG
>JBOHEO010000129.1:0-16839 GCA_050701055.1 Pseudonocardia sp. | reverse complement strand
CCGTGACGTCGTCCCAGGACCGCCCGATCCGGGCGAATGCGGTAGCCACGCTGGACAGCGCCGGGAGCACCCTGGGTGCCACGCCGAGCTCACGGACGATGCGCACGATCCCGAAGAACCCCGGATCCCCGCTGGCCAGCAGGACGGCCTCGCCGCACTCGTTCAGCGTCGCGAGGGCGTTGCGGTTCACGGTCACCAGCTCGCTGCGGGTGGCCGACCTCGGGATGGGTACCGCCCGCAGGTGCCGACGGCTGCCGTAGACGCGGCGCGCGGTCCGGAGGGCCTCGGCGGCGCCGGGCGGGAGCGCGGCACCGTCCAGCCCGATGATCGTGATGGTCACGCCGCTCCTGCCCACCCGCGGTGCACGGCTCGGCGGGGCGCGGCGGGTACGTCCCGACCAGCGGGGGGTGGGGCGGCCGCACCCGGCCCCCAGGATGCGGCCACACCCGGCTCCCAGACTACGGCCGCACCCAGCCCCCAGGCTGCCGTGATCGCCGGTGTGGAACTGCCAACCGCGACCGTCACGGCTGAGCGTTCCCGGATATCGATCAACCTCGGGACCCCGCCGACCATCCACCGGTGATCACCGAACCGGAACCGGGAACCGCACCTCGCGCGGCTCCGAGTGCCCCATCGCCGATCATGCTCGGCTGAGCGCCCCCACCCGGCTACCCGACCACACCACCCCCACCCAACTACCTGGCCGAACCACCCGCACCCAGACACCCGGCCGAACCACCCGCACCCGGTCACCTGCTCACCCACACCTGCTCCGTGGCCGCCACCACCCGCGACCCGCCGAAGTTGACCATCGCCACCCGCGCCGGCAGCGCCCCGCCCGCTTCGACGGCGAAGCGCTGCAGCACGTCCCGCACGGCCGCACACAGCGCATCCCCGCAGGAGCGCAACATCCCATCCGCCTCCCAGAGCTCGTAGGCGTGCCGCGCGGTGTTGGCTCCGTCTACCGCGAGCGCGAGCTCCTCAGCACCCCCGGCTCGGCGGGTGATCGTGCCGAGCAGCCCGATGTCGACGCGCGACCGGGTGTAGTGCGTCATCAGCACGCCGGACGCGAGCTTGGTGAGCTTGCCGGCCATCCCGACGAACACGACGTCGCGCAGGCCGAACTCGACCGCTCGGCGCAGCGCCGCCCCCGTGAAGTCACCGACCTCGACGAACGCCACCTCGGGCAGGTCGGGCAGCAACGCCATCGCGCCGCGCTCGGTGCGCCCGCCGGTCGCGAGCACCAGCGTCGGGCAGCCCTGTGCGGCCATCACCGCGATGGCCTGCACGACCGATGCGCGCCACGACGCGGTGGAGAACGGCCGGACGATGCCCGTGGTGCCGAGGATGGAGATGCCGCCCTCGATGCCGAGACGGCGGTTGGTGGTCTTGCGGGCCATCTTCTCACCGTCCGGCACGCTGACCGTGACCTGCACTCCCCCGGTCGGCAGCACCTCGCGCACCGCCTCGGTGATCATGTGACGGGGTACCGGGTTGATCGCCGGACCGCCGACCGGGAGGCCGAGCCCGGGTTTGGTCACAGTCCCGACGCCGTCCCCCCCGTCGATCATCACGTCCTCGCCTGGCACCAGCCGAACCGTTGCGGTGAGGTGAGCACCGTGGGTGACATCGGGGTCGTCGCCTGCGTCCTTGACGGCCACGGCCCTCGCCCGGTCCCCGTGGCGCGTACAGGTGTGCAGGGCAAAGGAGTGTCGGTCCCCGGAGGGAAACGGGATCTCGACGCACTCGGGCGCGACGCCGTCGCGCAGCAGCAACGCCGCCGCCTTGGCCGCCGCCGCCGCATTCGCGCCGGTGGAGAACCCGCGGCGCAACGCCTGCTGGCGCACCTTCATGGTGCGCGGCAGGTCGGGTTCCCGCAGCTCCGGCGACTCGCTCATCAATCCCCGAACGCCATTCTTGACGCGCGCAGCACGCGACGTGCCTCCGGGTCGGGCTTGCGGAACGTGTGGAAGTGACCGGGGTGATAGAGATGCGAGCGGGTGCCCGACGCCCCGAGCGCCGCACCCACCAAGAACAGCGTGTGCCGCCACAGCTTGCGCTCCTTGCACCGCGCCTCGACCTCGTCAAGCCGGCAGCGCAGGTACAACTCGTCGGGCCAGCTGATCCGGTAGGCCACGACCACCGGCGTGTCGTCGGCGTACCCGCCCGCGCGCAGCTCGTCGACCATCTGCGCCGTGCGCGCGGCCGACAGGAAGATCGCCATCGTGGTGCCGTGCCGGGCGAACTCACGCAGCCGCTCCCGTTCGGGCATCGGGGTCTTGCCGCCCTCGAGCCGGCAGAGGATCACCGACTGCGCGACCTCGGGAATCGTCAGCTCCCGGCCGGCGACCGCCGCCGCCGCACCGAACGCCGACACCCCGGGCACGATCTCCACCTCCAGGCCGAGCTCCTCGGCGGCGTCGTACTGCTCCTGCACCGCGCCCCACAGCGACGGGTCGCCGGAGTGCACGCGCGCGACCTTCAGCCCCTCGACCGCGGCGCGGTGGTAGAGCGCAAGGACGTCCTCGTGGGCGATCCGCGAGGAGTCCATCAGCTCGGCGTCGGCCCTGGCGTGTTCGGTGATGCACTCCTCCATCACCAGCGACGCCGCCCACACCACCACGTCGGCCTCGGCGATCCGCCGCGCACCGCGCAACGTGATCAGGTCGACGGCACCCGGTCCGGCACCGACGAAGGACACTCTCCCGCGATCCACGTCCCCAGTCTGAGCGCTGACCCCGACAAAAACCGCACGGCCCCCGAGCGGAGGAGGGTACGCAGCTCCTATGCCACCTCCTGCCCGTTCAACGCCCGGGCCAGCGACGCCGACGAGGTGTCCAGCGACGCCTCCAGCACCTGAGCACGTCGACGGGGGTTCATGAGATTGCCGCCCATCACGGCCAGATCGGCCGGGCCGGGGGTGAGCACCGTGACCCGGGTACCGGTGGCCCGCACCGCCCGGACCTCCCGGTCGAGCCAGCGGGTGATCACTCGCCGGACGCCCCGCTCAAGAACCGCAACGGCGTCACGGGGGTGGTCGTAATCGTAGCTGGCCAGCGGAGCCAGCACGAACACCTCGTCGAGCGCCGGCGCCCCGGGCCGGGCGAGCAGACCGAGCGATGTCGACGACGCCACCCCGCCGTCGATGTAGCGGTGCCCGTCGATCACCTTCGGGACGAACCAGCCGGGGATGGAGCACGAGGCCAGCACCGCGTCGGCGACCGACGACGGCGGCGCGCCGGCCCGGCCGAACACCACCCTGCGCCCGGTGTCGTAGTCGACCGCGACAACCCACAGCGGCGGGCCGGACACCCAGCGGTCCGCGGTGACCCCGATCCGGATCTGCAGGGCGTCCACGACGTGCACCAGCGAACCCATCCGGGCCCGGCCCACCGGCAGCAGCCCGGTGACGGCGATCACCGGGTTCATCCGCCGCGGCGCCATCGCCGCCGCGGCCAGCAGGCGCGGCGAGCCGATCCACGGCAGCGGCACGGGGGGCCGCCCGTCGCCGGTCTCGCGCTCCAGGGTGCGGATGTCGGGCAACACGTCGTCGGCGTAGGTGCCGGACTGATGGGCGATCAGCTCGGGCACGGTCACCGCGCAGCGCAACGCCGCCCCGAGCACGCTGCCCGCACTGGTGCCGAGCACGAGGTCGACCTCGCCCAGCGGCCGGCCGACCCGGTCGCCCACCGCGGCCAGCGCCCCGACCATCCACGCCGAGCCGAGCACGCCGCCGGCGCCGAGCACCAGTCCCGTTCTCATACTCGACGGTATCAACGCTCGGACGCTCCTCGGCACTAATTTCACTGGGGTCTCGACATGTCTCGCAGCGTGGTGGATCATCTGCGTTCGGAGCGGGGGCACCACGTCTGGCAGGGGGACAGGATGGCGATTCGACGCCTGTGGTTGTTGCCGCCGCTGGCCATCGCCCGGCTCGGGCCGTCAGCCATTCCCTGCGACAGCTTCGGTTGGGGGCCCGACGACCTGCGCCCCTCCGGGACCGGGAAGACGACGATCCTGCCTGACGAGACGCTCCGGGTCGCCGCGGACGGCACGGTGAGCTCGGACGTGCCGCAGCACGTGATGTTCAAGGACTCGGCCGGGTGGCGACCGGTGTGCCCGTTCGTCGAGTTGCACGGCGAATGGGAGTCCGGCGGGACCATCCGGCAGGGTCCGATCACCCCCGAGGTGCTCGCGCTGTTCGGGCTCACCACGGCCGACCTGCGGTGGCGCGTCGAGGTCGCCAACCTCAAGTCGTTCCACTACACGCTCGCCGACGGCGACCGGGTGGCCGCCGCCGTGGAGGTGGCAGGCGATGTGCACACCCCGACCGTCCTGCGGGCCACCAGCCCCGCGAACACGGCGCAGCCGTTGATCCCGACCGGGACGACGATCCCGCTGGGCCGCGTGCAGGTCACCCGGCCCAGCCCGGCGCACCCCGAACTGCGGCTGCGGTTCACCCCCGCCATCGGCGCGGTGTACGGACCGACCGACCTTGCGCAACGCAGCCAGTCGCGCAAGCCGCCCACCGCCCGGATCAGCCTTCCGGCAGACCGGCGCATCCTGAACCCGAACGCGGCCTGGTGCCGGTTCCGGGTCACCACCGACGGGCGGACGAACCCGGGGGGCCTGTTCGCCAAGGACGACGACGAGACCGCGCCCGGTGAGGACGACGGCGTCAGTCTCGGGCTGGTCGACGACGTGTGCGACGGCCTGGTGCACGCGAGCCTGCCGGGCGTGGCGCGGGCGTCGGCCCGCGTCGTCGTCGGCCCGCCGGACTTCGCGCCGGACCGCAGGCCGTTCGTCTCCCTGGCCGACGGCCTGACCGACCGGGTGGACCGGGCCGCGGTGTCCGATCCCGGCTACGTCGAGAATGTCGATCTCACCTCGCTGGAGGTCCGCGACCTGTTCGAGCGGATCCTCGAGACCGTCGACAACATCAACATCGACGTGCAGAACGACCGGATCCGCGCCGAGAACCGCAACCTCGCCGCGTTTCTCGGCATCCCGCAGGCCGCCGCCGTGGCGAGGGCATTCCCCCCGGTCGAGCCGCTGGCCGGCCGGCCGCTCCCGCTCACCCAGACCGGTCGCCAGCGCCACCGCCGGTTCCTCGCGCTGGAGGTACTGGAGGACCTGCTGCGGGAACAACCTGATCTCGTCGAGCGGGTGATCCGCGCACCGGGCGAGGGCGACCCGCTCTACGACCGCCGGATGCCAGCGGTGATGCGCGGATCCGACCGCAGGCCGATGCACCTGACGCGGCGACAGTACACCCTGCTCGTCGCCTGGGTCGCGCGCCTGCGCGAGGACATCGAGCCGGGAACATGAGCTCCGGAAACGCCGGCTTCCGGGCCTTCCGCAGCTCGGTGGGCGCCCACCTGTTCGTCGTCGACGGCAGCCGGATCTACGACCTGCCCGAGGTCGACGGGCCGCTCACCGACGAGCAGCTGTGGAGCGCGGTCGGGCTGCTCGGATCGAGCACCCCCCGCATCGACGGGAGCCCGCTCGCACCACCCGCGGTGTCGGCGATCTCGCTCAACGTCATGCAGGCCTGCAACATGTCCTGCCGGTACTGCTACGCCGACGAGGGTCGTTTCGGCGGCCGGCCGCGGTCGATGGGCCAGCACGTGGCCCGCGCGGCGGTGGACCGGCTCATCGCCGACGCCGCACCGGGGGTGGACCTGGTCCTGGGCTACATGGGCGGCGAGCCGCTGCTGGCCCGCGCGCTGGTGCACGACACCACCCGCTATGCGAGCGAGGCGGCCCGCGAGGCCGGGCGCCGGATCCGGTTCTCGCTCACCACGAACCTCGCCACCCTCACTCCGGACGACGCGCGGCTGTTCGCCGAGCATCCGTTCACCGTGGCGGTCAGCGTCGACGGCGACCGCCAGGGCCACGACGCCCTGCGGCCGATGCGCGACGGTTCCAGCTCCTACGACCGGATGCTGGCCGGCCTGGCGGTGCTCGCCGAGCACGGCCGCCCGCGCCACCTCGCGGCCCGGGTGACGGTCACCCCGCAGACCGGCGAGCTGCTGCCGGTCCTCGACCACATCCTCTCGCTCGGCTTCGACGAGGTCGGCTTCGCCGCCGTGCTCGTCTCCCCCGACCCGACGCTGCGGCTGGCCACGGCGGACTTCCCGGTGTTCCTGGAGCGGATGACGGCATGCGGGCGCCGGGCGCTGGCCGAGATCGCGGCCGGCCGGCCGTACCCGTTCGGCAACTTCGAGACCGCGATGCACCAGATCCACCGGGGCAGCCACCGGCCTTACCCGTGCGGTGCAGGCGCGGCGTACCTCAGCGCGAATGCCGAGGGTCGGCTCTTCGCCTGCCACCGGCTGATCGATGATCCCACCTACGCCATGGGCAGCGTCGCCGACGGGACCGACGACGAGGCCCGGTCGGCCCACCTCGCGCGCAGCCATGTCGACCGCATGGAGCCCTGCCGCAGCTGCTGGGCCCGTTACCTGTGCGGTGGGGGCTGCTATCACGAGGTGACCCGGCGCGGTCGGGTCGGTTGCGACTACATCCGCGGGTGGCTCGACTTCTGCCTCCAAGCCTACGCGGAGCTCTCCGCCGCGCGGCCCGGGTACTTCGCCACGCTGCCCGAGCCCTCCCGGCTCAGCAGCCCCACGACGATCGCGACGTAGGGAGCGACCATGGCCGGCGAGTTCAAGATCTTCCCGCGCAACCTCACCGCGCGCGCGGACGCGATCGTGCGGGGGAACCCGGCGACCACCCGGCCGGAGAGCGGGGTCGACAACTGCTACCCCGGGCTGGAGTTCGACCAGCGCAACCTGGACAAGGCGTTCTTCCCGGGGCTGCTGTTCGAGTTCCATCGCCAGGACGGCGCGCTCCTCGTCGACGTGCTGCCCGGCGGCACCGCGGCCGCCGCCGGGCTCCGCACGGCGGACCTCCCGCTCTACCTGTGGGCGGTCCTCGGCCGCACGAGCGTCGACCAGAGCGCGGACGACCCGCCCGTGTTCTTCAGCGTCGGCCTCGGCGGGCTGGACGTGTGGCGCCAGGTCCACGACCTCCTGCCCGGCCGGATCGCGATCCTGCTCGGACCGCAGCCGGGTGCGACGGCGCTCCCGCCCAGCGACGCCGTCGTGGCCCTCATCGAGCAGTTCCACGACACCGGCGGGGACCAGGTGCAGCGCGCGGCGGGTGGTGCCGTGCGGCGGGCGGTGCTCACCGACGACCGGGCCCGCTACCTCGACGACGACGGCGTGATCGACGTCGATGCCTACGAGCCGGGTGAGCTGACGCGGAGCCTGTGCGCGCCGTGGCAGTACGACTTCCGCGACTGCGGCTGCTTCTACTGGGCCGCGAGCAAGCCGGACATCGTGACCAGCGGGGACGGCGCGGTGGCCGACGTCAACTTCCAGCGCCGCGACCGCGCGCCCACCCCGGACGTCGCGCAGAACTCGGCGGCCCGGCGCGGCGCCGAGCTCGATTACGGCGAGCTGGTGACGGCGTGGAACGAGCTGCCGGTGGTGGTCAACGACCGGGAGACCGACGCCGCGCTGACGATGCCGGGGTTCAGCGGAACGCTGCTGACCCGCGCCCAGGCCGTCGCGGAGCTGACGAGACTGGCCACCGTCGAGCACGCGCTCGCCGTCGAATACCTCTACGCCCACTACTCGCTCGACGCCCCGATGATCCTGCCCGCCAATCCCTCGGCGCAGGTGCGGCGGATCTTCGCGGCGGCGAGCGAGGTGTTCACGATCGCGGTCGACGAGATGCGCCACCTGCGCTGGGCGAACGAGGCGCTGACCATGCTCGGCGAGCCGGCGTCGCTCGGTCGCGCCGAGTCCTTCCCCTCGTTCGACCGGCCGTTCGAGCTCGCGCCGCTCACCCCGGAGCAGCTGCAGTGGTTCATCGACGTGGAGGCGCCCAGCCAGTCGGTCGGCCAGGGCCTCGACGGGATGTACGTGCGGCTGCACGCCAGCATCGACGGCCAGCCTGAGCTCTTCCCCGAACGGGACCGGCTGGTCCACCTGCTCAAGCTGATCATCAGTGAGGGCCAGGACCATTTCGCCCGGTTCCGCACGATCCAGGGGCACCTCGCCGGGTTGGCACCGGCGGACTACCTCCGCCCGCTCGCCGATCCGCCCACCGGCCCACCGAGCCCGCTCGTGCAGGCCGCCGACCAGCACTACACGGAGCTGATGCGGGAGCTCAGGGCCGCGCTGGGCCCCGGCGACCGGGCAGGCGGGATCGACCTGGCGCAGTCCCGCACCGCGATGCAGGCCTTGCACGAGACGAACCACCTGCTCGCCGCGCAGGGCGTCAAGCCGCGGTTCGAGCGATCCGCGCTGGACGCGGGACTGCAGGGGTGACGCGCCGCGCCGTCGTCGTCGGCATGGGGGTGGCCGGTCTGACCTGCGCGCGCCTGCTCGCCGACCGCGGCTGGGTGGTTCAGGTCTGGGATCTCGGCGACCTGGCCGACCCGCCGCTGGTGCTCAACGAGGTCACCGGGCAGCTGCTGCGCGACCTGTGGGGACCGGCTCCGCTCACCGATGCGCACCGGCTGGACACCAGGATGGTGCGCTGGCATCCCGGCCCACCGACCGCGGTCCCCCAGGCCGGTCTGGTCGTGGACGGCGCCACCCTGCGCCGGCGGCTGCTCGAACGCCTGGCCGGCGACGGCGTCGAGGCGCGCGAGGTCCCACCGGTCGAGCTGGCCGGGCAGGTGGCCGCGCTCGGTCGCGGCACCGTGGTGGACGCCTCCGGACGCGCCGCTCGGGTAACCACCGGATCCGGTGCGGCCCGGGAGCTGATCGGACACCGCCAGGTCGTCGCGGCGAGCGTCCGACTGCGGCCATCCGCTCGCCAGGACACCTGTCACATGGAGACCGTGCCCGGCGGATGGGTGTTCCTCGCGCCGACGGGTGGGGATCGAGCCGTCCTGCAGGCCATGAGCACGGACACCTCGACGCCACCGGACGACGTGCTGACCCGGCTGCTCGCCGGCACCGAGCTGATCGACGCCCAGATCATGGAGATCCGCGGCCCGGCTTCGGCGTTCCCGGCGGGACCGCAGCGCTGCGCGCCGAGCGCGGGCGAGACCTCGGGCGTGAGCTGGATCGCGATCGGTGATGCGGCCATCGCGCTGGATCCGGTCGCCGGGGACGGTGTCGGGCACGGCCTGCGCGGTGCGCTCCTCGCGGTGGCTGTGCTCGATACGGGACGCGCCGACGCCGTGGAGCACTACCGGTCACGCCTCGACGAGGCCTTCAGCACTCACCTGCGCCGCTGCCTGGCCTGCTATGCGGGTTTCGACGGCCCGGGCTGGGCCCGCGAACAGGCGGCGATGGAACGCGCGGCACGGGAGCTGGGGCGCAGGCCCGAACCGCTGCGGTACGGGCTGTCCGGGCGGCGGCTGGTGCCGCTACACCGGTAGCCGAGCAGCTCTCAGAGAGCATCTTGAAACCGGGGTTGGGCAGCCTCGGCGCGTCGTGATCCTGAGATCAGGAACTCCTGATCGCCGCGAACGCACGCTGACGCATGATCGGCCATGCGTGGACGTGCGTTCGCGAGGATCTTGGCCTGCATCAGGAGAGGGAGCTCGACCGTTGGCCACGCCAGCCGAGCCTGACCGAGTTTCAAAACGCTCTCTGAGTGATCTCGGCCCTTTTTAGTGTCGAGGCCGTCGGCCGGTCGTCATCGAGCGGCCGCAGGTCGACCGTGTCCGGTCACCCCTGCGACCGTGTGCCGCCGGTGTGGGTACCGTGCAGCACCGGCCAGCCATGCCCGGCCGACGCCATCGCCGTGGACCACCAAACTCGGCCAGCCAACCCACCGGATGGGCGCCTGGTCATTGGTCTGGCCAGTCATGATCTGACGCGCGTTTTTGCGAGCCGTACCACCGCCAGCGCCGCCGCTGGTATCCCCTGGCCGTGCATCTCTTTGAGGTAGAGGAACGCGTTGTGGGTGTTCTCGATCTCGATGTAGTCGAATCTCGGGTCGCAGCTGCACCGCCAGTCGTTGCGTTCCACCCGGTAGCCAGACGGCGGCCGCCACGACCCGGCCAGTGCCTTCTCGACCCGGAGGTGGACCGGCCCATCTCCGTACTGACCCGGTGGCACCAGCACCGTCGCTGGTGCCACCCGGCCGGTGACCCTGCCCGTACTCTGCATAACAATCCGCCTCCTCTGGACCACGGCGGGGCCGGAGGACGGGGTACACCCCGGCCCCGCCGTGAGGCTGTCTCGTGGTTCTCAATCCGGTTGGCTTAGGCTAGTTGCCGTGATGTGGTCGAACGACACGACGATCGCGGCCGAGCTGTGCGAAGCCGCCCTTCCTGCGTGCTCCAAGATGCCGTTGCGCGGCGCTCGGAGTCTCGTAGTCCGGCTTGTGTCCAGGCTTGCTGTGGAGCCCGCTCGGGGGTGCGCTGCCCGTGGTCGCAAGGCTGGGGTAGCTGTGGGGGTAGCTGTGTCGTCATGGGATAGACCATGCGGCCTCAAGGATGATGACGGATACTTACCAACGCATGTCTCCGACAATCTCCGACATCGTCGGACATCGGCCCTACGGCGATCGGCATGGACGAGGTGAGCGCGGTGGTGTCTGGTGGCAGGCCGACTGTCACGGGGGCACGCCGGCAGCTTGGTGAGCGGTTGAAAGAACTGCGTGAAGATCATGGACTTACACAGCTTCGGTTGTCTGAGCGGATTACCTACAGTCGTACCGCGCTGGCGGGTGCCGAGACGGGTCGAGATTTCCCGGCGTTGGCGTTTTGGAAAGCGTGCGACGCGGCCCTTGCGGCAGACGGGGAGCTGGTCAGGTCGTACAAGGACATCAAGTCGCAGGAGAAGAGTCTGCGGCTCGATGCGGCCTCGCCGGCACAGTCGAATGACGTAGGTAGTTCTCTGACTCTTGCTGCGATAGCACGCACGTTCACCCGGGTCACTCAGGGTGGCACACCGGCCGAGGACAGCTCCCCCAAAGCCGCCAGTCTGGGAAATCGCGTGCTTGGCGCTCGGCGTTTTTCAGTTGATGATGCTTGCGGTTTTGTTACTCGGCCGTTGCTGGTTCTCGTAGGTGGGTATGCTGGAAGTGGGAAGTCTGAGTTTGCCCGATTTTTGTCGACTGTGACAGGTTGGGCGTTTCTCGATAAGGACACGATTTCGCGTCCTCTGGTCGAGTCATTGTTGAGATGCGCTGGGCGGTGTTCGGCTGATCGAGAAAGTGAAGTCTACCTGGAGCAGATTCGGCCACAGGAATACCGCAGTCTCATGAATTCGGCGTTTGAACAGCTCTCGTGTGGGTTGTCCACGGTCGCTGCGGCTCCGTTCTTGAGGGAGTTTATTGATCCAAGTTGGCTGGGTCGCCTGAATAATCGCTGTGAAGCGAGCGGCGTCGAACTTGTCGTTGTGTGGGTATCCTGTGATCTCGAATCTATGCACGACTATCTCAGATACAGAGGGGCGTCCCGTGATTCATGGAAGCTCGATAACTGGGCTGATTATTCGGCTGATGTGAACGTTGACTTCCGCCCTGCGGCTGCGCGTTATTATGTGGTGGACAACAACTTGAATGCAACCGTAGGTATCGCGGATCAAGCGCGGGCACTGGCTTTGCGGGTAAACATCGATGCAGATGCTTGAAGCCCTGATTCTTTACGGCCCGCCCGCGTCGGGTAAGGATACGATCTCTCAGCTGGTCTCACGGCTTGACCCCCGCTATGTCCTGTTCCGCAAGATTAAGAGCGGCGCTGGCTCTACCGGTACGTACCGTGTGATCAGCGAGGGCCGGCTGGCGACGATGCGAGCTGCAGGACGTGTTCAGCAGGAGAGCAGACGGTACGGGAACACGTACGTGGTTGATAAGGATCAGTTGGATTACTTTGCGTCGGCCGGGCGTCGGCCTATGCTTCATATGGGCGATTTGCCCGGAGTGGTGCAACTCAAATCCTATGGCCGCCCCGCGCGTTGGCAGACGGTGCTGTTGTGGGCTCCACCGGACGTTACGCATGCTCGGCTGGCTGGACGACGAGACACGAACGTTCGCGCGCGAATGGAAGTTTGGATACAGACCGTTGAAGAGCTGTTGTCGTCTCCTGAAGCACTCTTCGATTTTATTGTTAATACTGGCGACGTATCGGCGCTCGACGCTGCACAAGCAATCCTGAAGGGAGACGTCGGGTCACCAGTCGCTACCATCGAGTCGGGAGTGCTGCGTGATGCACTTACTGCTGCCAGTGCCTACATTCCGCGATGAATCGGGCGCTCTAGACTTAGGCGACTGTGAACGATACGCGCGTGGAGCTGACAGGACCTGGGTAGCTGGATTCATTGTCTGCAGCTCCAATGGGCAGGGCTCGTGTATGACTCAGGACGAGCGGGCTACCCTCCTTGACCTTTGGCTACAGAATACTAGCGCCGAACGGGTCGTCATGTGCTGCTGGTCGGCCATCGATCATGAAGTTGCGTTAGCGAGGGTGTTACGCCTTTGCTCACCTCATCGCTGCTCGAAGGTGCCGATACGGCATATTCACACTGCCTCATATATTCTCACCCCAATGACAGCCCGGTAGATCGAGGCTTATTCAGCAAGCAGGTAGAAATGTAGAGCGATCACCGCTGAGATCGTTGTGGTAAAGGTCGAGAGCGGCCTCCGGTAGTCGGTGTGCATGATTCGCCAGATCTTGAAGTTCGCGATCACCTGCTCGATGACATAGCGGACTTTGTTGACCGCAGTGTTGTAGTCTTTCTCCCAGTCGACCAGGTTGCGGTAAATGGGCTTCTTATAGGGAGTCACCATGTCGTTGCCGACATACCCTTTGTCACCCATCCAGTTCTGGGCGTCGTCGGCCAGTAGCGCGCCGGACTCGCGGAGGCAATGGGTGTCGTGGCGGCAGCCGTCAATCGCATCCGAGATCCACGCAAGCTCGCCATCGAGCGTGCAGACAACCTGCACGTTCATGCCCGTGGTCGTGTGCTTGCCGGAGTACAGCTCGCGATGACCGGCCCATGACCAGCATGGCAGCAGGGTGCCGTCCACGATGTACTGTTTCCGCGGGTCGAGCTCGTCCGCGGTCGGCACGAATGTCCTCAACAGTTTTTCCACGAGAGGCGTAATCGCGGTGATGGCTCGACTGATCGTCGACTGCGAGCCCCCGTAGGTCTCGGCAAGCTCCTCTCCTGGACGCGATTCCGGCGCAGGTAGGTCAGTGCGACCACCAGAGACTTATTACAGACCGAGAATCGGCGGCCATGTCCGATCGCTCATGGGAACTCCCCTGTGGATCATCTCGCACAGATCATAGGATCTCAGACTTGTGAAGCCCGGTGGTAGAATACAAGTGACGGTCCGTTTGCTTGAGGTTGAGTCGCGAAACTCAATTCTCGCGCAAGCGGGCCGTCACCTATGCGCGACACGCCGGAGATTGACACCCGGAAACATATATTGATGAGTGGAGCTGAGCCGTTGTGTGCCCAGGAACGGGAGACGATCTCCCGGGAGCTGAGTCGGGAAACTCGGCCCTTTTTAGTGTCGAGGCCGTCGGCCGGTCGTCATCGAGCGGCCGCAGGTCGACCGTGTCCGGTCGCCCCTGCGACCGTGTGCCGCCGGTGTGGGTACCGTGCAGCACCGGCCAGCCATGCCCGGCCGACGCCATCGCCGTGGACCACCAAACTCGGCCAGCCAACCCACCGGATGGGCGCCTGGTCATTGGTCTGGCCAGTCATGATCTGACGCGCGTTTTTGCGAGCCGTACCACCGCCAGCGCCGCCGCTGGTATCCCCTGGCCGTGCATCTCTTTGAGGTAGAGGAACGCGTTGTGGGTGTTCTCGATCTCGATGTAGTCGAATCTCGGGTCGCAGCTGCACCGCCAGTCGTTGCGTTCCACCCGGTAGCCAGACGGCGGCCGCCACGACCCGGCCAGTGCCTTCTCGACCCGGAGGTGGACCGGCCCATCTCCGTACTGACCCGGTGGCACCAGCACCGTCGCTGGTGCCACCCGGCCGGTGACCCTGCCCGTACTCTGCATAACAATCCGCCTCCTCTGGACCACGGCGGGGCCGGAGGACGGGGTACACCCCGGCCCCGCCGTGAGGCTGTCTCGTGGTTCTCAATCCGGTTGGCTTAGGCTAGTTGCCGTGATGTGGTCGAACGACACGACGATCGCGGCCGAGCTGTGCGAAGCCGCCCTTCCTGCGTGCTCCAAGATGCCGTTGCGCGGCGCTCGGAGTCTCGTAGTCCGGCTTGTGTCCAGGCTTGCTGTGGAGCCCGCTCGGGGGTGCGCTGCCCGTGGTCGCAAGGCTGGGGTAGCTGTGGGGGTAGCTGTGTCGTCATGGGATAGACCATGCGGCCTCAAGGATGATGACGGATACTTACCAACGCATGTCTCCGACAATCTCCGACATCGTCGGACATCGGCCCTACGGCGATCGGCATGGACGAGGTGAGCGCGGTGGTGTCTGGTGGCAGGCCGACTGTCACGGGGGCACGCCGGCAGCTTGGTGAGCGGTTGAAAGAACTGCGTGAAGATCATGGACTTACACAGCTTCGGTTGTCTGAGCGGATTACCTACAGTCGTACCGCGCTGGCGGGTGCCGAGACGGGTCGAGACTTCCCGTCGCTAGCGTTCTGGACAGCGTGCGACGCAGCCCTTGCGGCAGACGGGGAGCTGGTCAGGTCGTACAAGGACATCAAGTCGCAGGAGAAGAGTCTGCGGCTCGATGCGGCATCCCCTGCACAGTCGAATGACGTACAGGTGGGCATCGCAGAAAGCGGAGCAGGGCCCGCGATCGATTCGCTCGCGCTCACATGGCCAGCTCGACATGACACAGGAGCGGAAGTCAACGTCATGATTCCGGGAGGGCGCTACTTTTCCGGATCGTCGATCCCGGTGAAGATGTACTCGGCTGTCGATGACGGCCGAATCGTCACGGCCATCCCGAAAGGATTTGTCAACGATGACTTCATGCGTCGTCCCCGACGTGGGCTTATCATTGGCACAACAAGCGATGGGCTGGGGACTCCATGCTCGTTCGGCATCGACACAAGACATGCTCGCCGTAAGCTCAACGGCGTCGTCGAGAAGTCCAGACTGCTTCTGTCGCGCGCCTTTGCGTTGGATGATCTCACATTGGGCTTGCTCTGGGCGGTCATCAATTTTGACGAGCCACTCCTCGATGATGATGCGAGCCTGCATAGCAGCACTGAGTTACTCGACCCATTGATCAAACTGTCCCGCTCCGCCGGTGCACGCGATATCGTCGCAGATCTGTCACCTGTCTCGCAGATGTGGCTCGGGTCGAACTTCTGTGCGCGTCACATCATGCGCCATGTCGATGGCCTCGCTGATGTGCCGATATTCTGGACCCGCGAACAGCGCGGCGAGGAAGCAGGTACCTGGCTGTTCTTCGAGCACAAGTTCAAGTATCTGCGCGACACTGCAGCGAGATTCGGCGGCGGCGCTAGTTCACCAACCCGAGTGTTCCGCATCCCACCGGATGTCGTTGCCCAGTCAGGGTCTCCCGAGCGCATCCTGCTGATGCTGTCGTTTGCCCTGATGGAATCTTTTGGGATCCATGTGGACTTGTGTGATGAGCAGGAATACGTGGCAGTACAAGGTTTTGTGCTGGATCACCATCGTCAAGCAATTCTCGCTAATTGGGTCGGTGCTGAAGGCATCTGGTACGTCGATGTCGCCAGGTCCAGGCCACAACTGCGCGAGCTCTTCGATGCGGCGAGATATGCCCAGGCGCACTCAATTTCGCGGCGAGCCTCGGGGACCGTACTGGGCCGCCTGTCAGCGCTTGCCGATTATCTCGAGCTTGATGCCCAGTGGCTCGCCCGTCGATGCGCTGAGTTGAGTGACTATGGTACCGCAGCGTTGCTTCAGCCGCGCAGTCGCCTCCTGTCTGTCGAGGGAGTTGATCGCGCGTGTCGCTTCATGGCGGGATTGGCGATCGACTATCCGGAGACGTAGCAGCAAGCACTTCGACAGGTCGGGGAAGAAGATCCGGATGACGGCAGAAAATGGCTCGACCTCCGCTCCACGAGTGGTTGTCGTCGGACTCGGCGGAACAATCGCAATGTCGGGAGCTGGTGGGCGAGGGGCAACTCCGGCGTTATCCGCCGATGAACTTGTCGCCGCAGTCCCCGGCATCGTAGAGACAGGGATATCAGTCGAGGTGGTTGACTTTCGAAGGTCATCTGGAGCGTCGCTTACCTTCGATGACTTCGATGCTCTGGGTGAGCTGGTCGGTAAACGATTCTCCGAGGGCGTGACGGGGGTGGTTGTCACCCAGGGGACCGACACGATTGAAGAAAGTGCGTATTTGGTGGATATCGCGCATCGAGAATCGCAGCCGATCGTCTTTACCGGCGCGATGCGCAACCCGTCCCTTGCTGGCGCTGACGGCCCGGCAAACCTTCTCGCGGCTATCCAAGTGGCTGCAAGTTCCTTCGCGACCAACCTTGGAGTACTCGTGGTGATTGCGGATGAAATTCATTCGGCGTCAAGGGTTCAAAAATCCCATCGGACCAGCGGAAGCGCATTTCGGTCACCGGACGGTGGGCCACTTGGCTACGTGATCGAAGGGTGCCCACGCATACTCAATCGTCCGGCATCTCGGCCTGCGTTTCCGCCTCGGTCTGATCACGCCAGCGTAGAGATCGGACTCGTCACGGTATCCCTGGGAGACAAGGGGTCCGCACTGGATACTCTCGCCAACAATGTAGACGGACTCGTCATTGCTGGATTTGGCGCAGGGCATGTACCCTCCTCATATGCCGGACGGCTGGAACGACTTGCGTTGAGAATACCAGTCGTGTTGTCGTCGCGCATCGGGGCTGGCACGGTTCTCAAAGACACCTATGCCTTCA
>JBOHEO010000128.1:0-16851 GCA_050701055.1 Pseudonocardia sp. | reverse complement strand
TAGGTGACCCCCTCCGGCCCCGCGCCGGCCAGGAGCTGGTCGAGAATGGACAGCGAGTCGCGCGCAGAGCCACCCCCGGCTCGGACCACCAGTGGGTACACCGGCGAGGCCACGACCGCCCCCTCCTCGGCGCAGATCCGCTCCAGCAGCCCGCGCAGGGTGCTCGGCGGGATGAGCCGGAACGGGTAGTGATGGGTGCGCGAGCGGATGGTGGGCAGCACCTTGTCCGGCTCGGTGGTGGCGAAGACGAAGACGACGTGCTCCGGCGGCTCCTCGACGATCTTCAGCAGGGCGTTGAAGCCCTGCGTAGTGATCATGTGCGCCTCGTCGATGACGAACACCCGGTAGCGCGACTCGGCGGGCGCGAAGAACGCCCGGTCGCGTAGCTCACGGGTGTCGTCCACGCCGCCGTGTGACGCGGCGTCGAGCTCGGTGACATCGATGTTGCCCGGCCCACCGGGGCCTAGCGCGACGCACGACGGGCAGGCGCTACAGGGATCGGGCGTTGGGCCGAGCTCGCAGTTCAACGAGCGGGCCAGGATCCGGGCCGAGGACGTCTTGCCGCAGCCACGGGGGCCGGAGAAGAGGTAGGCGTGGTTGATCCGGCCCGCCGCGAGTGCAGTGCTCAGCGGTCCGGTGACATGCTCCTGCCCCACGACATCGGCCAGGCGTGCCGGACGGTACTTGCGGTACAGAGCCAGCGCCACGGCGCGAGGCTACCCACCGGGGCCGACAGCATCGTTCGGGGGACAGGCGTTGCTCCGGGGACACGGCGCGACCGGGACGAAAGCGGACCCCGCGCACCCGCCAGAGCCCGTTGACCCTTGCTGCCTTCCGGCCCTGGGGGAGTTCACAGGATGGACGCCGCGCGGGGTCCGGGGGCGAGTGTAGTGCCGTCGGCGGCGGCCGCACCGACCCGGCTATGCTTCTCGATGGAGGATTCGCCTAGTGGCCTATGGCGCACGCTTGGAAAGCGTGTTGGGTTCACGCCCTCGGGGGTTCGAATCCCCCATCCTCCGCCAGCGTGACCAGGAACTCCGGGCCGCCTCGACAGGGGTGTCGGACGTTCCCGTTCAATCTCCTGCGCTTCCGTTGCGATGCCGCTGGTGGTCCATCGGCGGCGATGTTTCGCTTCGTTGGCTACTGTCGGGGGCGGACCCGCGCACGCGGCCACCCCGGACGAGGGCGTCGTACCCGGCACGACAAGACGACGCAGCGCGGAGGTGCGTCGTGGCATGGATCGTGTTGGTCGTTTCAGGACTCTTGGAAACCGTGTGGGCCGCGGCTCTGGCCCAGTCCCGGGGCCTCACCAGAGTAGTACCGGCAATCATCTTCGGGATCGCCCTCACGATGAGCATGGCCGGGCTCGCCTTTGCACTGCGCACACTGCCCGTCGGCACCGGCTATGCGACATGGGTCGGGATCGGTGCTGTAGGCACCGCGGTCTACGGCATGGTTGTGCTCGGCGAACCCACCACGTCGGCGCGGATGCTCTGCCTCGGGGCCATCGGCTGTGGCGCCATGGGGCTGAAGTTCCTGCACTGACACCCGAGTCCCCTGGCCGGCTGTAGACGGTGCGCTCGGTGCACTGCGCCGGCGGGGTGCGAGCCCGGCACACGGTGGACGATGGTCCTCAGCACGCTGGATCGGGCACGGCGCCTGATCCAGCGCTGAGCGAGTGTGCGGCCAACCCGACGTTCGCCGATTGCCACCCTCCGCGCTGCACCATGAATTCTCCCCCAGCGGCCGAAGTTGTTGCTCCAGCACGGAGGGTGGCGTGCCTGGCGACCCACCCCTCCGCGATAGAGCAAGGATCCTGGCCGCTGACAACATGAGACCATGAAATCGGGCCGCCGTTTGCGCTGGTGGTGGCGGTAGCGGTGGGATTTGAACCCACGGAGGCTTGCACCTCACACGCTTTCGAGGCGTGCTCCTTCGGCCGCTCGGACACGCTACCGCCAGCGAGAATACCCGGCGGCCCCGACATCACTCCGGCCGGTAGGCGTGGTGCGGGATCGCGGTCGGCATCGGCGCGGCGCTGTTCGCCGCTGATCTGGTCGACGACGTGGGGGTGGTCGTCGCGGCGCTGCTGACCACGTCGATCGGCATCGTCTTGGTGGTCCTCAAGGACTCCCGTCTGTTGGAGACGCCGGTGGGGCAGCTGAGCCTGCCAGGACGCTGCTGGGCGACGTCGCGTCGGTTGCGCTGCTGTCGGTGCTGTTCATCGGACCGGGCGGGACGGGTGGCGGGACAGCTGCGCGGGCTCGCGTTCTTGGTCATTGTCGGTGGGGGCTCGCGGTGCTGGTGATGCTGGCCAGCACGGTCGAGGCACTGCGCGACGCGGTACGCCGCCAGCTCGGCGGGCCCACACAGATCACGGTGTGGCTGGCGTTCGCCGTGATGGTCGGGTTCGCGGCGCTCGCCCAGATGTTCGGGTCGGAGGCGATCCTCGGGGCGTTCCTGGCGGGGGTGGCCGTCTCGGTGACGAACGACCGCGCGGCGGGCACCGGGGCGACCCGCGAAAACTCGAGGTGATCGGAACGACCATACGCATGTCCACCTGCGAGATGGACCTCGCCATCGCGGCGGGACGACTCACCTGACCGAGGTACCCGCGGCCGCGAGCCCAATGTCGACGAGGCCCACCCGATCCAACGCCGCGACATCCGCGAGCGGTACCCAGGCGGCCCGGTCGCTGCTGCCGTCCGCCTCGTCGCGCAGGGTGCCGCCGACGACCTCGCCGAGATAGAGGACACGCACGGTGTGGAAGTCGACCGGCGCACCCGCACGCTCGGTGTTCCAGCGGGCGGAGTCAACGCCGATCAACGGACCGAGCTCGATCCGATGCCCGGTCTCCTCCTCGACCTTGCGGACCGCCGCGTCCTCCGGGCTCTCCCGTGGTCGATTCCACCACCCGGAAGCGTCCATCGCCCGCTGCGGGAGAACCGGACCAGCAGCACCGACACGTCCTGGACGCACACGGCGTAGGCACCGACCCGAAGTTCACGCGACAGCGGGGTGACTCATCCGGTGAGGCTAACCGGGCGGGCACAGACCTCCGACCGCGGTCGCGCACGCCGGAAGTCTGGTCGCTACTCGTCTCGCACTCCGCCACCGAGCCGTACAGGTGCCGGCGCGACGAACCGGAGGTTCTCCCGGGCGATCTCGCGCTCCTCGACGACGACGGGCCCGTACTCGCGCAGTGCGACGACGACCTCGTCCACGAGGGCAGGCGGCGCCGACGCCCCGGCAGTCAGCCCGATCACCCGGGTGCCCTGCAGCCATTCCGCCCGGATCTCCCGGGCATCCTCGATGAGGTGCGCGGGGGTGGAGCGGCGGCGGGAGAGCTCCACCAACCGGACCGAGTTCGACGAGTTCGTCGAGCCCACGACCAGCACCAGGTCGGCTTCGTCGGCGATCGCCGCGAGCGCCTGCTGCCGGTTGGTCGTCGCGTAGCAGATGTCGTCCGTACCCGGTCCGCGCACGGCGGGGAAACGATCCTGCAACGCCGCGACGATGTCATTGGTCTCGTCGACGGCCAGCGTGGTCTGGGTCAGATACGACACCCGCGAGGGATCAGCCAGATGCAGCGCCTCGACGTCGGCCACGGACTCCACCAGGATCATGCGGTCGGGCACCTCACCCAGGGTGCCCTCGGTCTCCTCGTGTCCGCCGTGCCCGATGAAGATCACCGTGTCGCCGCGCTGGGCGAACCGCCGGGCCTCCGCGTGCACCTTCGCCACGAGCGGGCAGGTGGCATCGGTCACTTCCAGGCGGCGATCGGCGGCCTCGTCCCAGACCTGGGGGGAGACGCCGTGCGCGGAGAACACCACCGTGGCACCTTCGGGAACCGTGTCCAGCTCATCCACGAACACCGCCCCCCGGGCCTCGAGATCGGCCACCACATGCGAGTTGTGCACGATCTGCTTGCGGACGTAGATCGGCGCGCCATGTTCGGCGATCAGTCGCTCGACCACCTCGATGGCGCGTTCCACGCCTGCGCAGAACGATCGTGGTGACGCCAGCAGGACCGTTCTGGTGAGCGGCGCTCCCTCCATCTCAATGGTCCCGACGGGCGATGAGCTGCGCGAGGGCCCCCAGCTCGGCTGCGGCCTCCGACGCGGTCGGGGTCGCGGCCACGGGCAGCCGGCGCAACGCTTCGGCCATCAGGTCGCCGACCCGGTCATGGCACCACGCTCGCCCGCCGGCCAGCTCGACCAGCTCCGCGGCCCGCGCCAACTCGGCGTCGGACAGCTCCTGCTCGCGGTGGTACAGCTCGTCGAGCTCTCGGCCCGCGGGCGTGCCCGAGGTCAGCGCGGCGACCACCGGGAGGGACTTCTTGCGGCAGCGCAGGTCGTTGTCAGCCGGCTTTCCGGTGGCCAGCGGGTCGCCCCAGATACCCAGCAGGTCGTCGACGATCTGGAACACCACTCCCAGATCCCGACCGAACCGCTCCATTGCTCCGACCTCGTCCGGTCCGCCGTTGCCGAACAGCGCGCCGATGGCGCAGGCACAGCCCAGGAGCGCGCCGGTCTTGTTCCCGGCCATGTCCAGGCACTCCGACAGCCCCACGTCGGTCCGCTGTTCAAAGGCAAGGTCGGCGATTTGACCGTTGACCAGATCCTGCACCGCCGCACTGAGCATCCGGGTGCCCCGATCGGCGGCGGGATGGCCGCTGGCCGCGAGCACGTCCATGGCGAGTGCCAGCAGGGAATCGCCCGCCAGGATCGCCGGGCCCGTCCCGAAGACGGCCCAGGCCGTGGGACGGTGCCGGCGGGTCAGGTCGCGGTCCATCACGTCGTCGTGCAGCAGGGAGAAGTTGTGCACCAGCTCGACGGCGACCGCTCCGGGGATCGCCGAGTCGGCGGTGCGTCCCACAATCGCGGCGGACAGCAGGGTCAACGCCGGCCGGATCGCCTTGCCACCGGCGGCACCGGTCGGGCGGCCGTCCTCCTCCCACCAGCCGAGGTGGTACCCCACGATGCGGTGCATCGAGGACGGCAGGGCATCGACGGCGGCTCGCAGAGCGGGTTCGATCCGGACCCGGCAGGAGTCCAGCACCTCACCCGCCGGCCGAGCGGTGTCCACGGTGGTCACGGCGCTCCCCTCAACGACCGAGTTCGACGTTCTCCAGGACACCCAGGGCGTCCGGTACCAGCACGGCGGCGGAGTAGTAGTCGCTCACCAGGTAGGACAGCACGGCCCGCTCGTCGATCCCGGTGAACCGGACGTTCAGCCCCGGCTCGTACTCGTCGGGCACCGCGGTGGGCCGCAGGCCGACCACACCACTGGCCTCCTCTCCGGTGCGCATCGCGAGAACCGAACTGGTGCCGTGCGCGCTGATCGGGATCTTGTTGCACGGCAGGATGGGGACCGCGCGCCATGCGGCCTGGGGCCGGCCGTCCACCTGCACGACCTCCGGATAGAGCCCGCGGCTGGTGCACTCCCGGTGGAACGCCGCGATCGTCCGCGGATGGGCGAGGAAGAGCTCGGTCCGACGCCGCCTGCTCAGCAGCTCGTCCAGGTCCGCCGGGGTCGGCGGGCCGTCGCGGGTCTGGATCCGCTGGGAGAATGCGGCGTTGGCCAGCAGGCCGAAGTCGGGATTGTTGACCAGCTCGTGCTCCTGGCGTTCCCGCAGCTCCTCGATGGTCAGCCGCAGCTGTTGCTCGGTCTGGTCCATCGGGGAGTTGTACAGGTCGGCGACGCGGGTGTGCACCCGCAGCACCGTCTGCGCCACGCTCAGTCCGTAGTCCCGGGGTACCGGGTCGTAGTCGACGAAGGTCGACGGCAGCACCGGCTCGCCCTCGTGCCCCGCGGCGATGTCGACCGGCGCCTCGCCGTACTTGTTGCGTGCCGGCCCCGGCTCGGCGGCGGACCCGTCCAGATAGGTCCGCAGCGCCGGCGCGGAACCGAGGAGCGCGTCGAAGGCCGCCCGGCTCAGGGCGAGTATCACGCACGGAGTGACCGCCTTGACGGTGCAGCCCCAGGTGCTCCGCGGGTCGGTGAGCATCTGCCCGCCGACATGGTCACCGTCGGTCAGCAGGCCGAGCACGGTCGGATCACCGTACGGGCCCGTGCCGATCTTGCTGATCTTGCCGTGCGCCACGAGGATGATCTCGTGGACGGGACGACCGAGCTCCGCCAGCACCTCGCCCGGCTCCACCTGCCGTTGCTCGAACCGGTCGGCGAGCGCGGCCAGGATCGCACCGTCGGTGAACGACCGCAACGCGGAGAGCTCGCCCAGCTCCGCCGGGACGACCTGCACCGACGATCCGGTCTGCACGAACGTGACCCGCCCGTCGCCGGTCAGGTACGTCAGCCGCCGGTTCACCCGGTAGGTACCACTGTCCACCGCCACCCACGGCAGCTTGCGCAGCAGCCAGCGTGGCGAGATACCCCGCATCTGCGGGACGGACTTCGTCGTCGTCGCCAGGTTGCGCGCCGCCGCCGTGTCCAGGCTGGACTGCGCGGACTCCGGCCCCGGATCGCGGTGCAGATCCG
Organism: Pseudonocardia sp.; assembly: GCA_050701055.1. Lineage (GTDB taxonomy): Bacteria > Actinomycetota > Actinomycetes > Mycobacteriales > Pseudonocardiaceae > Pseudonocardia. The sequence continues at coordinate 10,350 of JBOHEO010000128.1, read as the reverse complement.
TCACGGTCATCGCTCTCACTCCACACGTTGATGTTCATGTAGTCCGATGCCGCCTGCGCCACCCGTACCCGGCCATCGAACGCCGGCCCGTCGCGGGACCGAGGACGAGTGCGGGACTAGTCCGCTCGCCCGGTCTCCACGCCCTCGAGGATCGCCAGCGCGTCGTCCACCAGGACCGCGGCCGAGTAGTAGGCGCTGACCAGGTAGGAGATCACGGCCCGGTCGTCGATCCCCATGAACCGGACGTTCAGCCCGGGCTGGTACTCGTCGGGGATTCCGGTCTGGTGCAGGCCGATCACCCCCTGGTTGGCCTCCCCGGTGCGCATCAGGAGCACCGAGCTGGTACGCGAGTCGCTCATCGGGATCTTGTTGCAGGGCAGGACGGGAATGCCACGCCAGGCCGGCACTTGGTGGCCGAACAGGTCGGTGCTCTGCGGATAGAGACCCCGCTTCGAGCACTCCCGGCCGAACGCCGCGATCGTGCGCGGATGGGCGAGGAAGAACCCCGGCTCCTTCCAGACCACGGAGAGGAGCTCGTCGAAGTCGTCCGGGGTCGGGGCGCCGCTGCGGGCGTGGAGCCGGTTCGGCAGGTCGGCGTTGTGCAGCAGGCCGAAGTCGCGGTTGTTGAGGAGCTCGTGCTCCTGGCGCTCGCGCAGCTCCTCGATCGTCAGCCGCAACTGCTGCTCGGTCTGGTTCATCGGCTTGTTGTAGAGGTCGGCGACGCGGCTGTGCACCCGCAGCACCGTCTGCGCGACGCTGAGCTCGTACTCGCGCGGGGCCACCTCGTAATCCACGAAGGCCTGGGGAAGCTCGTACTCCCCGCGCAGCCCGGCAGCGACCTCGACCGCCGCCTCACCCGCATCGTTGCGTGGGCGGTCGCGGCTGCTGAGCCGCCGCTGGATGTGCGCCCGCAGCCCGCCGGCGTCGCCGTTCATCGCCTCGAACGCCTGCCGGCTGAGGGTCAGGACGGTGCAGGCGGTGACCGCCTTGGCGGTGAACTCCCAGCGGCTCTGCGCGTCGGCGAGCACCTGATCGCCGAAGTGATCCCCACCGGCCAGCCCTCCGAGCACCGTCTCGTCACCGTACGGGCCGGTGCCGAGCTTGTCGACCTTGCCGTGCGCGATCAGGAACACCTGGTCGGCGACGTCGCCGGCCTGCACGAGCAGGTCCCCCGGCGCGAACTCGCGCTGGACGAACCGATTCGCCAGCCCACTCAGCACTGCCTCGTCGTCGAACCCGCGCAGCAGCCCGAGCTCGCCGAGCTCCCGCGGAATGACTCGCACCTCCGCACCGGTTGTCGTGAAATCCACCCGACCGTCGCCAACGGTGTAGCTCAATCGACGGTTGACCCGATAAACGCCGCCATCCGCCTGCACCCAGGACAGCATACGTAGCAGCCAGCGCGACGTGATCCCCTGCATTTGGGGAACGGACTTCGTCGTCGTCGCAAGATTTCGCGCCGCCGAGGTATCGAGGCTCGTTTGAATAAACTCACCATCGACGAGCGCGTCGACCGGTTGGGTCGCAGTCACCACACACCACCAATCCAGGGAAATCGAGAGGCCGGCTCATCGCGAAGCTGCGATGGCATCGAGAGTTAAAATTCACAGCCCACACCACCGGCGCGAATGGCAATAGAATGCGATCCGCTCGTGATGTTGCCAGCTATTAGGACAACAGTACACACCCGACCACCGGGTACAAGTACCCGAAAGTGGTTTCACTTCGTGCGATAATCACTGACCGGAAACCCCCAAGTACGGCGATGACAGCGCCCCTCAGCGCGGCAACGGAAGCGGTCCGCTCGCACCAACTCCAGGAAGAATTATGCCCTATCACCCGCACGAGATCCAACCTATCGGAGTGATTCACCCGATCCGGGCGGATACGCCGGATCCCACTCGACTGGAGCGGGATCCTCCCCTACCCTCGGGATCCATCGTGGCCTGCCACGCACATCGCCCACGCACATCGCCGCGCGCAACCAGATCATGGTTTCCGCATTCTCTGATGGTTACGGAGCCTAGCCGTGATATCGGATAGCATAACAACTGTTATCGTGCCCACCCTGCTCGCCGTTGTCGCAGCCACCTTTCTCGCGGGCAGCCAGGCCTTGATCGATCGGCGTTCTACATCGTCTCGCCGGGCAGGAGCAGACGTAGCCGGCAACCTGAGGGTTCAACCGCGCGCAGTCGGCGCTCGACGACCGGCTCCCGAAAAGTAGGTATGGCAATGCAGGCGTTCACACTGCCCGACTTCTACCTGTCGTATCCGGCCAGGATCAATCCCCACCTGGAGCGCGCCCGCGAGCACAGTACCGCCTGGGCCAAGCAGCTGGGCATGCTCGACTCCCCGAAGCCCGGCGGCGGCGTCGTGTGGGACGAGGCGGCGCTGGCCAAGCATGACTACGCGTTGTTGTGCGCCTACACCCACCCGGACTGTGACGGCCTCACCCTGGACCTGATCACCGACTGGTACGTCTGGGTGTTCTTCTTCGACGACCACTTCCTCGAGCAGTTCAAGTACTCCCGTGACCTCCCGGGGGCGAAGGCCTACCTCGACCGCCTCGAGGAGTTCATGGCCGACTCGCCGCCGGAACCGACGAACCCGGCCGAAGCAGGGTTGCAGGACCTGTGGGCGCGCACCGCCCCGTCGATGTCGCACGGGTGGCGGCGCCGATTCACGCTCAGCACGCACAACCTGATGGTGGAGTCGATGTGGGAGCTGGACAACATCGACCGTGGCCGGATCGCCAACCCGATCGAGTACGTGCAGATGCGGCGAAGGGTCGGCGGGGCGCCGTGGTCGGCGAATCTCGTCGAGCACGCCGTCGGGGCCGAGATCCCCGACGACCTTGCCGGGACGAGGCCCATGCGGGTCCTGTCCGACACGTTCGCCGACGCGGTACACCTGCGCAACGACCTGTTCTCCTACCAGCGCGAGGTCCAGGAGGAAGGCGAGAACTCCAACGCCGTCCTGGTGTTCGAGCGGTTCTTCGACTGCTCGACGCAGGAGGCCGCCGAGCGAGTCAACGACCTGCTGACGTCGAGAATGCGGCAGTTCGAGAGCACTGCGCTGACCGAGGTACCTGCCCTGGTGGCCGAGCGAGCCGTGCCGCCGCACGAGCAGATCGGGGTGGCCGCCTACGTCAAGGGCCTCCAGGACTGGCAGTCCGGCGGACACGAGTGGCATGCGCGATCGAGCCGCTACATGAACGAGGGCGCCGTATCCGACTCCTCCGGTGTGCTGGGGGGACCGACCGGCCTGGGCACCTCGGCCAGCAGATTGGCACTCCTTCCGGGTCTGCGCCGCACGGCCCAGCAGCACTCCCGCACGCTGTTCGAGCCGGTGGGGCACCTGCCGATCCCGGATCTGTACATGCCCTTCCCGATCCGGACCAGCCCGCACCTGGACGCCGCACGGCGCTGGGAGGTCGACTGGTCGCGGCGGATGGGCTTCTTCGACTCGGTGCCCGGCGTGGAACACGGTGGCGTGTGGGACGAGCGGCGGCTGATCGGCTTCGATTTCCCGCACTGCGCCGCGATGATCCACGCGGACGCGAGCCCCGAGCAACTCAACCTGAGCTCGGACTGGTTGGCCTGGGGCACCTACGGTGACGACTACTTCCCCCTGGTGTTCGGGACGACCCGCAACCTGGCGGCGGCGAAGCACAGGAACGACCGACTGTCGATGTTCATGCCGCTGGACGCCGGCGCCACACCGGAGCCGGCCGACCCGGTGGAACGGGGGCTGGCGGACCTGTGGCGGCGCACCGCCGGACCGATGACGGAACCGGCGCGCAGGCAGTTCCGCAAGGCGGTGGAGGACATGACCGCCAGCTGGGTGTGGGAGCTGGCCAACCAGATCCAGCACCGCGTGCCCGACCCCGTCGACTACATCGAGATGCGCCGCAGGACGTTCGGTTCGGACCTGACGACGGCCCTGGCGCGGCTCGCCCATTCCGACGTGGTGCCCGCGGAGATCTACCAGACCCGGGTGCTGGTCGAGCTGGACACGGCGGCGCAGGACTACGCCTGCTTCGTGAACGACCTGTTCTCCTACCAGAAGGAGATCGAGTTCGAGGGCGAGATCCACAATCTGATCCTGGTCGTGGAGAACTTCCTCGACCTGGACCGAATGACCGCGCGCGACATCGTGGCCGACCTGATGACGTCCAGGATGCAACAGTTCGAACACATCGTCGCCAACGACCTACCCGCGCTGCTCGAGGACTTCGACCTGGACGAGCCGGTCCGCGAGATCCTCACCCGCCATGCAGAGGACCTCAAGGAGTGGATGTCCGGAATCCTGGAATGGCACCGCAGGTGCGCGCGGTACACCGAGGCCGAACTCCGACGCAGCCGGCGCCGGGGGGACACGTCGCCCGGGTTCCCGGCCATGCCGAACGGATTGGGCACCTCGGCGATGCGGATGGGGCCACCGGCGGCGCATCCGGATGCTCTGACGGCACGACCGGTTTCGATGAGCGGCCGGCCCGGGTTCGGCTGAGCCACCTCCTCCGCGCTACCGCGGATACGTCGGGTGGTCCGGGCCGGATCAGGGCGGGCACGGCACGGCTCATGGCGGCCGCCCGGGACGGTGTTCGGCGAAGAACGACTCCAACAGCCGGGCACACTCCTGCGCCAGCACCCCACCGACGACCTCCGGCCGATGGGTCAACCGCCGGTCGCGCAGCAGATCCCAGAGCGAGCCGGCGGCGCCGGTCCTCGGCTCCCACGCCCCGAACACCACTCGCGCCACCCGGGCCAGCCCGATCGCCCCCGCGCACATCGTGCACGGCTCGACGGTCACCGCGAGCGTCACACCCTCCAGCCGCCACTCCCCTCGCATCGCGGCAGCAGCCCGAAGAGCCAGCACCTCGGCGTGCGCGGTCGGGTCCCCCAGGGCCTCGCGAGCATTACACGATGCGGCCAGCTCCCGGCCGTCGCCGTCGACGACCACCGCCCCGATCGGCACATCACCGGTTCGGAGGGCCTGCGCGGCGACCTCCAGCGCACGCCGGACCAGCGCCTCGTCGGAGGCGAGCGTCACCGCGCGCCGACGACCTCGGCGAGTGCCTCAGCGAACCCGCAGCGTCGGCCGATGGCGGCCAGCTGCTCGTCCGGGTACAGCTCGACCTCACCGGCGAGCACCTCCAGCTCGTCGGCGGGCAATCCCAGATCGGCCAGGATCGCGAGGTCACCTTCCGGCCACACGGGTGCGTCTTCATAGTCGTCATAGGCAGCGTCGTTCTCGGCCGGCAGCTCGACGCGCAGCAGGTCGAGGACGTCGGCGGCGACGTCGTAGTCGAGCGCGGCCGTGGCATCGGAGACCATCAGGGAGACGCCGCCGGGGATGGGTCGCAGCAGCACGAAGAACTCGTCGTCGACGTCGAGCAGGCCCAGCACCGCCCCGGTGGAGCGCAACTCGCGCAGCTCGGTGATCGCGGTATCGAGATCCACCAACGCCTCCGGGGTAAGGCGGGTACAGCGCCACTGCCCATCCTCCCGGATCGCCGCGACGGCGTATCCGGGCAGGGCATCTTCCCGCGCGCTCGTGGGCGCCTGGACGCTCTGCACCACCATAAGACTACGTTAAGCCCAAGACATACTATGGTCCAAACCGCAGGCATGAAGAGCAGAGAAACCGAACTCGTGGTGGCCCCTCGGAGGTGCCAGGATCGGTTCATGTCCCGGGCAGATCCTCAGCTCGCCGGCCTCAGCACGCAGGCCCGCAGCCTCCAACCCCGCACCGTCGCCCTGCGGCGCGCGCTGCACCGCCATCCCGAGCTCGGCCTGGATCTGCCGCGTACCCGCGACACCGTGCTCGCCGCGCTGGCCGACCTCCCGTTGCAGGTACATCTGGGCCGCTCGAGCAGCTCGGTCGTCGCCGTCCTGGATGGCGACCGGCCGGGGCCCACGGTGCTGCTCCGCGGCGACATGGATGCGCTGCCGCTGCATGAGGACACCGGACTGCTGTTCCGGTCGCAGGTCGACGGCCGGATGCACGCCTGCGGGCACGACACGCACGTCGCGATGCTCGCCTCGGCCGCGCGTCTGCTGGTGGAGCGACGGTCCCAGCTCGCCGGCCGGGTGCTGCTGATGTTCCAGCCCGGCGAGGAAGGCCACCACGGCGCCCGCCACATGATCGACGAGGGACTTCTGGACTGCGCCGGGCCCGCCGGACGGCCGATCGCGGCGTACGCGCTGCACATCAGCGCCACCCTGCCGGCCGGCGAGCTGCACACCCGGCCCGGTGCGCTGCTGGCCGCCAACGACACGATCACGGTGACGGTCACCGGGCGCGGCGGGCACGCCTCGGCGCCGCACGACGCGCTCGACCCCGTCCCGGCCGCGGCCGCGATGGTCGGGGCGCTGCAGACCGCGATCACCCGGCGGGTGGACACTCATCAGCCTGTGGTCCTGACGATCGCCCGCATCGTCGCGGGCACCACGAACAACGTGATACCCGAGACGGCGTTCATGGAGGGCACGCTGCGGACGCTCTCGGAGCCGGCGCGGGCCATCGCGCAGGAAGAGATCCGCCGGGTCTGCCGGTACACCGCGCTCGCGCACGGCTGCACGGCGGAAGTCGGGATCGCGTCGGGCTACCCCGTCACCGTCAACGATCCGGACGCGGCCAGCCACATCGACACGCTCGGTACCGTACTGCTCGGCCGCGCCCGGGTCGCCACCATGCCGACGCCGATCATGGGAGCGGAGGACTTCTCCTACGTCCTCCAACAGGTGCCCGGCGCCCTCGCGTTCCTGGGTGGCCGCCCACGCGCAACCGCACCGGCGGCGGCGGCACCGAACCACTCCAACCGCGTCGTGTTCGACGAGAACGCCATGGCGTCCGGCGTGTCGATCTACGCCGGCCTGGCCTTGGACACCCTCCGCTGACCGAAGCCGTGATGTCGTCGTTGCGAGAGCTCGGGATGGCGCTGCGATCCGGTGAGCTCTCACCCACCGAGCACGTGACCGGCGTCCTCGGCCAGCTGCGCGCCGACGAGCACAACGTCGTGATCACCCTCGACGCCGACCGCGCACTGGCGACCGCGGCCGTCCTGACCGAGGAGCTGACCCGCGGCCGGTGGCGCGGTCCACTGCACGGCGTCGCCGTCGGGGTGAAAGACTTGATCGACGTGGCCGGGCTGCCCACGCGCGCCGGGTCGCACATCCTCGCCGATGCACCGCCTGCCCACGTCGACGCGCCCGTGGTGGCCCGTCTTCGCGGCGCCGGCGCGATCGTCGTCGCGAAGCTGCACACCCACGAGTTCGCCTACGGGCCCACCGGTGACGTCGCCGCCACCGGCGCGGCGCGCAACCCGCACGACCCGGCGCGGATCACCGGCGGGTCGTCATCCGGATCCGCCGCCGCGGTGGCGGCGGGGTATCTGGCGCTGGCGCTCGGCACCGACACCGGGGCCAGCACGCGGACCCCGGCGGCGCTGTGCGGGGTGGTCGGGCTGAAGCCCACGCTGGGCCGGTTGAGCACCGAAGGGATGTTCCCACTGGCGGAGACCTGCGACCACGTCGGGCTGATCACCGCCGACGTGCACAGCGCCTCGGTCGCCTGGGATGTGCTCAGCAGGCCCGACGGCACCGGAGGCGGGATCGAACCGCCGGGCGTCGCGGGGGTGCGGATCGGTGTTCCGGTCGACGACTACTGGCGGGCGGCGGATCCGGTGATCATCGAGGGTGTCGCCGCTGCTGTCGAGAGGCTGCGACGGGCGGGGGCCCATGTTGTGGAGGTCCGTACCCCGATGATCGAGGAGCTGGCCGCGACCTACGGCCGCATCGTGGGCGCCGAAGCCTGGGCGACGCACGCTTTGTGGATGGCGCAGCGCCCCGATGACTACCAGCTGCCGACCCGCCGGCTGCTGGAGCGCTTCGCCGACCAGCCCGCCCGGGATTACGTCGACGCGCTGCGGACCCGGCGGCGGCTCACCGCGGCGATGCGGACGGCTCTTGCCGACGTCGACGCGTTGGTGCTCGCGACGACGAGGCTACGGGCCACCCCGATCGGGGTCCCGGCGGTCGATATCGGCGGTGAAACCGTGCCGGTCCGCCCGGCGCTGCTCGCACTCACGCTCCCGTTCAACCTCACCGGGTGGCCCGCGGTATCCGTGCCCGATCCCGTCGCGGACGGCGGACTGCCGATCGGCATACAGGTGGTCGGGGTGGCGATGCAGGAGCGGGGCGTCCTGCGGGTGGCGGGGGCGCTGCCCGCCCCCTGAGCCGAGCGGGTCAACGGCGTGCGGTTCCTCTCGTCTCCCGGTGCGCAGGATGTGCGCCGAGCCGAAGAGGCGAGTGGCCCTGGCCGGCGGTCAAGGATCACCCGTTCCGGGCAGGGTCCGTCCCGGAACGGGTCTGACTCACTTACGGCTTTCGACCGACGGCACCGACAATGCAGTGCTGCACCGACGCCATGGGCTTGAGCAGCGGGCCGTCGGGCCACCAGTCGGCGCACAGGGTCAAACCCGGCTCGACCAGTTCGAGACCGGGCAACATGCTCTCGATCTCGGAGCGAACGCGGAACCATCCGCTGCCCATCGCGCTGCGCAGGAAGATCTCTTCCATCTTCCTGGCAAGCGGGCTGTACTCGGCAGTCTCTGGATCGAAGAAATGACTCAGGGCGACGTACGAACCGGAGGGCAGCGCGTTGACGTACGCCGCCATGATGTCACCAGGGCTGCGCTCACCGGAATAGTGGTGCAGGGTGCCGCACTGGTAGAGCGCGATCGGCTGCGAGAAGTCGAGGTACTTGCGGACCACCTCATTGTCGATGACCTCGTCGGGCTTGAAGATGTCTGCATCGACGAGTTGGGTCTGGTCGTTCTCCTCGAGGAGCGCACGACCGTGTGCCAGCACGACGGCGTCGTTGTCGATGTATACGACGCGCGCGTCGCGCTGAATGCGCTGTACGATCTGGTGAGTGTTCTCCGCCGTCGGCAACCCCGATCCGCAGTCCAGATACTGAGTGATCCCGGTTTGGCTAGCAATGAATCGCGATGCCCGAATCAAGAACCCCCGGTTGTCCCATCCGAGCTGGGTGGCCTCGGGCGCGACCTGCTGAATTCGACGAAGCACCTCACGATCGATCTTGTAGTTGTCCTTGCCACCCAGAAACGCGTCATAGACGCGAGCAACGCTCGCCTTTGTGATGTCGACGTATGGTGGTACGGCTTCTTCGAACGAAGGAGCTCCGCTCCCAGGCATCATGGCTCCCAGTGTTGTCGATCACGAACGCTACGTAGTCGCGGGCGGCGTCAGCCTACGACGACCGACCAACACCGTATAGCGGGCGGACTTTGATCACAAGCGAGCGACGTGTACGGTCTATGACCGGAGCAGAGGCACGCGGTCCCCTCCCCGGAGGCTTCACCCGCTGGTAGGAGATCGTGCGCGGGCTCTCAACCGAGCGCATCGGAAGGTGGCGATGACCGTGGATGGATCTTCAGAGGTATCTTCTCCTGGCGACGGCGGCCAGCCCCGCACTGGTGTCACGGCGCGGCGGCTCGTGCTGGGTTCCCAGCTGCGCCGCTTGCGGGAGGCCGCGGAGATCACCCGCGCCGACGCCGGGTACGCAATCCGAGCTTCGGACTCGAAAATTTCTCGGCTCGAGCTCGGCCGGGTCGGGTTCAAGGAGCGCGACGTCGCCGATCTGCTCACGATGTATGGCATCACCGAACCCGGAGAGCGCGAGCTGTTCCTCGACATGGTCAGGCATGCCAACGCGCCTGGCTGGTGGCGACGCTACAGCCCGGTCATGCCTAACTGGTTCGAGGACTTCGTCGGGCTGGAGGAGTCGGCGTCTCGGATTCAGACCTACGAGTTGCAGTTCGTCCCAGGCCTCATGCAGACCGAGGACTACGCGCGGGCGATCGCGACACGCGGCCAGCCGGAGTTCGCTCCCGAGGAGACGGAGCGCCGCATCGCCCTCCGGATGCGGCGACAGCAGGTGCTCCATCGCATTGATGCCCCCAAGCTGTGGGTAGTGCTCGACGAGTCCGTTCTCCATCGACCGATCGGCGGCAGGCGCGTGCTTCTCGCGCAGATCGAGCGGCTACTCGAAATCTCGAAGCTGCCCAACGTCACCTTGCAAGTCGTGCCATTTCGGCTGAGTGGATACGTCGCCGAGGGATCGTTCACGATCCTTCGTTTCGCCGAGTCGGAACTGCCGGACATCGCCTACGTCGAACATCTGGGTGGGGCGCTTTATCTGGACAGCCTGGAGGAGACCGAGCTGTACGGGAGGGTGGTCGACCGCCTGGCGGTGGAAGCTGAGACCCCTGACCGATCCCGCGAGCTCCTGGTCAAGATGCGCGCCGAGGTGTGACACCCGCGG
>JBOHEO010000127.1:0-16921 GCA_050701055.1 Pseudonocardia sp. | reverse complement strand
AACTCGACGCGATCGCCGACCGCCTCAACGGCCGCCCACGCCGTACGCTAGAATGGACCACGCCGAGCGAGAAGCTCAGCGAATTACTAGGAAACGCCGATGGCGCTCTCACTGGTTGAAACCAAGGGGCCTAACCGTTGGCCCGGTTCGAGAAGTCGAATCATCAATAAGTCGTCCCATTCACGAATTACTGAGGCGACCGATGGTCTGGCGTCGTTGACCACGATCACCTCCAGGTCGTCACCCAGATCCTGAGCGGCGACGCTTCCGATCGCCTCGTGCAACAGTTTGGGCCGTTCGCATGTCGGGACGATGACGCTGACGAGGGGCCGTCGCCGCTGGATGAGAGGCGTCATAACCCGAACAGGTCGGACACCTGATCGGTCAACTCGTCCTCCGTCATCCCCTTCTCGACATGGATGACCGGCAGCGCGAGGCGGGTGGTCTCGCTGGACAGGCGTTCCGTGAACATATGGTCGCGCTCGAGTAGGTTTTTCAGCGCCCGCTCCGGGTCCCCGGTCTTGTTGGGGATGTCCCACAATGTGCCCCGACTCTCGATGGCGGCCCGGCGGAACTCCGGTGTCGGCAGCAGCCATACGCCGCGGGCACGCTCACCTAGATGCGGCGCCACGAGATGGGGCAGAAGCCGGAAGCCTTCGACGATTGCGGGTGGTTCGGCGAGCAACTGCGCCACGTCGTCCAGGATGAGATTGAATCCCTCACCTTGGAACCAATGAAAGGTCTCGAGCATCTCTCGGGGCGTCCGGAGCGCCCAGCGCTTGTCCATGTCCATGCCCTTGAAAATGGCGAGCATCGGCGCTTCCTCGGCGGTGAGCCTAGCGGCGTGCTCCGGCATGACACGGTCGGTGTCGTACACCTGCAGATCGTTTGCCACCGCCAGCCGGCGAGCGATGGTGGACTTTCCCGAACCGCTTCCGCCGCCGATCCAGTAGACGTGGCATCGATCCCTCGGGGTGGATTTGCCGTGCCCCCGCGTCGCGTTCTTCGCCTTCAATATCGACCCTTCGTGGTGAGTGCGGATTCACGCCGACCGGCTCGTTTTCGATCGATAGACGTCAATATACTGACGAGCGGCAGACGTCCAGTCGTAGCGAGTCAACTCAATCGGGATCGTAGGCGGTGTGTGACCGTCGACGGCCTCGTCGATCATCCGGCTCATGCCGACTACGTCGTAGGGCTGCACCGCTGGTGTACCGGGGAAGTGCCGGAGGATCTCGGGAACCTGATCGGTCACGACGAGGGAACTGCCACACGCGATCGCTTCAAGCGCGACCATGCAGAACGTCTCGAGTCGGTCGGACGGGACGACCGTGACGTCGCTTGCCCGGTAGTAGGCCGGAAGGTCGCTGTGGGGCACGAACGAGCGAAAGGTGGTCATGGAGTCGATCGACAGGTCGACAGCCAGCCGTTGAAGGGGCTCCCGCAAGGGGCCGTCCCCGACGATCAGCAGGTGCCTCCTGCCGCCGGGATGCCCCGACGTGGACGCGACGGCCCGCATCAACGTCTCGACGTTCTTGTCCGAGGTCAGCCGACCGACATAGAGGACGAGTTCCTCGTCCTTCCCGAAACCGACGACCTGTCGGGCGGCCGTGCGGTCGCCGGGTGTGAAGTGCTCGATATCGATGCCGGGCGGGATGACCGCGACCGGGGGAAGGCCGACGGACGAGAGTTCCTCGGCCTGGACGTCGCCGATCGCCACGATCTCAGTGTTGCGGTGGAGCGCGGCGAGCTTGATACGGAGAGCATCCTCGTCGCGTGCTGTGCCCGCGGCGCGCCACCGGTTAACCCGGCCCCAGTGGGTGACGACGATCCGTCCGGTAAACCGCGTGAGCAACGCCTCCGCATCCTGCAGTCCCTGGACGTGGACGACATCAGCGGCGGCGAGCCCCGGAAGTGCCGAGACCGCGTCGAGCCAGCGGCGCCGGCGGAAGGCGGCGGCGGGTTCCTGTAGCGGCCGCGGCAGCGCCGCGACAGCGCGCTCCCAATGCGCGGGCCACCTGAAGTGATCGATACGCACGTCGTCGAGTCCGGCGAGGTAGGGCGGACGGGGCCCCCCGACGAACAACTCCACTTCGACGCCTAGACGGGACAGCGCCCTCGCGAGCTGGACCATGCCGATCTGACCGCCCGGCACACCAGCCCGTCCTGGAACACCTCCCTGGCCGCGCATGATCACCAGAACGCGCATGTTCCACCTCCCTGGTCGACGCCTCCCCACCACCGACCCGTGACCTCAATGCGCAGCCCCGGCAGGACCACATGAGCCCCACCGTGAACCGCGCGGGCGCGCCACCGGCGCGCGATCGATCGCTGATCGGCTCCTGCCCGATGATGCGCACCGTTATGAGGCCCTCCGGACTCCCCCGAAAGCTCACCCAATGATGTGTTCTAGTCCGACGCCTCCCAACACCAACGATGCGGCACCGCCGTCGCCGGCGCGCTACGGTTAGTTACCCTACCCATCCCGACACTCGGGCTCGTATCGCTCATAAGATCAACTTTTGTTTAAGGCCCGAGCCTATGGTCAACCCATGACGATAGGTGCGGTCCCTTGAACGGGTCCGGCGGGATGACGGTCGGGATGACGGTATGGCTGACGGGCCTACCGAGCGCGGGGAAGAGCACGCTCGCCACGCATGCTGCGGCCGCGTTGACGACCCAGGAGCATCGCGTGCAGGTGCTCGACGGGGACGAGCTGCGCCACGACCTCTGCGCCGATCTTGGCTACTCCCCTGCTGACAGGGACACAAACGTCCGCCGGGTCGGCTACGTCGCGCGATTGCTCGCCGCCAACGGCGTCGTCGTGCTGGTGTCGGTGATCGCACCGTACGCACGAAGCCGGGCTGCGGTGCGGGCGGCACACGAGGAATACGGGGTCCGCTACCTGGAGGTGTACATCGCAACGCCGATCGCCGTGTGCGCCGAACGCGACGTCAAAGGTCTCTACGCGAAGCAGCGCGCAGGCGAGCTGACCGGGCTCACCGGAGTTGACGATCCTTACGAGTCGCCCGAGGCACCGGATCTGCGTCTCGACACTTCCGGCCACTCGATCGCGGACTCGGTCACGTCCTTGCTCGGCTGCGTGCTAGGTGGCAGTACCGCGACGGTGGGTCCGTGAGAACGCCAGACGGCGCCTCCGGTCCGCTGAGCTACCCGGGCGGTTGGTGGCCGTGTGGGTTCCTCAACCGTGGTCGGCGCCACGCCGCTGGAACCGCCAGGGCTGAAGTCCGAGTGGACCACCGCGTCGGTGTCCGCCCGGCGAAACAGCAATAGCACGGGCAACACGCGTACGTGGCGCCGCAGCGGTGCACCGCAAGCGCCGCCATGGCCGGACCGATCGCGCACTACTCACACAGCGACGCCGCCTTCAACTCGGGATCGGCCGGGACTCGGTCGTCACCGTGCCGGCGCTGCCCGGGTTCACGACCGACCCGACGGCCGTGGAGCGGGTGCTCGACGACCCGCCCACCGGCGCGACACCGTTCATGGTCGTCGGCGTAGCCGGCAACTGCCGCACGACCGGGCTGGACGACCTGGACGCACTCGCCGACGTGTGCGCCCGCCACGGCGTCTGGCTCCACATCAATGCCTGCCACGGCGACAGCCTGATCTTCGACTGGAGTCGCTCGCGCGTGGGAATACCTGCCGCCATGGCGGCGCAGCCGTCACAGCTTGTCGGGTGCATCGATGCCGAGCAAGTCGAGGCCGAGGACCAGGGCCCGCGAAGTGAGCGTAGCCAGGGCCAGCCGCGACGCCCGCTCCTCGTCGGTCGTCGTGTCCGCCAGGATCGGGCAGTTCTCGTAGAAGCCGGAGAACGCCGTCGCCAGCTCGTAGAGGTACACGCACAGCGTGTGTGGGGCGTGCCCCCGGTCGGTCGCCGCGACGGCGGCCAGCAGCCGGAGCAACGTGACCGCCAGCGCCGGCTCGGCCGGCTCGTGCACCGTGATCGTGGAACCGGCCCGGGCACCGGCGGCATCGGCGCGGCGTAGGATCGACCGGATTCGGGCATGGCGTAATGCAGGTACACCGAGGTGTGCCCTCCATGGCAGCATTCGGTCCAGGCGAACACGTAGTCCTTGTCGCGTGCGCTGGACAGGTCGGCGTACTTCACCGCGCCGATCCCGCACCCGCGACGCCGACCCGGTGATGCTCGTCGGGCCACCCCGCGTCAGTGGATGTCGCGACACCATCGCCAGGTGCTGGCGCTGCGGCGCACCGATCACGTAGAGCAGGTCGGCCGCGTCCCGGTCCCGGGTCCAGTACCTCGTCGCCGCGAGGTCGGTGGTGCCGTAGGTGTAGCCACCGTCGGACTTGCGCACGATGATCGGCACCGGCTCACCCTCACGACCGGTGAACCCGGCCGGGAACGCGCACAGCGCTCCGTCGCTCTCGCGCACCAGCCCGGCGCGTTCCAGCTCGGCGATCGTGTCGGCGAGGAACGGGTTTGTAGAAACTCTCCCCGTAGGAATCCGCGGCGGTCAGCTTCATCCCGAGGGCCCGGTAGACCATCTCGAAGTGCCGCTGGGACTCGGCGACCAACATCCGCCACAACGCCAGGGCCGGCCCGTCCCCGCCCTGCAGTGCCACGACCCGGCGGCGGGTCCGCTCCGCGAACTCGGCGTCGGCATCGTACTTCTTGCGCGCCTTCTTATAGAAGCCGTTCAGATCGGAGATCAAGTGCGTGTACCCGCCAACCCTACTGTCACCTCCGGTCCAGACCTCGTCGACGAGGTGCTCGCTGTCACCCGCTGGTCCAGCCCTCGTCGACGAGGTGCTCGATCAGCATCCCGAACGGCGTGCCCCAGTCGCCGAGGTGGTTGCGCCGGATCACCTCGTGGCCGAGGAACTTCCGCAGGCGCACGATCGCGTCCCCGATGATCGTCGCGCGCAGGTGCCCGACGTGCACCTCCTTGGCCACGTTCGGGCCGATGTAGTCGACCACGACCCGCTGCGGCGACGCGACGACCGGGAGGCCTATTCATAAGCTGCATAGAAGAATAGTCCGATGACGGCTTGGAGCATGCTGGCGTATTTGCTGATCGGTGCATGGTAGCGGCCACCTTCTTCGCTGAGCATTCGCCAGGTCTTAAGGTGTGCGATGGCGCGCTCGACCGCGGCGCGGATCTTGCTGAGGTCGGTGTTGAATGCAGCATCGGTGGGGTGGAGGTCGTGGCCGGGAAGGCGCTTGACCGGCACGATGTGGATGCCCTCGACGCCGACGTAGCCCAGGTCGGCGGCGGTCGGGGTCTGACCGAGCTGGGCCGCGAGCCCGGATGCTGCGAAGGCGTGCGCGTCGTGGCGGGCGCCGTGTACCGGGACCGGACCGACCGCGGCCAGTTGCCCGTCCAGGGTCGCGGCGACCTGGATGTTCATCCCGGGGTAGCCGGCCTTGCCGGAGTACAGGTCGGGGATCTGGTTCCAGTTCCAGGTGGGACAGACCGTGCCCTCGACCAGCACCGATCCCCGACCGACGATGCTGGTCAGGTCGGGTACCGACGTGGCCAGCACCTGGGCGATCAGGGGGCGCGGCAGGTCCCAGCGGCGGCTCACCGTCGCCTGACTGACCCCGAAGATCGTCCCGGCGAACTCCTGGACGATGTTCTTGCGGATCAAGCACACCACCAGCGCTACCGAGCCGAACAGGCCCAGCGCGTAGGGCCGGGCGCGGGAGGTGAACTGACCGCCGCACACCGCATGGACCCGCGCCACCAGTTCGGTGAGTTGTGTACGGCTAAGTCCCGTCATAACCTCGTACCGCAACGGCTTCTCCGAATCGCTTCGAGGTCTGCCCGACAGCGAAACGAAACGGCAGAAGCCGTTGCCTTTCAATCATGACACGCGCAGTTCGCAGATTGTGCAGAATATGTGACGGAATCTCGGCCACGCCCGACCGGGAAACTCACCGGGTCAGGCTTGTGAATAGAGCTCCCGGGCGGCGCACCCCGATCCGACTGCCGGCCGGGTCGGGCGAATCGCTTCCAGCATCGTGCTTTTGACGGTGGCCCGAGTAGGGAGCCTCTCACGAAGAACGACCGATAGCCTCTCACGAAGGAGGGCGCGCCGCGATGGGACGGAATGTTGCACCAGCATGGACCAGCATCGCCTGCCTGTACGCTCTTGCTTCGGACTCTTGCCTGTCCGAGTCCCAGTCGAGAGTCGCCCCCATTACCGCGGCAGCGGTATCTGCGACAGCTGGACCACGATCTGGGAACTCAGTGCTGACGCTCAATCTTCGGTCCAGGACGTCTTCGAGATGTAGTGCTCCTTCTCGCTCCGCTGCATATACGACTTCGGCTTTGATGTGCGCTCCGGCTCCCAGTGGCTCAGCAAGTGATCGATCCGCTTGGAGGATCTCCAACACCTGAGCGGCCAGAATGCCGTACGTTGCAATGAGGCACTCGACCTGCTCGACGGAGATCTGATAAGCCTTGGCCAGCTTCACTCGTGAATTCCATAGGTCAATATAACCATCAGCGCCGACGAGGCGAAGGGTGTCCGTACTGGCAGGCAATGGGTCGAAGCCCAGGGCACGAACAGCAAGGTCAACTGTTTCCTGTGCCATGTATCTGTACGTCGTGTACTTTCCTCCCAGCACCACTATCAGGCCTCGGCAAGGGCTGGACACGTCGTGATTTCGAGAGAGTCGCGTCGTGATTCCGGCACCGGTCGAAACGAGCGGGCGTAGGCCAGCGTAGGATCCAACGACGTCAGATTCCAGGATAGGCTGGAGTAAGAGCTGGTTCGCTCGGCTTAGCAGAAGGCGAATTTCCTCGACCGTCGGCCGTGTCGGGTCTTCCGGCTCCAGCCAGTCAGAATCGGTACAACCGATCAGCCAACGGCTCCGCCACGGAACGGCCAGGGTGCAAGCCTGGTTCTTCCATGCACCGGAACCGGCCCGAAGAAGTAGAGCGCAGGATGAACGGATGGCTCGCCTTCGCACAACAAGATGCACACCTTTCGACGGCCGCACCTGCACCGCGGAGTCGATACCTGATCTCTGCAGGACTCCGTTGGTCCATGCCCCCGTCGACGTGATCACCAGCTTGGCTCCGATACGGTATTCAAGTCCGCTTTCGAGATCGGTCACATCGGCGCCAGTCACCGTGCCGTCATCTCGATGCATCCGTTCCATTCTGGTACGACTGATACATGTTGCGCCATACTGTTTGGCCGTTCGTACCAACTCGAGCGTATATCGCGAATCATCGGTTCGATAATCCCAATACTGCACGGCGCCGACCACCTTCGAATAATCGAGACCCGGCGCGCGACGCCGCGTACCGCCTTTGCCTAGGTGCTGGTGACGCGGAAGCTTGTTGGCAATCCCCCGCCTCGAGCCGAGAGCATCGTAGAGAGCGAACTCCGCCGCCGCAAAGGACCTCTCCCAGTAGCGGTTCGTCAACGGATAGAGGAACGGTACGGGCCGGACCAGATGTGGCGCAATATTTGCAATTATTGCTCTTTCGCGCAGAGCGTTCCACACTAGCGGAAAATCCAGCGCCTCGAGATGTCCCACCCCGCCATGAATCAACTTCGTCGATTGACTGGACGCTCCCGAGGCCCAGTCACCCGCTTCGACCAGCGCGATCCGCAGCCCTCGACGGGCGGCGTCCAGAGCTATTCCGGCGCCGACGACCCCGCCACCGACTACCAGCAGATCGAACGTGACCTGCTTGAGTCTCTCGTAAGCGCACAGCCTGCTCGACGGTGTCAAGTCCGGGTTCGACATAACGGCGACAGCTCCTTGGACGACAGTGCAGGGCTTGCATAAGCTTGGGTCAATCGCGCGGTGGAATCAAGACCGGCGGCCATTATCGGGCAGGAACCGTCACACCCCACACGGCTCATCGAAGAATTATTCACGAGCACCGGTTCTCCCGACCCGCGGCCGGTCAATGCAGCGGCTGGGTAGGTCTGATGCCGATCTCGCCATGGCTGTGGGGCGGCGTGCCCTGTAACGGTGGGCCATCCACCGGCGATGCCGGGCGAGACAGCCTCGCCGGTGGAGGCAGGCCACGCGCGAAGACGAAATGGAGGCGAGGCAACGATGGGTACTCGTGGACCGGTTGGACCGAGGGTGCCGCCAACCGCACCCGACGCGGAGAGGGCCGCGGTAAGGGCTTCGGATGGCGAGGCACTGTTGGCGGTCGCTACCGAGTTCATGGTCAACCAGCCCGGCGCGCCCGCGCGTGCCTTGTCTCAACACCACCGC
The DNA here is from genome assembly GCA_050701055.1 of Pseudonocardia sp. GTDB lineage: Bacteria > Actinomycetota > Actinomycetes > Mycobacteriales > Pseudonocardiaceae > Pseudonocardia. Next base: position 8,688 of record JBOHEO010000127.1, on the reverse strand, counting down.
AAGCGCGACGGTCGCTGCTCCGGCTGCGGCCACCCCGGCCAGAAGTGGCCGTGCTTCGTGGCAACGATCGCGCTTCGCGCTGATTCGACGGTTCGGGGCGATGTGCCTGGCCCGCCGCAGTAGAACTCCCGGCCGGTGGTCGGTGCACCCCCGACCCGACCGCCGGCCGGGTCCCAACGCCATTACCGCAGCATCGAGTGCCGTAGCATAGCTAACCATGTCCGGCAGTGCCGATCCGCCTCGTTCCGGTGCTTCGGCCAGTAGCCCGCCCGGGGTGGTCCGGGCGGTGGCCGGCGCCGTCACCGCGACCACGGTCACCGTGCTACCCGTCTTCCTGACCGGTGGGCTGGCTGTGCAGATCGCCGCCGAGCTCGACTTCGACCCGGCCGGGCTGGGACTGGCCGTGGCGCTCTTCTTCGGCGTCAGCGCGCTGGCTGCGCTGCCCGCCGGGTGGCTCGTCGAGCGCTTCGGCTCCGGTCCGACGAGCCGGGCCGGAGTGCTCGGCTCGGCAGCCGCCATGCTCGCCGTCGCCGCGTGGGCACGTTCCTTCCCGGTCCTGGTCGCGATCCTGCTCTGCAGCGCATGGTGCAACGTGCTCGGCCAGCTCTCCTCGAACCTGACGCTGGCCCGGTATGTCCCGGCTGAGCGGCTCGGGTTGTCGTTCGGCATCAAGCAGTCCGCGATCCCGCTGGCCACGCTGATCGCCGGTGCCGCCGTACCGGCCGTGGCGCTGACCGTCGGGTGGCGGTGGGCGTACGTGCTGGGTGCGGGGCTAGCGCTCGCCGCGCTGTTCATCGCCCCACGCGACACAGCGGGCCGTGAACCGACCCCGGCCACCCCCGGCGAGCGGGCCACCGCCGCGCTCAGCGTCATCGGCGTCGCCGCCGGGCTGGGCGCCGCCGCGGCGTCCGTGCTCGGCATCTTCCTCGTCACCTCGGCCGTCGACCGCGGCATCGACGCCGGCATCGCAGGCCTGATCCTCACCCTCGGCAGCGTGGTCGGGTTGAGCATCAGGCTGGTCAACGGGTGGCTCGCCGACCGCCGCTCGGGCGGAAACGTCACCGTCGTGGCGGTGAGCCTGGTGGTGGGCGCCGCCGGGCTGGTCCTGCTGGCCGTGCCCGGCACGCCCGCGCTGGTGATCGGCACCGTCCTCGCGTTCGGGCTCGGCTGGTCGTGGCCGGGGCTGCTGCAGTTCGCGGTGGTTCGGCTCAATCCCTCGGCACCGGCAGCGGCCACGTCGATCGTGCAGGTCGGGGTGTACGGGGGCGGGTTCGGCGGCCCGGTGGGGTTCGGCGTACTCGCAGCCCAGACGTCCTTTCCGACGGCCTGGCTCGCCGCCGCGGCGACGATGCTGGTCGCGGCGGGGCTGATGGTGCTGGGCCGGCGGATGCTGGTGGCGCACTGGACCGCGCGCGAGGCTCGCGCGTCGCCTTGATGAAATCGCATTGATGAGTCAGCCCCGGCTGAGCCGCCCGGCGATTGCCATCGCGTCGAACGGCGCGTGCACCTTCGTGCGGATCCCATCCGGCGGGCAGGATGTGCCGGATGAACGCCGTACTGATCACCGGGGCTGCCGGCGCGCTGGGCCGGGCCGTCGCCGCCGAGTTCCGTGCCGCCGGCCGGCCGGTGGTCGCGCTGGACCGGCCTGGCAAGCGGCTCGACGAGCTCGCCGCGGCCGACGGCGTGCACGCGGTGCCGGTCGACCTGGCCGACCGCGCCGTCGTCCACGCCGCGTTCGCGGCCGTCGACGCGCTACCCGTGGAACCGGCCGCGCTCGTCGCGCTCGCCGGCGGGTTCACCCCTGGCGCGCTCGCCGACGTCGACGAGGAGACCCTCGACGGGCTGTGGCGGTCCAACTTCGCCTCGGTGCTGTGGTGCGCGCAGGCGGCGGCGCCGCGGTTCGCCGCCCATGGTGGGGGCGCGATCGTCACCGTCGGGTCGAAGACCGCGGGCGGCGGCCCCGCGCCGGTCGTGCACGCCACGAGCAAGGCCGCGGTCATCCGGCTCACCGCGCTGCTGGCCGACGAGCTGCGCGGCGACCGGATCCGGGTCAACGCCGTCCTCCCCTCGGTGATCGACACCCCGGCCAACCGCAGCTGGATGCCCGCCGACCTCGCCGCGCGCGCGGTGGCGCCGGCAGCGATCGCGAAGGTCATCGCGTTCCTGTGCAGCCCGGACGCCGCCCCGATCAGCGGTGCGGCGATCCCGGTGTACGGCGATGCCTGACCTGGACGCAGCCGTCGCCGCGGTCCTCGAATGGCCGGTCGAGCATGCGGCCGCCGCGGTGGTGGCGGCCGACGGCACCGTGCTCGCCAGGGCCGGCGAGCAGGAACGGGTGTTCCGGCTCGCGTCGGTGACCAAGCTGCTCACCGCGTTCGCGGTGCTCGTCGCGATCGAGGAGGGCGCCGTCGAATGGGACACCCCCGCCGGGCCGGCGGGCTCCACCGTGCGGCACCTCGCGGCGCACGCGTCCGGGCTGTCATTCGGCGACGGCGTCGTGCAGGCCCAGCCGGGCCGCAAGCGGATCTACTCCAACGCCGGTTTCGAGGTGCTCGGCACGACGATCGCGGACGCGGCCGGAATGGCGTTCGCCCGGTACCTGCACGAAGCCGTGCTCGCGCCGCTCGGGATGGCCGCGACCAGGCTGGACGGCTCGCCGGCTGCCGGGGCCGTCTCCTCGGGCGCGGACCTGGCCCGGTTCGCCGCCGAGCTGCAGGCGCCGACACTAGTGCACCCGAGCACGCTCGCCGGCGCCGTCACGGTCGCGTTCCCCGGGCTCGACGGCATCCTGCCCGGCTACGGCCGGCAGCTGCCCAATGACTGGGGCCTCGGGTTCGAGATCCGGGACGGGAAGTCGCCGCACTGGACGGGGTCGACCAGCTCGCCGCGGACGTTCGGGCACTTCGGTCAGTCCGGAACGTTCCTCTGGATCGACCCGGACGCCGGCATCGCGTGCGTGGTGCTGACCGACCGGGACTTCGACTCCTGGGCCCTGAGTACGTGGCCGGCGTTCACCGACGGGTTGCTGGCAGCGCTGTAGCTCACGCGGCGTCGAGGGAGGCGGTGCGCAGGATCGTGATCACCCATCGGCCGTCCGGGACGTCGACGTGCTGCGATTGAGGGTTGTAGCGCGAGCTGAACATCCCGGTGGTACGTGCTACGGCGATGGCGTCGTCGCAGATCAGTTCCACGGAAGTTGGCCCGGCGGAGAATCGGCGGATCTCCGGTGTCGTCGCTGGGGCGCGAGGGGGGAGCCGGACCGGACTGGGTATGAGGGCAAGAGCGGTCAACAGCGCACGGAGCCGGATCGGCCCGGTGGCCCGCGGAGGACCGACACCATCTGCATGTCCACGACATCGCCCGTTCCGGGCGACCACGCGTAGCTCATGATCCGACTACTCCCTGTTCGCTGCGGGCATGTGGCTCGCTGGCGGCGAGTGACTAGCGGGCGAGTTGCGCGATCCGGGCGACGGTGCAGGGCCACCTTTGCGGCAGGAGTTGGAAGCGGCATCGGCGGCAATGACCGGAGTCGTCGCGGGCGTGATCACGAAGGGTTCGTTCGGGCACTCCGGGCCGTGCGCTCATGAACGCGACGGCGACCGCGATCGGATCACGGTCTCCGTGCGACTCCAGCGCGTTGTCCGCGGCGCGCTGTTCGGGTCGGTCTCGGTGGTCAGGTTCGCCTGGTCGATCGCCCATGTCCTGGAGCATCGGTGATCGAGCGCGGAGAACTCGGCGGTCACCGGTACACACTTTCACACTTGGTCCTACGGCGTGTGCTCGCGGCGCTACCGTGGGCGTCCAACGATCGGGTGAGGGGGGCGCATCGGTGAGCAGGTCGCAGGATCGCGACACCGGATGCGCCGTCGCTGCGGCCGACGATGCTGCCACCACGGACGAGGGCAGAACGAACGTCGCACTGGCCGCCTTGCTGGCGCGTGCCGGGTGGACCCCGGAGAACCTCGGCGATCGTCTGAACAGGCTTTCCCATGAGCAGGGGTTGGGCCTGCGGGGGCATCGTCGTTCGGTGCGCCGCTGGGTGTACGCCGAGCCCGGCCGCGATGCCCCTCGGGTGCCGCGGGAGCCGTGGCCGTCGCTGGTGTGCCACGTGTTGCACGAGCGCCTCGGCGAGCCGGTCACGGTGCAGATGCTGGGATGGCCTGCCCAACCAGGGATGCTGTACGTGCCCGCGGATCACGGGTTGGACATGGCGTGGTCCTCAGTCGGGGCAGTGGAAGCGTTGGCCGCCGTAGTGGACGCTGGTGCGGTGGACCGGCGACACTTCCTCACCCTGACCGGCATGACGTTGACCTCCGCCGCGCACGAGTGGTTGTTCGACCCGGCGAGAGTTGCCGCGTCGGTCCAGGGCAAGCGCGTGGGCCACGAGCTGGTGGACGACCTGGAGCAGCTCGCGGCGACCAAGCGGCACATGGATGACGCACTCGGCGGTGGGACTCTGCTTCCGTCCGTGCGCGAGGACCTGCGGCTGGTCACGGCCATGCTGCGAAACGCCAGCTTCACCGACGACGTGGGGCGTCGGCTCTTCAGCATGGCCGCGGAGATGGGTCGCTTGGCTGGGTGGTTGGCCTACGACTCCGACCGGAACGCGTTGGCTCAGCGGTTCTGGCTGGCGTCGCTGCGCGCTGCACACGCAAGCGGCGATCGCGCCATGGGCGCGAACGTGCTGGGGTTCATGAGCGTGCAGGCGGCACTCTCGGAGCGACCTCGAGACGCCGTACTGCTGGCCGAGTCGGCGCTGAGCCAGGAGAAGGAGCTGTCCCCGGCCGTCGCGGCGCTGCTCTACAGCAGGTTGGCGTTCGCCTCGGCTCGTGCGGGCGACGAGCGAGGATGGTTGCGGTCCCAGTCGCAGGCCGAGCGGCTGCTGACTCGCTCCAGCCCGGGCAGCGAGCCAGCGTGGGTGTACTGGTTCACCGAGGCTGAGTTGGAGGGTGTGGCGGGTACGGCGTTGCTGGAGTTCGATCGGGCGGGCGAAGCATCGCGGCTGATCGCCATGCGGCAACCCCGGCGGTGCGCGAGTTCGATACCAGGTTCGGCGGCATCTTGGCGCCGTTCGCGCGCAGCGGCCAGTCGGAGAAGGTCACACGGAACTGAGGAGGAAGCATGTCCGGCCTGCGTTTCCTGAACGACCCGCTGGTGTCAGTGTCGGGACAGTTCCCGTTGAACACCTGCGACTTCCGGCTGCCGGATGTGAGCGAGCCGCCATCGTCGGCGCCGTTACGGCCGTTCTCGCTGCGCGGATTGGTCGATCTGGGAGTCCCGGCGGCGCCGACCTCGCTGCGGTACTGCCCGGACCGACAGGTCTCCGTCGACCGGGGGACCGGACTGCCACGGCCGCCGCTAGCGAAGCTGGACTGGACCACCCGCGAGCAGAGAGACGGCGACGAGGGTCCGTCCAAGGACTACCACTGGGAGACCGTGCCCGATGACGACGACTGATCCTCGGGCGACGGATCCTCGCGCGGATAGGAGGTCTGCGCCGAGTCGGGGGTCTGCGGGTCCGCACACGGTGCTGGTCATCGCGGCCGAGACCGACCGCACCGCCGACGGCGTGATCACCGGACTCACAGACCGCGGCGTGCCCGTTATGCGCATCGACACCGCGTGGTTCCCGCAGCGGATGATCCTCGACGCGGAGTTCGACCGCGGTGCGGTCGTCGGGGTGCTGCGCACCGAGCATCGCGAAGTGGCGCTGGAGGACGTCCGATCGGTGTGGGTACGCACCCCGAACGCCTACGCGCTGCCCGAGGGCTTGTCAGCCGCCGAGCGCGACTACTGCAAGCGCGAGGCCAAGATCGGCTTGGGCGGAGTGCTGATGGCGTTGCCGCAGGTCCTCTGGGTCAACCGCCCCGACCTGTCCGCCACCGCGGTGTATCGGCCAATACAGTGGGCGACCGCCGCGCGGTGCGGGTTGACCGTGCCGCGCACGATCGTCACCAACGATCCCGGCGCCGTGCGCCGGTTCGCGTCCGCGTCACGCCACGGGGTGGTGGTCAAGCCGCTGTCGGCGAACCTGATCTATGAGGACCACACCTACCGGATGGGGTTCACCCGCCGTCTCGCCGACGACGACCTCACCGATTTGCGCGGCGTCGAGGTCACCGCACATCTCGTGCAGGACTGGGTCGACAAGGTCTGGGAATGTCGAGCGGTTCTCGTCGGCGACGATCTGTTCGCCGTCGCCATTCATGCCAGCACCGATGAAGCGCGAGTCGACTGGCGCGTCGACTACGACGCGCTGACCTACGAGGTCATCACGCTGCCGCCGCACGTCGAGCGCGGTCTGCGGGCGGTGGCCGCCGAGTTGGGCCTGGTCTATGGCGCGTTCGACCTGTCGGTCAGCCGATCCGGCAACTCCGACGAGTTCTCCTTCCTGGAAATCAACCCCAGCGGGCAGTACGGGTTCCTGGAGGGCGCGGCGGGGGTCCCGATCACCGAGAGCATGGTCGGCTACCTATCGGGAACGACGGCGAGCCCGGCGGCCGGGGCTGTGGCGTGAGCCTGACCGTCCCCGAAGCACAGTGGCGATCACGGGCCCACGCCCTCGCCGACGACATCGCCTCTGTCGACGCGCTGCACGATCCACGGTGGCGCGACGCCATCCTGGACGTGCCCCGGCATGTCCTGGTGCCTCGCTACTACACCGACGAGCCTGACGGCCCGACGGCGCGCCGGTGGGTGGCGCACGAGCCGATCGACGACGACACCACCCGAACCTGGCTCGACGCGGTGTACTCGCGCACCACCCTGGTCACCGCCATCGCCGACCTGACCGACCGCGGCACCCAGGCCGCGGTCTCCAGCTCCACCAAACCGGATCTGATGATCCGCATGCTGGAGGCACTGGAGGTCACCGACGGGATGCGGGTGCTGGAGATCGGCACGGGCACCGGCTACAACGCTGCCCTGCTCGCGCATCGCCTCGGCGCCCCCAACGTGTTCTCCGTCGAGGTCGATCCCGCGCTTGTGGCTGACACCCGCGCTCGGCTCGACGGCCTCGGCTACGGCGCCGTGACCCTCGCTGCCGTCGACGGCGCCGATGGTCTGCCCGACCACGCCCCTTACGACCGGATCATCGCCACCTGCGCGTTGTCGGCCGTACCGCCCTCGTGGATCACCCAACTCACACCGGGCGGGCTCGCGCTGGTCCACATCGAAGGCCCGCTCGGCGCGGGAAACCTGCTCGCCCTGCGCCACGTCGCTTCGGACACGGTGCAAGGCCGCTTCCTGCCGTGGTGGGGCTGCTTCATGAGTCGGCGCGCCACCGCAGGCCCCGCCGTCGGCGCCCCCCGTCCGCGCCGCACCAAGGCCGCCCCTTCCGTGCGCTACACCCGTGTCGACCCCGCGCGGCTCGACGGGGGCGAGCGGTTCCCGTTCCTCGCCCAACTCCACCTGCCGCCCGGGGTGTTCCGCAGTAGATGGCGCGCCGACGACCACACGATGATCACCGAGGTGCGCAGCCCTGACGGCTCCTGGGCACAGGTCACCCGCACCCCGGACGACACCGGCTCCTACCTGGTCCGCGAGGCCGGCCCCACGCCACTCTGGGCCTGCGTTGAGCACGCGTGGGAGCAGTGGGCTGAGCTGGACGATCCCCCGTGGCACGAGTTCGGCCTCACCGCCACCCCGACCACACACCACATCTGGCACCGCAACCCGCACGGCAGAAGGTGGACGCTGCCCACTCCCGGCATCCCAGGGGCGCAATGTGAGGCGACGAGCGGCGTCCGACCCACCCCGGACCAAAGACCCGGTCCTGCCCCTGAGCTGCGGTAGCCTGACCTCGGAAGCTCACTCTGATACGCCCGTCGTGGACTGATGTGGCGGACGAGCACCAACCGCTGACGGGCGCTTGCGTGTCCCTTTTCGGGCTCGGTACCGGAGTTCAGGGGCATGAGGGTCGACAGGGATGCTGCCCGCGCCATAGCATCACCCACGGTGATGTGTCAACAGCTTCTTGGTGATCGACATCGTGCGCACCTCTGAGCTGGGTTGGACAGATCACCGGGAATGCATCGCCGGGACTACATGTTGTAGTCACTGTCCGGACCGGGCGATCCGTGTCCCCGGGTCTCAACCATTGCCACCCCACGGGGTGCGCCACGCGCCGAGAGGCGACCGGCGTCCGGTCCGGACACCCGATCCCATCGCGACAGAACGGCGGCAGCTATGAAGGGTGATCGAGTAGAGATCGTCATCGACGCCGGCAGCGGTACCACCCAGACCTACGAGATCATCGCCACACGCGCCGGTCGCAAGGTCGGGATCACCCATGGGCGTGGAGTCATCGAGGTCAGCGAGACCACCCGCGGCGGCAACACCGTGCGCACCGCCCGGTTCCTGGCCAACCGGGTCCTGGCGCTGGTCGAGCACCCGGCCGCCGATCAGCCGACCGCCGACGAGATCACGCCCACCCTGCGGTCGGCCTGAGCGGCACGTCCGGGCACACTCGACACCACGATGTCCTCTCCAGCGGCCCGAGGTACCGGCGCGCGCCCAGCGCCGGTCGACCCGACCACAACGCCTTCCCCGGCACCGCGGGATGAGGTCAGCCCGAGCCGGCCGCGACGTCGCCGGCCGCGCGCCCGCACATCGGCGCCCCCACAGCTCGCCACGTCCGGCGTTTCCGCCGCCGACGGCGTGGCTGCCCGGGGCGGCACCGTCCCGGAC
>JBOHEO010000126.1:0-16996 GCA_050701055.1 Pseudonocardia sp. | reverse complement strand
GAGGTCTGGGAGGGCGAGTACCACGTGTCGCCGATGGCACACTCCCGGCATGGCGACGTCTCTGCGCAGGTTACGGAGTTCCTCGGTCCACGGGCCCGTTATACGGGTCTGCGGCCAGTGGGTGAGGTCAACGTCGGCCTGTCGAAGCACGACTTCCGAGTGCCCGACGCCGCCTTCATCCGCGGCCGCGATCATGCGGTCTACCTGCCGACCGCTGCTATCGTCGTCGAGGTCGTCTCGCCGGGTGACGAGTCCTATGCGAAGTTCGGCTTCTACTTCGCTCGGGGCGTCGACGAGGTGTTGATCGTCGATCCGCAGTGCAAGGCCGTCGAGTGGTACGGCCGTGGCGCCGAGGGCTTCGAGCGCACGGGCCGCAGCACGCTGCTCGATCTCGACGAGGCCACCCTGCACGGAAAGATCGACTGGCCGCCTGCGTGAACGAGCTTGCGCACTCAGCGATCGACCCGGCTGCCGGGTGAACGTCGACGCCCCGATCGGGATCTTCGACTCCGGTGTCGGCGGTCTCACCGTGGCCCGCGCGGTGATCGACCAGCTGCCCGCCGAGCAGGTCGTCTACGTCGGCGACACCGCCAACGGCCCGTACGGCCCGCTGGCGATCGCCGACATCCGCCGTCACGCCCTCGCGATCGGCGACGCACTGGTCGACCGCGGGGTGAAGGCGCTGGTGATCGCCTGCAACACCGCGTCCGCCGCGTGCCTCGTCGACGCCCGCGAGCGCTACCCCGTGCCGGTCGTCGAGGTCGTGCTGCCCGCGGTACGCCGTGCCGTCGCCGTCACCCGCACCGGACGCATCGGGGTCATCGGCACCCGCGCCACCATCGCGTCGGGGGCCTACCTCGACGCCTTCGCCGCGGCCCGCGACGTCGAGGTCACCGCCGTGGCGTGCCCCCGTTTCGTCGACTTCGTCGAGCGTGGCACGACCAGTGGCCGGCAGGTGCTGGGGCTCGCGCAGGGCTACCTGGAGCCGCTGCAGCGTGCCGACGTCGACACCGTGGTCCTCGGGTGCACGCACTACCCGCTGCTCGCCGGGGTGCTGCAGATCGTCCTCGGTCCGGACGTCACGCTGGTGTCGAGCGCCGAGGAGACCGCCAAGGACGTGGTGCGCGTGCTCATGACCCGGGATCTGGCGCGCGAACCCGGCAGTGCCGATCCGCGTTCCGCCGACGCTGCGCGCGGGGACGCCGCACCGCCTGCGCCGCACGAGTTCCTTGCCACGGGCGACCCGGAGCCGTTCCGGCGGCTCGGTCGGAGGTTCCTCGGGCCCGAGATCGGGACGGTGGCGGTGCTGCGAGGGGTGCGGGCTCGCTGCTCCGGTAGTTTCTCTCCGTGATCGACGCCCTGGTGGTCGCGGTGCTGGTCGCGGCCGGTGCCCTGGCGGTCTTCGGGGTGGTCACCACGGTGCTGGGCCGTCCGCCGGACGGTGCGATGCGGCTGGCCGTTTCGGCGGTGGTGGCGGTGCTAGCGGTGCAGGCCGTGATCGCGGTGGGCCGGGTCGTCGTCGGTGGGGTGGCCCTCCCGGAGACCAGCACCTTCCTCATCTACCTGGTCGTCTCGGTGTGCGTGCTGCCGATCGCCACCCAGTTCGCGACGGCCGAACCCACCCGCTGGGGCGGCACCGTGATCGCGGTGGGCGCGATCGCCACCGGCGTCGCCGTGCTGCGCCTGCAGGATCTGTGGCTGGCCGGTGGCTGATTCGACCAGTCCCACCGCATCCGGACCCGGGCGGGTGCTCATCGCGGTGTATGGGATCTTCGCGCTGTCCGCGACGGCCCGCGCGGGGGTGCAGATCGCGGCCCGGTTCAGCGAGGCGCCGGTGCCGTACCTGCTCTCGGCGCTGGCCGGGGCGGTCTACATCCTGGCCACGGTCGGGCTCGCGGGCAGCGGGCCGGGTACGCGCCGGCTCGCGTGGGCGGCGGTGGGGTTCGAGCTCGTCGGCGTGCTTGTGGTCGGCACGCTGACGGTGCTCCCGAGCAGTGCCTTCCCCGACTCCGCCTTCCCCGATGACACGGTCTGGTCGTACTACGGCAGGGGTTACGGCTTCATCCCGCTCGTGCTGCCGCTCGTCGGGCTGTGGTGGCTGCGCCGCACCAGGGCGCGCTAGCTTCTCATCCATGCGCCTGATCGTGCTCGGTTGCTCGGGCAGCGGCCCCGGTCCGGCATCCCCGGCCTCCGGGTACCTGATCGAGGCTGGTGACATGAGATGGGTCATGGATCTCGGCAACGGCACGATGGGCGCACTGCAACGCCACATCGACCCCTGGCTGCTCGACGGGGTGCTGCTGTCACACCTGCACGCCGACCACTGCGCCGACATGTCCGCGTTGATCGTGCACCGGATGTACCACCCCGTCCCGCCGTTCGACGCGCGCGAGCGCCTGCTGCCGGTGTTCGCGCCGGTCGAAGCGCCCGACCGGTTGGCCGGGCAGTGGGCGACGTCGGCGGCCGAGCTGGCCGAGACCGACCTGAGCTCGATCCTGGACTTCCACCCGTTGCGGGACGGTGGCGCAGCCGAGCTCGGGGACGTCCGGTTGCATGCCGGCCGGGTGGACCACCCCTGCGATGCCTACGCCCTGCGCGTCGAGCACGCCGGCGCCAGCCTGGTCTACAGCGGCGACACCGGGCCCTGTGCCGGGCTCGTGGAGCTGGCCCGGGACGCCGACGTGCTGCTGTGCGAGGCGAGCTGGCCGCACGTCACCCCAAGGTGGCAGGAACCACCGCCCGGGGTGCACCTGTCCGGGCGGCAGGCCGGCGAGCACGCGGCCGCGGCCGGGGTGGGTCGGCTGCTGCTCACCCACGTTCCCCCCTGGTTCGACGGCGAGCAGATGCTGGCCGAGGCGCGAGCGGCGTTCGCCGGGCCCGTCGAGCTGGTGCTGCCGGACGGCGCCTACCAGGTGTGACACCCAGACAGACGGACATGGCGCCCGTCCTAAGCTGTCGCGGTGACACGAGCAGATGGCAGGTCCGACCACGAACTGCGCCCGGTGACGATCACCCGAGGCTTCCAGAAGCATCCTGCCGGCTCGGTGCTGGTCGAGTTCGGTGACACCAAGGTGTTGTGCGCGGCGAGCGTGACCAACGGCGTCCCCCGCTGGCGGTCGGGGTCCGGGCTGGGCTGGGTGACCGCGGAGTACGCGATGTTGCCCTCGGCCACCCACAGCCGCAACGACCGCGAGTCGGTGAAGGGTCGCCTCGGCGGGCGCACCCACGAGATCAGCCGGTTGATCGGGCGGTCGCTGCGCGCGTGCATCGACCTGAAGGCGTTGGGCGAGAACACGATCGCGCTGGACTGTGACGTCCTGCAGGCCGACGGCGGCACCCGTACGGCGGCGATCACCGGTGCGTACGTGGCGCTCGCCGACGCCGTCACCTGGCTCGGGTCGCGCGGCCGGCTCGCCGACCTCAAGCCGCTGTCCTGCCAGGTCGCCGCCGTGAGCGTGGGGGTCGTCGACGGGCGGGTGCGGCTCGACCTGCCCTACGCCGAGGACTCCCGCGCCGAGGTCGACACCAACGTCGTCGCCACCGACATCGGCACCCTGATCGAGGTGCAGGGCACCGGCGAGGGCGCCACGTTCACCCGGCGCACGCTCGACGCGATGCTCGACTCGGCGCTCGCGGGTATCCAGGAGCTGTCGGCGATCCAGGCGGCCGCGCTGGCCGGGCCGTACCCGGGCGGGCTGCCGGCATGACCGAGTCGGCAAGGCCATCACCTGACGCAGTGGCCGAGCTTGCGAGGTCATCATCGAACCCGGTGGCCGGCCTGCTGCTGGCCACCCGCAATCCTGCCAAGCTCGCCGAGCTGCGCCGGATACTCGCCGGGACTCCGGTACGGGTGCTCGGCCTGGCCGATGTCGCCGACTTCCCGGAGGCCCCCGAGACCGGCGCCACGTTCGCGGAGAACGCGCTGGCCAAGGCCCGGGACGCGGCGGCGGCGACCGGGCTGCCTTCGGTCGCGGATGACTCGGGACTGGCCGTCGACGCGCTGAACGGGATGCCCGGGGTGCTGTCCGCGCGCTGGTGCGGGCGGCACGGGGACGACCGGGCCAATCTGGAGCTGCTGCTCGGCCAGCTCGGCGACGTGCCCGACTCCCGGCGCGGCGCCGCCTTCGTCTGCGCCGCCGCGTTCGCGGTGCCGGAAGGTGCGGAGGCGGTGGCGCACGGCGAGTGGCGTGGCGGCCTGGTACACGCCCCTCGGGGGGTCGGCGGCTTCGGCTACGACCCGATCTTCGTCCCCGACGGTGAGACCCGAACCTCGGCGGAACTCACCCCCGAGGAAAAGGATGCCTACTCCCACCGAGGCCGCGCGCTGCGTGCCCTGCTCCCGCACCTGCTGGATCTCGCACAGTGAGATGGACGCGGGCGGTGGCCGCGATCGGGTTGCCGGCTGTGGCGGTGGTGGTCGTTCTGGTGGTCCGGGTGCCCGGAGTCGCGGAGTTCCAGCAGTCCGTCCGGGCGGCCGGGATGTGGGCGCCGGCGCTGTTCGTGCTCCTCCAGATGGCGATCACCGTGGCACCGGTACCCCGCACGGTGTTCACCGTGGCCGCCGGGGTGTTGTTCGGTTCACTGACCGGGGTGCTGCTCGCCGTCGCCGCGACGACGGGAACCGCGGTGGCGGCGTTCTGGCTGGTCCGCCTCGCCTCCGGCCGGCTCGTCGAGCGGTATGCCGACCGGACGGCAGTGGCCTGGGTGCGGGAACGGCTGAACCGTCGAGGACTGCTCGCGGTGGTCTCGCTGCGGCTGATCCCGATGGTGCCGTTCTCGCTGATGAACTACGCGGCCGGGCTCTCCGGTGTCAGGTTCGTGCCCTACCTGGTCGGCACGGTCGTCGGGGTGCTTCCCGGCACGGTGGCGATCGTGGTGCTGGGTGACGCGGCGGCCGGTGGTGCACCACCACCTGCGCTGCTCACGGTGTCGCTGGTGACCGGAGCGGTCGGGCTCGTCGGTGCGCTGGTAGCCGCGCGGCCCCCAGGAGCTGACATGATCGCCAGAAAGGGGACATGAGCTGCATATGCGCAGCCGATGTCCCCTTTCCGGCGATCAAGGACGTTCGGCGACCGCGCCGGCCGGCCCAGCAAGGGTTCGTGTCCGCGCGGACGCCGTCCACCGCCACCTGCACGTCGTCGGTGGCGTTCTTGATCCCGACGGGCATCGACAGCGCGCTGCACAGCTGGCGGTGCACCTGGCTCGCTGCGGTGCACCTGGCTCGCCGCGGTGCGCAACTCGCCGTGCTGGAACGCGCAACTCGCCGTGCTGGAACACGCAACTCGCCGTGCTGGAACGCGCAACTCGCGGGTTTAGGGCTCGTCGGGCGGGGTGGCTTTGCGGACATAGAGGAGGCGGTCGCCGCGCTCCAGGGAATCCACCGCGGAGGCGTCCACCCGGTGCAGCTCACCTTCCCGCACCACGCCCAGCACGATGTCGGAAAGGTGCCGTGGCGAGCCGCCCACCTCGGACTCCTCCACCGGGCGCTCGCTGATCGCCAGACCCTCATCGGGGGTCAGCAGGTCCTCGACCACCTCCACGACGAGCGGCGTCGTGGTGGCCATACCCAGCAGCCGACCTGCCGTCTCCGCGGAGACGACCACCGAGTTCGCCCCGGACTGGCGCAGCAGGTGCACGTTCTCCGACTCCCGCACCGCCGCCACAATGACGATCTTCGGGGCCAGCTCGCGGGCGGTCAGCGTGACGAGCACCGCGGTGTCGTCGCGGTTGGTGGCCACGATGATCGCCTTCGCGCGCGGCACCCCGGCGATGCGCAGCACGCTGGACCGGGTGGCGTTGCCGGTCACCGTGACGAGCCCGCGGGCGGACGCCGCGTCGAGCCGGCTGCGGTCGGTGTCGACCACGACGATCTCGGTGGGCTCGACGCCATCGCCGAGCAGCGTGTCCACCGCCGCGCGCCCCTTGGTGCCGTAACCGACGACGACGGTGTGGTCGCGCACGCGGGACCTCCAGCGCTGGATGCGGAACGACTGGCGGGATCGCTCGGTGAGCAGCTCCACCGTCGTTCCGACGAACGTGATGAGGAAGATCAGCCGCAACGGGGTGACGAAGAGCGTGGTCAGCAGCCGGGCGGTGTCGCTGACCGGCACGATGTCGCCGTAGCCGGTGGTCGAGACCGACACCGTGGCGTAGTAGAACGCGTCGAGCAGGCTGATCGGATCGTCGCGGTTGTTGTCGAGGTACCCGTCGCGACCGAAGTAGACGATCAAGGCGGTGGCTACCAGCGCGGCCAGCGCCACCGCCAGCCTGCGCATCAGCGACACCACCGGGGTGACCCGTGACTCGGGCATGCGGAGCGGGCCGACCAGAGCCGGGTCGGCGAGCGGCCGGCGGCGCCGATCTCTCCTGCTCATCGGCGCGACAGTAGCCACCGTGGAATGATCGGCGCTGTGCAGGTTCGCCGACCGAGGGCCGCTCCGGCGTTGGCCGTGCTGCTGGCCGGGGCCGGCATCCTGCATTTCATCGCGCCCGCTCCCATCGACGCGCTCGTCCCGACCGCCCTGCCCGGCGGTCCGCGGTTCTGGACGCTCCTCTCCGGGTTGGTGGAGCTGGCCGTCGCGGCGGCGATAGCGGTGCCACGCACCCGCCGGCTCGGCGGGCTCGCCGCTGCAGTGCTGTTCGTGGCGGTCTTCCCGGGCAACGTCAAGATGGCGATCGACTGGTCGGACCGGTCACTGCCGGAGCAGGCGCTCGCCTACGGCCGGCTGCCGTTGCAGGTGCCGCTGGTGTGGTGGGCACTCACCGTGTATCGCAACGCCCGGCGGTCACCGTCACATCGGAGGACCGGCACCGGCACCGTCACTCCACCTGCCTGATCCCGGCCTCGGACGCCCCTCGGGTGAGCTCGTCCAGCCCGAACGCGGTCACCGGGTCGAGCGCACCGGTACCCCGCACGCCGTGTTCGGCGGCCCGACCGGCACCCCAGGCGAGCAGGTCGGCGGTGATGGCGTAACCGTCCGGTGAGGTCAGCCGGACCCGGGCCAGCAGGGTGCCGGCGGCATCGAAGACCTCGGCCACGACATGCGACGTCATCCGGGCCAGCCGCTCGGGTGCGGGCGCGGCGGCGGCACGGCGGGTGGCGAACGCTGCCAGCCGCTGTACGACCTGAGCTGCGCCGGGCACCCGTCCCAGCAGCGGAATGACCCGCGAACCGAGGTGCACGGCCTGGCTCGCCGCGCCGAACCAACCGAGGTAGACGTCCACGGTGCGCAGTCCGGGCGCGAGCCGCGGGAGGGCGAACTGTTCGGTCGCGCCGATCGTGACACCCGGACGGGGCCGTCCAGCGATGTCGAAGGTCCGCAGCCGGGCCCCGGCGGGCTCGGTGCGCAAGGTCCCGTCGCGCCAGGCGTACATCGGCTCGGTGGCCACCCCGACCAGCGAGGACAGCGTGCCGCGGGAGAAGGCCTGCCCCGTGCCGCCGCCGGTGAAGAAATAGCCGACGTCCACCCTGCTCGGCACCGAAGGGTCGCTTGCGGGCCCGAGCATCGGCACCGAAGGGCCGCTTGCGGGCCCGAGCATCGGCACCGCTTCACCAGCCGCACGCAAGGCCAGTGCACCGGCCAGCACGCCGGGCACGTAGTCGTTGCCGAAGGCGGTAAGCAGTGCCGCCCTCGAGCGCCGTGCAACCGGGCCGTGGCGTTCGAACACCTCTCGGATGAACGGAGGCTCACCGGTGGAGTCCAGGTAGATCGCGCCGGCGTCGATGGCGGCGGCCACCGCGGGCCCACCGAGCGTCGCGAACGGTCCGACCGTGCTCACCAGGACGTCCCCCGGCCCGACGAGCGTGGCCACCGAGCCGGTGTCGGTGACATCGGCGCATGCGGTCTCCAGCCCGCCCAGCCGGTGGGCCAGCTCGTCGAGCCGGGCCGGGTCCCGTCCGGCGAGTACCGGCCGCAGCCCACGTTTGACCATGGCCTCCGCCGTGCGCCCGCCGGTGTAGCCCGTCGCCCCGAGCAGCACGATGCGCGCGGTCATGATGGCGACGCTAGCCGCAAAAGCCGGTCGAGGTCAGCCGGGCCGAGCCGAGCCGCAGATGCGGCATCCTCACCTACCGTGACCGGCCGGTACCGGCGACCGGCCACCCCGGTCGCTCGTGTCACTTGGCCGATCGCGCATCCGCCGCCGCCTGAGCGCCACGAGGAGCCTGCTCCGGACCGGCCAGCGAGGCCATCGCACCCTCCTCGGCGGTACGTCGCCAGCGGGCGTACTCGTCCTCGGTGATTCGGTGCCGCCGGCACAACTCCCGCACCGAGAGCTCCCCCCGAATACCGGACAGCACGACCGCAAGCCTCTCCGAAGCAGTCACCGGCCGTCGATACCGGGGTGCTGTGCTCTCGTTCGCGCGCCGCTCACCGAACCTGATCCGAGCACCGCGGAACGACGTCGCGATGACCATCGCCGCGGCGACCAGAACGATGTCCTTGAGTACGTACTGGCCTTCCAGCGTCGGAGCATGGAACGGTCCGGAGAACAACCGCTGCGGCAACAGGACCAGCGGCGACAGGATGCCGAGGAGCTGCACACCGAGAAGGTAGAGCGCCAACCGCAGCGCCTTCCCGGTGATCAACAGGAGACCGATGCTGCACTCCATCGTGGCTATGAGTACGAGCGCGACGCCGTCGGGGATCAACCCGAAGGTCAACATGTCCGTTGTCGTGACCGCCAGGTCCTGGGCCGGGCTCACCCCCGGTATGTACTTCAGAATGCCGAAACCGAGGAAAACCAACCCCAGGCTGATTCGCAACGCCGGAATACTGTACCGGACCAGCCAGCTGTGCACGACACCTTCGGCGGCCACCAACCACGCAACCACTCGCATGCTCTTCCCTTCGTCTGGGCAGATGACCCCATGTCTGGCTGCTCGACGTCGTTCGATACAGCGTTCGGCAGAACGGGCCGGAAGGTTCGGCCCTTCAGACGTACACCCCCTTCGGCGCAGCGGGATACCCGTCGGACGAGGTCGCATCACCACGCGCTGACCGGGCTCGTGGCGCTGCTCGGGGTCCCGGGCCCGATCTAGATCATGTACTCAGGGGCACCGACGACACCAGCTCGCGCAGGCCGTCGACATCGAGGAGGTCGGCCGGGCGCAGCGTGACGTTCGGGCGCACGTAATGGAACGCCGCGCGCACCTGCCCGGGTGGGCAGCCGACCAGCGCCGCCCACGCCAGCCGGTACGCCGCGAGCTGCACGGACAGCGCCGGCATCCACGACGCGTCGGGCGGGGCACCGGTCTTCCAGTCGACGACCATGAAGCCCCCGTCGGCCTCGGCGAACACGGCGTCCATCCGGCCGCGCACACCGATGCCGCCGATCACCGTCTCGAACGGCACCTCGACCTCGACGGGCCGTCGCAGCGCCCACTCCGACGCGAGGAACGCGTCCTGCAGTTCGGTGAGCGTGTCGTCGGCCGGGGCTCCGTCGTCGGCCGCGCCGGGCAGTTCGTCAAGGTCGAGCAGCTGGGCCGCGCCGAACCGCTGCTCCAGCCAGGCGTGGAACGCGGTGCCTCGACGGGCGTGCGGGTTGGGCGCCACCGGCAGCGGGCGGCGCAACCGGGCGGCGAGCGCGGCCGGGTCGGCAGCGAGCTCGACGAGCTGGCTCACCGAGAGCTGCGCGGGCAGGGCGACGGTGGGCCGGGCGACTGCCGCCGCGCGTTCGGCCAGCAGCACGTCGACATCGGCGGCCCAACCCTCGGGATCCTCGATCTCCGGGTGCGGTTCGGCTACCAGCTCCAGCAGCTCCAGCTGCGACCCCGGCTCGGCGTCCTCGGCCCGGGCGGCGCGCACGTCGTCCAGCTCCCGCAGCGCGGCGCGCACCAGATCCGCGCCCCGGTGGACAGCGGTGGATCTTGCGCCGAGGGGATCGAGCGGCCAGGTGCCGCTGGGCGGCTCGGCGGTCGCCGGGTTGACCGCGTCGGCGCCCGGCGGCTCAGCCCACTGCTCGATGCCGGACTCACCCACGACGGCGGCGATCTCCAGGAGGAACTCCGACGGTTCGCGGGGCTTCTCCCCCGACATCCCCCAGCGGTGCCCGGACACGAACAGCGCGTGCTCGGCGCGGGTGAGCGCGACGTAGCACAGCCGGCGCTCCTCGGTGAGCCGGCGCGCGTCCAACGCGGCGTCGTGCTCCTTGACCGCCGTCTCGAGCTCCTTGCGGTCCCCGCCGGGCGGAAGGTGCAGGCCGGGCAGGTCGGCGGCGTCGCCGCGCAGCGGGACGGGCAGGTCGGCGGGACTGGTCAGCCAGCTGCCGCCGATCCGGCGGCCGGGGAACACGCCCGCGACCAGGTGCGGCACTGCCACCACCTGCCACTCCAGGCCCTTGGCCGCGTGCACGGTGAGCACCTGCACCCGGTCCGGGGCGACCTCGACCTCACCGGGGGTGAGCCCGTCCTCGGCCTGCTCCGCGGTGATCAGGTAATCCAGCAACGCCGGCAACGTGGGCACCTCGGCACCGGCGGCGAAATCGGCCACCACCCCGGCGAACGCGTCGAGATGCGCCCGACCGACCGGGCCCGGGCGGGCGGCGGTCTCGGCGTCGAGCAACAGCACCCGCTCGGTGTCGGCGACCAGGTCGGTGAGCGGCGCGGACGCACGGGACCGCAGCCAGCCCAGCTCCCGGGCCAACCGGCGGATCCGCGCGAACCCGACCGGGGAGTAGCGCTCCGCCGGGCCGGGGTCGTCGAGCGCGTCGACGAGCCCGGCCTGCTCGGCCTGCTCACCGGGTAGCGCACCCAGGGCGAGTTCGGACGTGCTGAGCGGGCCGGGCCGGGCAGAGGTCGTGGGCACGAGCTCCCGCGCGCGCTGCCACAGCGCCGCAAGGTCGGCCACGCCCAGCCGCCAGCGCGCCCCGGTGAGCAGCCGGACCGCGGCGGGTCCGGCCAGCGGATCGGCCACCAACCGCAGCGCGCTGACCAGGTCACGCACTTCGGGCGTGTCCAGCAGCCCGCCGAGCCCGACGACCTCCACCGGCAGCCCCCGGGCGCGCAGAGCCGTGGCCAGCGCGTCCATGTCGGCTCGGCGGCGCACCAGCACCGCCGAGGTGGGCGGCTCGGCTCCCGCTTCGGCAGCCCGACGCCAGTACTCGGCCACCCCGTCGGCCACCCAGTCGACCTCACCCGCGACGTCGGGCAACAGCGCCACCCGCACATCGCCCACCCGGACCGGCGTCGGGGTGAACTGGTTGAGTGCTGAACGCGGCTCCCCGACACCTTCGCCCGCGGCGGCGGACGAGGGATCGGGCGGGTCGAAAGCGGACCGCAGCTCTCCGACGCCCACAGCGCCCGGAGATTCCCGCAGCGGCGCCGACACCGCGTTCGCCAGGGCCAGCACCTCGGGCGGGTTGCGGAAGCTGGTGAGCAGGCCGTACTCCTGCGCCGGAGCACCCCCCGGTGCGGGGAAGTCGGTGCGGAACCGCGGGAGGTTGCCCGCGCTGGCCCCCCGCCAGCCGTAGATCGACTGGCACGGGTCGCCGACGGCGGTGACCGCCGGCCCGTCCACCCGGACCGGCGCTTTCCCGCCGACCGGCCCACCCGCCCCCGTGCCGAACAGCGCACGCAGCAACACCCGCTGGGCGTGCCCGGTATCCTGGTACTCGTCGAGCAGCACCGCCCGGTACGCGGCCCGCTCCGCCTCCCCCACCTCCGGGTGCTCGACCGCCACCCGCGCGGCGATGACGAGCTGGTCGGAGAAGTCGACCGCCCGCTCCGCCTGCTTGCGCGCCGAGAACGCCTCGACCAGCGGCAACAGCGCGACCCGCAGCCGCTGCGCCTCGAGCCACTGCTGGTAGGCCTGCGATGGCTCCGCGCGCTGGCCCCTGCCCCGCGGTACGTCGGTCAACACCGCGAGGAGGCGCTCGGCATGCCGGCGCACCGCCGCGGGCTCCACCAGGTGTTCGCCGAGCTCACCGGCCAGCGCGAGCAACCAGCCCGTGACGGTGGCCGGCATCCGGTCCACGTCCAGGTCGTCGGCCCACCCCGACACCACCCGGTGTGCAAGCTGCCACGCCGCCGTGCCGCCGAGCAGCCGGGCCCCGGGCTCGGCGGGGAGTCGGAGCGCGTGCTCGCCGACGAGGCGACCGGCGTAGGCGTGGTAGGTGGACACGGTGGGCTCACCGGCCAGCACCGCGGCTCGCCGCTGCCCGCTCGGATCCAGCTCGTCGAGCAACCGCGATCCACCCAGCCGCCGCAACCTCGACCGCACCCGGACCCCGAGCTGCTGGGCGGCCTTGCGGGTGAAGGTCAGACCGAGCACCTGCTCGGGCAGCACCTGACCGGTGGCGACCAACCACACCACCCGGGCCGCCATCGTCTCGGTCTTGCCGGCCCCCGCACCCGCCACGACCAGCGCCGGAATGGCGGGGGCGGCGATCACCGCGGCCTGCTCGTCGGTGGGGGGTGGCAGGCCGAGGGCGGTTGCCAGGGACTGGGGTGTGAGGGGCACGAGATGACCGATTCCAAAGGTGGGGTGGGGTGCGCCGGACTTTACGGGCGAACCTACGATCCGCTGAACGCCACACGCGAGCGGGAGCCGACCCGTTCGCCCTACCGCTCACACCCTCCGTTGGCGCGAGCCGCACCACCGCCAGCGCCGCCGCCGACACCCCAAGCCCCTATACCGCCGCTGATGTGGCCGCATACCGAAGCGGTGAGGCGTTCCGGCTCAGCGATGGTGACACCTCAGAGCCAGTCGTGGCAGAGATCGCCGAGCACCAACCACCGCTGCCTGCTGGTCGAGTGTGGTATGTCAGGGTTTGCCGTCGCGGACCGAAGCATCAGTGCTGAGGCCCGCGGTGTCGAACCCAACGCGACTGCACTTTGGGTGTGAGCAACTTAACTTCAAACTCGGCCGCCGGGATTTAGTCGCGCTGAAGTGGTC
The DNA here is from genome assembly GCA_050701055.1 of Pseudonocardia sp. Classification (GTDB taxonomy): domain Bacteria; phylum Actinomycetota; class Actinomycetes; order Mycobacteriales; family Pseudonocardiaceae; genus Pseudonocardia. The sequence continues at coordinate 4,103 of JBOHEO010000126.1, read as the reverse complement.
GCGGTCGCCCGCGACGCTGGCCTCTGCGCGAAAGGCGGTGCGCCGCAAGTCAACCATCTAGCCTTCCGGCACCGGACGGCCGGACTCGTTGAGCGGGCAGCTGGTGCGTACTGGGCAGCGGTCGCAGTCGGGGCCGGTGCGAGCGATGAAATGCGCGCCGGACGTCTCGTCGGCGCAGGTGCGTACGACCTGGAGCCACTGGGTGAGCTGGGCATCGTCGAACGGGGGCTGGGCAGGTTCTTTCGCCTGCCCAGCGGCCTTCCGGTCGGCGAGGTACACCAGCCGGGCACCCCCTGGTGCGGCGCCGTGCTCCAGCAGCTCACCGAACGCCCCGAGTGCCGCGGCCAGCTGGTACACCGCGAGCTGCGGGTGCTCGGCGGCCGCCCGTGCCGAGATGGCAGTGCGACCGGTCTTCACGTCGACGACCACCGGGCGACCATCGCGGTCGACCTCCAGCCGGTCCACCCGGCCGCGCAGCCGCAGCCACGGCCCCCCCGCGCCGCGCTTGTCGCCGGCGATGTCGAGCTGTACCGGGTGCTCGACGGCCACCAGCCGCAGCCCGCCCTCCCGGCTGGTGCGCACCCAGTCGTCGAACGCGGCCAGCATTCCCCGCACCCGTACCAGCTCGCGGCGGCCGAACCACGGGGCCCCGGCATCGAGCCGCGACCACGCCGAATGCAGCGCGCCCTCCAGCTCCGCCCCGCCGGCCCCGGCGGCCTTGGCCTGCACCAGGGCGTGCACCAGCGAGCCGGTGACCGCGGACAGCGCGCCCACCTCGCCACCGCCGTGGCGCTCCAGCACCCAGCGCAGCGGGCACCGGACGATCTTCTCCACGTCGGACGGCGACACGGGCACCACCTCGCCCGGCACCCGCAGCGGTACCGTGGTGGACGGTGGCGCGAGCCCGTACCAGTCGTCGGGATGTGCCCCCGGCACGCCGGCGGCCGCGAGCCGGGCCAGCTGCGCCGCGGCCCGCCGTCGACGCCCGGCCCGTGCGGGTGCGGAACCATCCGAGGTGACGTCGTCCGCGGGGCCGCCCTCGGCGTCGTTCTCGGGATCGGCAACCGCCCGGCGCAGCTCGCCCACGAGCTCGGCCAGAACCAGCGCACGCCCAGGCCGGTGTACAGCCCGATCGGCCGCGCCTGCGGGCACCGGATCGAGATCGTCGAGGAAGCGCGAGGGTTGCTCGTCCTCCCCCTGCACGGCGCTGACCAGCAAGGTGTGCCGGGCCCGGGTGCACGCGACGTAGAAGAGGCGCCGTTCCTCGGCCAGCAGCGGTGTGACCCGGGACACCGTGTCCGAGCCCGGCGCCGCCACACCGGCCATCAGGTCGACGAGTCGCTCGCTGCCCAGCAGGCTGCCCCGCAACCGAAGGTCGGGCCAGCTCCCCTCCTGCACACCCGGGACCGCGACCACCTCCCACTCGCGCCCGCGCGCGGCATGCGCGGTGAGCAGCGCGACCGCCTCACCCTGCACCGCCCGCGGAGCCAGCGAATCGCCGGGCAGTTGCTGGTCGGCGAGGTACTCGGTGAAGGCTGCGACACCGACGCCCGACAGCCGGTCGGTGTAGCGCGCCGCGGCGTCGAACAGGGCGAGCACGGCGTCGAGATCGCGGTCGGCCGCCGCGCCGATCGGCCCGCCCCGGGCGCTGGCCTCGCTCCACCGCTGGGCCAACCCACAGGCCTGCCAGACCCGCCACAGCACCTGCTCGGCGCTCTCCGCGGCACGCGCGGCGTTGCGGGCGACGGCCAGCAGGGTGCCGACCGAGCGCAGCGGGGCCGTCTCGTGCGGGGGCAGCGCGGCCAACGGGTCGGGCCGACCCGCTGCGGCGGCGCGCAACGCCTCGACCAGCAACGGATCGCTGCCGGACCGCTCGGACTCGTTCGCCGGCACCTCCGGGTGGCCTCCGGCGTGCAGTCGCAGCAGCCCGCGACGCAGGCGGCGCATCCGCATCGGGTCGGCCGATCCGAGCGGTGAGGTGAGCAGCGCGGTGGCGGCGTCGGCGTCGATCTCGTCAGGACGGATGGCGTAGCGCAGCACCATGAGCAGCGGGACGACGGCGGGCTGGCGGGCCAGTGGAAGCTCTTCCGGGGGTGCGGCGATGGGCACACCGGCGGCCAGCAACGCCCGGCGCAGCGCTGGGAGCGACCGCCGCGTGGACCGGGAGAGCACCGCCATCTCCGACCACGGCACCCCCCTGGTGAGATGCGCGCGGCGGAGCTGGTCGGCGAGCCAACCCGCCTCCTGCGCGGCCGAGCCGAACAGCCGCACCTCGACCGACCCCGCAGCCGGGGCCAACACCGCAGCTGACCCCGCCCCCGTAGCCGGAGTGGCCTGGGGCGATGGCCCGACCCGCTCACGTCCGGCACCCGCCCCTGGCAACCGCGCCACCAGCCGCCCACCGGCTGCCCGCACCGCGGGCAGCCCCCGGTGATCGGTGGCGAGCACCACGGTCTCCGCCTCGACCGCCCGGAGCCCACCGGGGTCGGCGCCTCGGAAGCTGAGCACGGCCTGATCGGGGTCGCCGGCGATCAGCACCGTGCGGGCGGTGGAACCGAGCACTCGGACCAGCTCCATCTGCTGCGGGTCGAGATCCTGCGCATCGTCGACGAGCAGGTGCTGCACCCGGTCGCGCTCGGCCGCCAGCAGCTCCGGATCGGAGGCGAGCGCGTCAAGGGCGGCCGTGACGAGCTCGGCGGCGTCGAGCGCGGGGGCGGTGGCCTGCGGGGCACCGCGACCAGCCGCTCCGCGCAGCAGGATGACGTGCTCGTAACTGCGGAAGAACCGGCCGGCCGCGATCCACCCGGGCATGGCATGCTCGCGGCCCAGCTCGGCCAGCTCCACCGGCCCGAGCCCGCGCTCGGCCGCGCGCATCAGCAACTCGCGCAACTCCGCGGCGAAACCCGGCAGGCTCAGCGCCGGCCGCAGCCGGTCGGGCCAGCCGGAATCGGGCGCGACACCGGCCAGCTCGCCGGCGAGCAGGTCACGCATCACAGCGTCCTGCTCGGCGCTCGCGAGCAGCCGGGGCGGCGGGGCGCCTTCGCGGGCAGCGTGCAACCGCAACACTCCGAACGCGTAGGAGTGCAACGTGCGGACGAGCGGCTCCCGCACGGTGCTCCCCTCCCCCGCCGCACCATCGTCGTGCACGAGCTCCGCGAGCCGCTCGCGGAGCTCCCCGGCGGCCCGCCTGCTCCCGACAAGCAGCAGCGTGCGCTCAGGGTCGGCGCCGGCACAGACCCGGGCAGCCATCCTCGCCAGGAGCAGCGTCGTCTTGCCGGTGCCCGGTCCGCCCACCACCCGAAGCGGCCCCGCCTCGTGCGCCAGCACCCGGCGGGCCGTGGCGTCCCAGCTCGGCTCCGGCCCGTTGGTACGCGGCCGGCGCACCAGCCCGGGCGCGAGGGCGGCCCGGTCGGGATTGGGGCGACGCTCGGATCTGGACATGGCGCGATGCAACCATGGGCCACCGACAGTCCCGCATGCGGATGGCACGATCTGCGAATGGTCGGGAACGCGCTGCACCTATGCACGTACGGTCCGGAACACGGCCTTCGTCCTCGCGTCGACGCCGGACAGATGATCTTCCTGGAGTGCACCGCCGAGGTGGCTGATCTGATCCGACCGTTCCTGGGCAGGTAGCCGTGGACGATGCGACCGTCGAGCGGGTGCGGGAGGTGGTCCTCGCCATCCCGCCGGGCGAGGTGCGCTCCTACGGACACGTCGCGGCCCTGGCCGGGCTGCGCTCGGCGCGTCTGGTCGGCCGGATCCTCGCCGAGGACGGCCACGACCTGCCGTGGCACCGCGTGCTGCGCGCGGACGGGAGCTGCGCCCCGCACATCGCAGCCGAACAGTCCGTGAGGCTCCGCGCCGAGGGCATCCTCATGGTCGACGGTCGGCTCCCCCGAGACCACCGGCTGAGACCACCAGGCCCGCCCGCGCGATCACGCCCCCGCCCGAGAACACCAGACCCGCCCCGCTGACAGATCACGCGATGACGCCTCCCGCTCGACAGCACCAGATCCGCCCGGCTGACAGATCACGCGATCACCCGCCCTCCAACCCCGGTCATGATCACTGAAATCGGGACATGAGCTGCGTTCCCGCAG
>JBOHEO010000125.1:0-17046 GCA_050701055.1 Pseudonocardia sp. | reverse complement strand
ACCGGAGACCAGGGACCACGGCGCAGGTGCCGCGCGAGCACACCGGGCTTGCGGCGGCTGGGTACCTGACGGTGGTCGTCGGGGCGAGACGCCGACAGGGCGTGCAGGAAGGCCAGGCAGGACGGACAACGCGGGCCCGACGGGCAGAGCATCGAGGTGACCAGCACGTCGTGCCCGCACACGGCCGGGTACCGCCCGGCCATCCCGGTGGCCACCTGTTCATCGGTCACCGCGTGGTCGAGCCCATCGGTTGAGCACGTGTGCCAGGTGTGCCATGTCGTCGAAGTCCGGCTTGCCATGCGCCCATCGTCGCGGTCCTCGGCGCTGCATTCGACCCCCAGCGGCAATAGCCCCACTGGGGCTTAATAGCGGCACGAAGCTCGACCCCAAGAGTTGCCGTACAGGTGTGGTGAGCGGCGGAAACCGTCCAACGGCGTGGGACTATGCTGTGCGCTTGCGTGGATGTCGTCGGGTTATGGTGAAAGAGGAAGCATGAACGTTCGGGGCCGATGCTGTCGCCTGTGTGGTGCCCTATTGCGGGTCGACCAGGTTGGCACCATGTGCGAGTCCTGTGCTCGGGCCATCGGTTTTCAGCGCCCCATTCCGGAGGGTTTCTACGACGAGGCCGGCATGCGCCGCGCGTTGGCCTGCTACGACCTCGGTCCGGTGTTCCTCGCCGTCCGGGCGGAGTCCGGGCTGTCCCAGCTGCAGCTCGCCGGGCTGCTGGGGCTGTCCCAGTCGCGGATCTCCGCGGTCGAGCGGGGTGAGCGTCGGTTGACCCATGTTCGGTTGGTCGCGCGCCTGTCCACCGCCTTGGACATCCCGGCCCGGCGGTTGGGTTTTCTCGCCGGCGCGGCCGGTAGGGTGGCTGGGGAGGAGGCGAGCTGGGTGGACCGTCGGGACTTCGTCACCCTGGTCACCGCCGCCACATTGGGCTCAGGTCTGCACCCGAAGCTCGCACGGCTGGGCGCGCTGCTGCCGGATGACGACCCACCGGTCACCCGGCCGCGGATCGGTGCGGCCGACGTCAACGCGATCGAGGCGATCACGGACGGTTTCCGCCGTTCGGCCAATGCCCACGGCGGTGGATTGTATTGCACGGCGGCTGTCGCGCAGCTGCAGCAGGTGCGCAGGTTGGAGAACGCCGCCTGCCCGCCGGGGGTCCGTACCCGCCTGCTGGTGGCCACCGCGGACCTGGCCGGTGTCGCGGGAGGGCTGGCCTATGACGTGGAGCGGCACGACTCCGCTCGGCGGTTGTGGACCTTCGCCCTGGACACCGCCCGCCGCGCCGAGGATCACCCGCGCGGCACCGACCTCGCCGTGAAGGCGTTGTGGCTCATGGCGCACCAGGCCCTGCACCTGGGCCGCCCGCGCGAGGCACTGCAGCTCATCCAGCTGCATCGGTCACGGCGGCGAACCGCAGGCATCCCGTCGGTGCGGTCACCCAGGGCTACATCTCCGCTGTTCTGGGGATGTGCCGGGCCTCGCTGGGTGAGGCCGAGCCGTGCCGGCGAGCGATGGGTGAGGCACTGGGGAGGTACGCCGGTGCCGATCCGGCGACGACCCCGCCGTGGGCGCGGTTCGTCACCGGCGCCGAGATCTCCGGGCAGCAGGGCTACGCGCTGTACCTGCTATCGCTGTCCAGCCCCGAGTTCGCCCCGGCCGCCATCGAGCGGTTGGCCGGCGCCGCCCACGGGTACGGCGTCGCCTACGAGCGCAGCCGCGCGCTCATTCTGCCGCCGCTGGCGGGTGCGTACTTCCGGGCCGGCGATCTCGACTCCGCGGTGAGCACCGTCTACCAGGCCGTGAGCGCGATCAGCGGGCTGACCGTAACCCGGGGTTACGCCAGGTTGCGGGTGATGGACACCGTCGCTGACCCGTTCAGCAGCAAGCCCGAGGTGGCGGAGCTGCGCGAGCACGTCCGCACCGCGCTGACGATGGCCGCGTAACGCCCGGTGAGCCCACCGGCTCGCCGGGACACCCCTGCTGCCCGGCCTGAAGGCACTGCGTGACACCTGTCGGATCTTCGGGGTGAACGCCACCGGCGCGCGGCTACTGCACCACGGCTCCAACGCGGTGTACCTGCTACCCCGCCAGGGAATCGTCGCGCGCCTCGCTCCGGACACCCCGCTGCGCCGCCAGCGTGCCCGCACCAGCATCGCCGTGACCCGATGGCTGGCCACCCACCCCGACCCGATCGCGTTACCACCGGCACCCGGCGACCAGCCGGTGATCGCCGCCGGCGCCGCCGCCACCTTCTGGCCCCACCGGTCGACCACCCCCACCGACCTGGCGGTACTCCTGCGGCGCCTGCATGCACTACCGGCGCCACATTCGCGCCCGGCCGGAACGGACCGTGCTCCGCGACATCACCGAGCTGCATTCACTCAGCGCGTACATCCGGCTCGCCCCCCACAAACCCGCAGCCGCAGACGAACTGCGCCACCGCATCCAGTCATTGCGAACCGGCGACACCTCGGCCCGGTGGCACGCGATCTCCTGAGCATCGTCGCGGACCGTCGAGCCGCACATGACCGTGCAGATCCTGCCGTTCGACGCCGGCGGTGGACCGGCTTGGAAGGGCCGTCCTCTCTACGGGAAGGGAGTCGTCACAGGTATGGTGCTAATTGAGGAGCGCGAGCGCGTACGCACGTACACGCTGCCTTTTGAGATGCTCACTCAGCTTGCACTGTCCCGTGCCGAGCCCCTGGAGATGATCAACGGGACGGCGAAGGGCTACGAGTGACCGTACGTTCAGGGAGGTTCGGCTTGCAGAATCAGTTCTGGCGCAAGAGCAGCTTCTCCCTCAACGACGGCTCCGAATGCGTCGAGGTGACAGTCCTCCCCGACGGGCAGATCGGCCTCCGCGACAGCAAGCGCCCCGAGGCCAGCCACGTCACTTTCACCCGTGCCGAGATGACTGCGTGGGTCACGGGCGTCAAGGCCGGGGAGTTCGACGATTTCTGCTGATCGTCGTGTCAGGCACTCCCCCGAGGTCGCCGACGCCCTCGCGCACGGCCGGCCCGTCGTCGCGTTGGAGAGCACCCTGCTCGCCCACGGCCTGCCCGCGCCGATGAACCGGGCGGCCGCGGATGAGATCGAGGCCGCTGTCCGGGCATACGGCGCGGTGCCGGCCACGGTCGCGGTGCTCGACGGCGTGCCGCGGGTCGGGCTGGATGCCGCGGAGCTCGACCGGGTCTGCGGCGACGGCCTGGCCAAACTCTCGGTGCGCGACCTCGGAGTGGCGGTGGGGCTGCGCCGTGACGGCGCAACGACGGTGGCCGCCACGGCTGCGTTGGCGCACGTCGCGGGGGTGGAACTGTTCGCCACCGGCGGGATCGGTGGGGTGCATCGCGGCACCCGGGACTCCTGGGACATCTCGGCCGACCTGGCCGCGCTCGCCGGGTGCGGTGTGCTCGTCGTCTGCTCCGGGGTGAAGTCTATCCTCGACATCGCGGCGACCCTGGAGGTACTGGAGACCTTATCGGTGCCCGTGCTCAGCTACCGTACCGACGCGTTCCCGGGCTTCTACCGACGCGACTCGGGGTACCCGGTGCCATGGCGGGTGGACGACCCGGTGCAGGTGGCGGCGGTGTGGCGGGCGCATCGTTCCCTCGGAGCGCGGTCGGGCGCGGTGCTCGCCCAGCCCGTGCCGGCCGTCGACGAGCTCGACGAGGCGCTGCACGACCGGTTGCTCGCCGAGGGCCTGGCGCTGCTCGCCGGCCGTGGCGTCACCGGCCAGGACGTGACGCCGGTGCTGCTGGAGCATTTCCATACGGGTAGCGGTGGGGCCAGCCTTCGCACGAACCTCGCGCTGGTGCGGGCCAACGCCGGGTTGGCCGCGCAGGTCGCCGTGGTGCTGACGATGTGACCGCGGATTGAAACCGCCGACTGTCCTGATGCTCGCTGCGCTACCCCTCGATGACCGGGTGTTCCTTGGCCTCGAGCTGACGCTTGTCGCCCTGGTAACGGCTGACCGTTTCGCGCTTGCGGGGCAACCGGTCGTTGGCGATGAGCACCGCCATCCACGGCAGCGGGATCGACAGCACCAGCAGGGTGACCGCCAGCCAGGGGATATTGTAGAACACAGCGGCCAGGACCATGAACGGCACCCGCATCCCCATCATGATCCCGTAGCGGCGCTTGCGCGTGGCCAGCTCCTCCTCATAGGAGGGGGCCGCATCGGTGATGAGAACGGGTGGTGAATCACCGAAGTCCGGGGCTGCCCGCGGGTCTGTCACGACTTCTCCTCGCCGGCGCCGACCGTCGGCCGGGCACCTGTCTCCATCGTGCCACTCACGTGGGACGGGCGCCCGACGGCCCGTCCTCAGAGTGGTCGGCGACAGCGCCGTGGGCGTGCAGCTCAAGATCACCGACGACACTCTCGGAGACCACGTCGAGCAGCCGCTGTACAAGTTCACCCGCGGTGCGGTAGCGCACCAACCGCCCCTCGCGGTGCGCGACCACCATGCCGTGGGCGCGCAGCAGCCGCAGCGCGTGCGACACGGCGCTGTCACTCATCCCGACCGAGACCGCGAGGTCGGACACGCAGAGATCACCGGCATGATGCAGGGCGAGCAGGATGCTGAGCCGGTGGACGTCGCCGAGCGCGTCGAGCACCGTCGCCGCGTGCCGCAGCTGCACCTCGTCGGCGAGCACGGCCGTGGCGTCGCACACCTGATCGGGATCGATGACGCGCAGATCGCGCCGCGCCGAGGGGATCTGGTGCACGGACGCGATGCTAACGGCCGGCCTTCGCCGCGGCCTTCTGCTGCTGCTTGTACTCCCGCACCCGGCCCAGCGATTCCGCGTCCACCACGTCGGCGATCGAGCGGTGCACGCCCTGCTCGCCGTACCCGCCCGCGGCCTCCCGCCAGCCCGCCGGGGTGACACCCCGCTGCTTGCCGAGCAGTGCGGTGAAGATCTGCGCCTTCTGGGCGCCGAACCCGGGCAGTGCGGCCAGCCAGGTGACGAGCTCCTGGCCGTCGACGACGTCGCGCCACAACCCCGTGACGTCGCCGTCGTACCGCTCGATCACCAACGCGGCCAGGGCCTGCACCCGCTTGGCCATCGAGCCCGGGTAGCGATGCAGCGCGGGCGGGCCGCGGAAGATCTCCACGAGCGCATCCGGGTCGTAACCGGCCAGCTCGTGGGGGTCGAGCGTTGTCCGGCCCAGTCGCTGGGCCAGCAGGGCCGGGCCGGCGAAGGCCCGTTCCATCGGGAACTGCTGGTCAAGCAGCATCCCGATCAGCAACGCCAGCGGGTCGCGGTCGAGCAGCGCGTCGGCGTCGGGGTCCTGGGTCAGGGTCAGCGCCACCGGGTCCTCCTCGGTGTGAACGACAGGTGAGAGCCTAAGCCGTGCTCCCCGCATTCTCCCCCGCCCACTGTGACGCCCTGCGCACTGCACTGCGCCGAGCCCGCTACTCCACCGGCGGGGTCCGGACGCTGCTCGGCGGCCAGGCCCACGCCGCCCTGGGTCGCGGCGAACCCGAACCCGAACCCGCGTTCCGGGCCACCGTCGACGGCGGCGAGCTAGGTGTGCTGGTGCGGCTGTTGCTGCTCGGCTCGGTGGAGCCGGACGGTGCGGTGCGCGCAGCGCTGGCCCCACTGACCCCGACCGACGCCGCGGCCACCGGGCTCCTGCGCCGCGACGGCGCGGGCTGGGCCGCGGCGCTGGACCTGCGTCCCTACGGCGACGGTGACTGGTGGGTGCTCTCCGACCTCGACCGGCGCCGACAGGATCGCGACCACGTCACCGGCGTCGGCGCGGCGTCCCTGACGCTGGCCGCGGCAACCGTCCGGCGTCCGGTCGCTACCTTGCTCGACCTGGGTACCGGCTGCGGCGTGCAGGCGCTGCACGCGACGCGGCACGCGGGTGCGGTCACCGCGACCGACGTGGCGCCCCGCGCCCTGGCGATGGCGGCGGCCACGTTCGCGCTCAACGGAACGGGCAGTGCCGATGGCGGGGTGGCTCAGTTGCTCGGCTCGTGGCTGCACGTGCGCGGCGAGGACTGGCCCGACCGGGTTCGCTCCTGGTTGCCCGACGGGGTGGACGCATGGGTCGTGCAGCGCGAGGTGGCCGACCCGGCGCTGCACGTCGGCACCTGGCAGCGCGACGCCGGCCTCGACGCCGGCTCGCCAGCGGCTCGGAAGCAGGCCGCACGGTGGCTGGACTGGATGGCGGACGAGCGGGTGGAGGCCGTCGGCTTCGGGTTCCTCACCCTGCGCCGCCCGGAATCGACGCTCGATTCCCCGACCGTCGTGGTCGAGGACCTCCCTGGCGAGCTCGACGACCCGCTCGGGCCGGAGGTCGCGGGGTGGCTCGACCGGGTGGACCGGCTGCGCGCGCACGCCCGGGACGACGCTCTGCTCGGCGCCAGGCTGGCGCTCGCCCCGACAGCCGTGCTGGAGCGCTACGCGGTACCGGGTACCGATCCCGGCGAGGGCTGGACCGAGGTGGGTGCCACCGTCGCGCGCTCCGACGGTCCCCGCTGGCGGCATGAGGTGGACGATCCGGCGGCGGCCCTTCTCGCGGGATGCCGCGGGGACCTGGCGCTCGGCGAGCTCGTCGAACTGCTGGCGATCGCCCACGACCGGCCGATCGACCAGCTCATCGGCGCGGCGCTCCCGGCGGTGTGCGAGCTCGTCCGGCACGGCGTGCTGCGGCCGGTCAGCCCGACGTCGTGAGAGCCGTCGTCGCCCGGGTGACCCGGGCCGCGGTGCGCGTCGGCGGAGCGGTCGTCGGCGCGGTCGACGGGCCGGGCCTGCTGGTGCTGCTCGGCGTGCACCGCGACGACCCGGCTACCGCCGCCGCGGAGATGGCCCGCAAGCTCCACGAGCTGCGTATCCTCGCCGGGGAGCGATCCTGTGCCGAGACCGGTGTGCCGCTGCTGGTGGTGAGCCAGTTCACGCTCTACGGCGACACCCGCAAGGGCCGTCGCCCGTCGTGGTCGGCGGCCGCTCGCCCGGAGCAGGCCGAGCCGCTGGTCGAGGCCGTCGTCGACGCGCTGCGGCAGCGGGGGGCGCACGTCGAGACCGGCGTGTTCGGCGCGATGATGGCCGTGGAGTCGGTGAACGACGGCCCGTTCACGGTGCTCGTGGAGGTGTGAGCCCGGCCGGCCGCTCGCTGGGCGTTCGTGGTGGTGGGCGGGGCGGCGGGAACCGAACCATTGAGCAGCGAGCGCCGTCACCACCGCGTTCGCTGAGGTCCCGCTGAGAGACCGGTCACCGCCCGACCGGTGGATGCGCCAGCCGGGGAACGTAATCTCGGGCACGGGCGTTCTAGTGCCTGAGAGCCCCGGCGGGCGGCGCCAGCTGCCCCCGCCCGGGTCCGCGCAGGGGAGGAAGCACATGACCACAGCGACCATTCCGGGTCAGCGCACCGATCCCGACCGACCGCAGGCGGCGGCCGTCGAGCTGTCCCCAGAAGACCTGGACGCCCAGAGCCCGGCGGCCGACCTGGTACGGGTGTACCTCAACGGTATCGGAAAGACGGCACTGCTGAGCGCAGAGCAGGAAGTGGATCTGTCAAAGCGGATCGAGGCCGGGGTCTTCGCCAAGCACATGCTCGACACCGAGCCCGACCTGGACCGGCAGTTCGCGGCCGACCTGCGCACGATCGTCCGCGATGGTGCGCGCGCCCGCAACCACCTGCTGGAGGCCAACCTCCGGCTCGTCGTCTCGCTGGCCAAGCGCTACACCGGCCGCGGGATGCCGCTGCTCGACCTGATTCAAGAGGGCAACCTCGGGCTGATCCGCGCGGTGGAGAAGTTCGACTACGCCAAGGGCTTCAAGTTCTCCACCTACGCCACCTGGTGGATCCGCCAGGCCATCACCCGGGGTATGGCCGACCAGGCCCGCACCATCCGGCTGCCCGTACATCTCGTCGAGCAGGTCAACAAGCTGGCCCGGATCAAGCGCGACCTGCACCAGCGCCTCGGCCGCGACGCCACGCACGTCGAGCTCGCCGCGGAGTCCGGCATCGCCGAGGAGAAGATCGCCGACCTGCTCGACCACGCGCGCGACCCGGTGAGCCTGGACATGCCGGTCGGGTCCGACGAGGAGGCCCCGCTGGGCGACTTCATCGAGGACGGCGAGGCCACCGACGCCGAGACCACCGTGATCTCGCACCTGCTGCACGATGACCTGCGCCGGGTGCTCGGCACCCTGGACGACCGCGAGCAGCACGTCATCCGCATGCGCTACGGCCTCGACGACGGGCAGCCGCGCACGCTCGACCAGATCGGGCGCCGGTTCGGGCTCTCCCGCGAGCGGGTGCGCCAGATCGAGCGCGAGGTCATGGCGAAGCTGCGGATCGGGGAGCGCGCCGACCGATTGCGCGCCTACGCGAGCTGAGCCGCACGCCCTGATCGAGTGAATCTCGCGACCCCCCGGTCGCATTAAGGTCGGGTCGGGGGTCTGATGACCGATTTCAGCAGGCGCGACGCGTTGCGCATCGCCGGCATCGCGGCGGGTGTGGCGGCGACCGGGTTCGGGGCGGGCGGGTGCACGACCGAAGCACCACCCCGGCCGATCCTGACGGCGGCGGATCTCGACCCGCTCGACCTGACCGTCCGGATGGTGCGGTTCGACACCTCGCACGCCGGCGAGGGCGGTGTGACGTTGCCCCACGCGGAAATGCTCAAGACCGTGTGGGACGCAGCCGGTGCCCGCACCGAGATCATCCCGACGCCGAAGGCCGACAACGCCCATTTCATCGCCCGGATCGCCGGCAGCGGCGCCAACCGGCCGCTGCTGCTGTTGGGTCACTCCGATGTCGTCGGCGTGGAGCGGGAACGGTGGACCGTCGACCCGTACAGCGGGGAGGTCAGGGACGGGTGGGTGTACGGCCGCGGCACCCTGGACATGAAGGGGGCGAACGCGGCGTTCACGAGCGCGGTGCTGCGCCACGTGCAGGAAGGCGCCCGGTTCGACCGCGACATCATCTTCCTCGCCGACTGCGACGAGGAAGCCGGCCCGCACGGCACGCGGTGGCTGGCCGAGCAGCACTACGACAAGATCGACGCCGGTGCGGTACTCACCGAGGGCGGCTGGATGCCGGCCGTCCCCGGCGCCGGCACGCCGACCGTCATCTCGATCACCACCCTCGACAAGATGGCCGCCCAGATCGAGGTGACCGCCCAGGGCACGGCAACGCACTCGTCGCGGCCGTCGCCGGATGCCGCGATCGTCCGGCTCAACCGGGCGCTGACCCGGCTGGCGGACTACCAGCCCGATGTAGCGCTCACGGAGCTGACCAGGACTTACTTCCAGGCATGGGCGCAGGCCACCGGCAACGCGGACCTCGCGGCGGCACTGCGGCTCATGCTCGACGCGACCGACCGCGAGCAGCGCAACCGGGCCGGGGCGATGGTCGTCGCGCTCAGTGCCCATCCGGCGCTGCACAACGCGCTGATCCGGCACATCGTCACGCCGGTGATCCAGAACGCGGGTTATCGCGTCAATGTGCAGCCCGGGTCGGCGAGTGCCCAGGTGAACCTGCGCCTCGTTCCCGGCGGTGTCCCCGTCGCGCAGACCCTCGCGGAGATCCGGGCCGCCGCGGGTGACGGGGTGACGGTCGCACTCAGCTCCCGGGGCCAGCCCGGACAGTCGCAGGAGCAGCTCCTGGCCGGGCTGGAGATGCGGATGGGCGCGACCGCCTCGGCGGTGGACACCGACGTCTATCGCGCTCTGGAGGCAGGTGCGAGCGAGACCTTCCCCGGTGTGCCGGTCACCCCGGTGCTCTTCGAGGCGGGTACCAGTTCCGGACCATGGCGGCAGCGGGGAATCCCCGTGTACGGCATCTACCCGTACGTGACCGACGACGACACGCTCAGCCGGATGCACGGCAACGACGAGCGGATCCGGGTCGACGCGCTGCGCCGCGGAACCGAGATGATGTACCGCGTCTTCGCTCGCTTCCGCGCGTGAGAGATACGCGTGAGAGATAACTGACTGGTTACCTTGAGCCGTGGCAGGGAGGCTGGACGCCGTGTTCAAAGCCCACCGTCCGGGGGACACGCCACGAGGTGGCGGCGATCACCGCCTGACGTGCGGAGCACAACCCCCTACTGTCGACCCCATGGCAGGTCTGCATTCGGGCGCGCCTCCCGGCCCGGTCAGGCCGGAGGTCATGCGCGAGGTCCTGGGTCACTTCGTGTCCGGCATCGTCGTGGTCACCGCGGCCGGCCCGGATGGTCCGCTCGGGTTCACCTGCCAGTCCTTCGCCTCACTGTCCCTCGACCCACCGCTGGTCAACTTCTCCCCCGCCCGGACGTCGTCGACCTGGCCGCTGATCCGGGCTGCCGGCGCGTTCTGCGTGAACGTGCTCGCAGCCGACCACGAGCACTACAGCGCCGGGTTCGCCCGCACCGGGGTGGACAAGTTCGCCGGCGTCGACTGGCGGCCCGCGTCGTCGGGTGCCCCGCGCCTCGCCGGCGTCAGCGCCTGGATCGACTGCACGCTCTGGAACGAGTACGACGGCGGCGACCACACGATCGTCGTCGGCCGGGTGCACGACCTGGGCGCCGACCCGGTCCGGCTGCCACTGCTGTACTACCGGGGACGCTACGGCATCACTGCCGACGACATCGCCCGGTGAGTGCGCTCACGGTCGTCGACGTCGCCGCTCGTCATTATTCATTACTCGTTGAGTTTACCGGCACGTCAGGCTACCGTCATGACATGTCCACCACCCTCGCCACCGTCGTCGATCTCGACCACGTCGGAGCGACCCTGCTACCCCTGGTCGGCGGCAAGGCCGCCAACCTCGGCGAACTCCGCACCGGCGGGTTCGCGGTGCCCGGCGGGTTCTGCGTCACCACCCCGGCGTACGCGCGGGTCGCCGAGGCCGCCGGTCTGGGGGACCTGATCCGCACGGCCGGGGATCCCGCGCAGCTCGCCGGCCGGGCCCGGGCCGCCATGCTCGCCGAGCCGATGCCCGCCGACATCGCCGACGCGGTGCGCGCCGCCTACCTCGACCTCGGCGACGACGTGCCCGTCGCCGTCCGGTCCTCGGCCACCGCCGAGGACCTGCCCACGGCCAGCTTCGCCGGGCAGCAGGACACCTTCCTCAACGTCGTCGGCGCCGAAGCCCTGCTCGACGCGGTCCGCCGCTGCTGGGCGTCGCTGTGGACCGATCGTGCGGTGAGCTACCGGACCACCGCCGGGATCGACCACGGCGCCGTGGCGCTGGCGGTCGTGGTCCAGCGGATGGTCGACGCGTCCGTGGCCGGGGTGGCGTTCACCGCCGACCCGGTCACCGGTCGACGCACCAGCACGGTGATCGACGCCAGCCCGGGGCTGGGCGAAGCCGTCGTATCGGGGGCGGTCAACCCCGACCACATCGTCGTCGACGGGGCTGGCGTGATCGTCGAGCACCGGCTGGGCGACAAGCGGCTCGTCATCCGGGCGCGGTCCGGCGGGGGGACCTCCGAGGTCTCCGGAGCACCGCTCGACGCCGATCAGCCCTGCCTGCCCGACGCCGCGATCCGCGAGCTGGTGGCGCTCGGCCGGCGCGTCGAGGCACATTTCGGTGCGCCGCAGGACATCGAGTGGGCGCTCGATGATGCCGGGGTCCTGTGGCTCACCCAGTCCCGGCCGATCACCACGCTGTACCCGCTACCCGCCCCGGCCCGTCCCGGGTTGCGCGTCTACCTCAACGCGAGCCTCGCCCAGGGGTTGACGCGACCGCTGACCCCGATGGGGCTGTCGGCGTTCCGGGTGGTCGCCTCGACGCCGGCCGTCACGGTGTTCGGCGTGCCGGTGCCCGACCCGGTGGCCGGACCGCCGGTGTTCACCGAGGCCGGCGGCCGGGCGTTCGCGGATGTGACGGCAGTGCTGCACAGCCGGGCCGGACGGGCGCTGGTCCCCCGGGTGCTCGACGTGATGGAGACCCGCTCGGCGGTGGTCCTCCGGACGCTGCTCGACGATCCGGCGCTGTCGGTGCGCTCCCCGGCACTGTGGCCGTTCGTCGCAGGGTTGGCACGGGTACTCGTGCGCTACCGCATGCCGCTGCTGCTCGCCGCGGCGCTGCTCCGGCCCGCCGCGGCCCGCGCCCACGTCGCCCGGTTCGGCCGGCACCTCGAGGCGCTCACCGTTGTACCCGCAGGGGCGACGTCGGCCGGGCGCCTCGACCATGTGCAGCGGGTGCTCGCCGAGGTCTTTCCGATCATGCCGCGGGTCGTGCCGGTGGCCGCCGGCGGGCTCCTTGCGCTCGCCGTCGCCCAGAAGCTGGCCGGCGCCGACCTCGATCCGGCCACCTCGCACGACGTCCTGCGTTCGCTGCCGCACAACGGCACCACCGAGATGGACCTGGAGCTCTGGGCGCTGGCCACCCGGGTACGCGCGGACGCCACCGCCGCGGCGGTACTGCGCGCAACCGGCCCGGGCGAGCTCGCCGCCGGGTACGCCCGCGCCACGCTGCCGCCTGTCCTGCAGGGTGGGCTCGCCGCGTTCCTGCGCCGGCACGGCCACCGCGCCGTCGCCGAGATCGACCTCGGCATGCCCCGCTGGTCCGACGACCCCACCCACGTGCTGGGTGTGCTGGCCAACTACCTGCGCCTCGACGACCCCGACCTGGCCCCCGACGCGGTGTTCGCCCGCGGGGCGGCCGCGGCGGACCGGACGATCGCGGACGTGGTCGGCCGGGTCCGGCGCCGCTCGCGGGTCCGGGCCGGTGCCACGCGGTTGGCGTTGCGGCGGGTGCGCCAGCTCGTCGGGATGCGGGAAACGCACAAGGACCTCCTGGTGCGGCTGCTCGCGCACGCCCGGGCGGAGCTCTCGACCATCGGGGGGGAGCTCGCCGGCAGGGGACTGCTCGCCGAACCCGGCGACGTCTTCTTCCTCGACCTCGCACAGGTGCGCTCCGCCCTCGACGGCGCCGACCACCGGATGGTCGTCAGCACCCGCCGCCAGGACTACGAGCGCGAGCTGCGCCGCCGGCACGTGCCGCGGATCCTGCTGTCCGACGGGACCGAACCCGAGGCCGTCGCCACGGCCAGCAACGTCGAGGGCGCGCTGGTCGGCACCCCGGCATCGGCCGGCACCGTCACCGCGGCCGCGCGGGTGGTGCTCGACCCCGTCGGGGCCCACCTGGAGCCGGGCGAGATCCTCGTCGCGCCGTCCACCGATCCCGGATGGACACCGCTGTTCCTCACCGCCGGCGGGCTGGTCATGGAGATGGGCGGACCCAACTCGCACGGGGCGGTGGTCGCGCGCGAGTACGGCATCCCGGCGATCGTCGGGGTCGCGGACGCGACCATGCGGATCACGACCGGGCAGGTGGTCGTCCTCGACGGGGCGACCGGCGTGGTGCGGTGGGCTGATCTGCCTGCCGACCCGACTCCCTGATCCACGCGACACACCGGGAGGAGGTTCAGCTCCGCTACAGTCCGCTTGCTCGACGAGGATCGGACGGATCAGTTCGCCAGGAGGCAGCAATGCGGGTCGGTTCGGCACTCATCGTCATCTGGCTGGTCATCGGCGGGTTCGCGGCGTTCCAGCGCGGCTATTTCTCGGGGTCCGAGGTCAACTGTGCACGACTCAGCACCGTGCTGGTCACCATGGCCGCGGGGCCGCTGAACTACTTCGGGGTGAACCCGACGATCGAGTGCACGGTGCCCCAGCCGTCGCAGTAGGGCCCACTCCCGCACCGAGGGCGGCGAGGAGTTCCTCCAGCACGGCGAGGCTGTGCGCGCTCACCACGGCGTCGCAGTACGGCCCGTTCATGCGGTGGGTGCGCCGCCACGACGAATACAACGCCGAGTAGGCGGCACAACCACACGGCCAGGCGGCAACTGGATCCGCGGAACCGTGGACGTCAAACGGTGGTGCCATAGACCACCGCCTGCTCGACGGCCTGCGCGGACCGGTCGCTGCAGCGCACCGACGGGTGGCGAGGTCACCGACCACGACGAGCTGGCGTGCTCCACGAGGCCCCCCGTCGCTGCGGCGCTCCACCCTCGTCCGACGCGGCCACCATCGGCCCGAGCCTATGCGCTGATCGAGATGTGCCAACATGTCCGACATGACCGACCCGGACGTCGTCGTCTCGTGGCTGCGCTCACGAGCCATTCGACTTGAGACGCTTGAGGCAGGCGATGGTCAGGACGATCTAGCCCCGCTGGTCCAGATGTGGGCCGGGCTCGATGTGCTGGGATTAGGTGAGTCGACGCACGGCACCCGGGAGTTCTTCACTCTCAAGCACCGCCTGCTGGAGTTCCTGGTGCTGGAGCTGGGCCTGCAAGTGGTCGCGATGGAGACCAGTGAGTCCGCGGCAACCGTCATTGACGACTACGTCGCGATCGGCGCGGGGGACGCCAGTGCGGCACTCGACGGCCTGCAGTTCTGGACCTGGAACACCCGCGAAGTGCTGGCGATGATCGAGTGGTTGCGTCGGCACAACCAGCAGGTGCCTGCCGAGCGTCGTGTCCGGTTCGTCGGAATTGATCCACAACGCCCCGCGAAGGCTGTAGAAACCGTACGAACCTACCTACGGTACTGGGCGTCGACCGACCTCGAGCGCTTCTCGGGGGTCCTGCGGGAGTTGGGCTGCCACCGGCCCGTCGACCCGCCGTTGCAGCCCGACATCGTGCCTCGCGTCGAGGAGCTGATCGCGCTGCTGGACCCGGAGGCATCCGCGGCCGCCACCGAGAGACCGGACCACGAGCGCGCGAGGGCGCGGCGACACGCCGGATTCCTACTCCGCACGGCCCGAGTCTTCGCGGCACCGCGCAGCGGTACGTACGGCGACTCGGTGTACGCCGTCCGAGACCGGCTCATGGCCGAGGCGACGATCGAGGTCGTCCAGGACGTCGCCGACCGGCCCGGACTTCCGGTCGCGGTATGGGCGCACAACTCACACCTTTCCCGAGGTGTTCCCTCCTCGGTGATCCAGACCATGGGCTCCCACCTGCAGGGGCGTTTCGGCCGCGGCTACTACGCGCTCGGGCTGACCCTCGGCGCGGGGCGCTTCCATGCCCGTCACAAGCGGCTACTGCGTGGAACCACACCGAACCCGGTTGTGCACCGCATCGGGACACCACCGCCGGCTACGGTCGAAGCCCGGCTCGCGTCTGCGGTATCCGCCGACCATATCGTCGATCTCCGGGACCCGGACGCGTCGGAACCGGTCACGGGCTGGCTCGGCCAGCGGTCCTGGACCCGCTCGCACGGCGCCGTGGTGTCCGCGTTGCACCGAGTGGCGTTCACTCCGGTGACCCTGGGAGAGGAGTTCGACGGCCTGGCCTATATCCACCGGACCAGCCCGCCCACACCGTGCTGACCCAGGGAGCGGGCGGCACCGGACGGGCCCGGACGGCGTCCGGTTTCGGGAAGGGGAGACCCACAGCCGGTCGCCGCTGAGGCCTACCCCTCTGGAGTGTGGAAAACCGCGGACTACCTGAGCACAGCCATCTGTCGTCATTGACACTGTCGAGCCCGTCCACCCTCTGACAAAATCACGACCATGGATTCTTCGGGAAGACGACCCGTCGATCGGCACTTGCGAAATCTGCTCCTTGCTCTCGTGGCCGCCGTGGCCGTAGCAATGCTCGTGATCGTCGTCGGTGCGGGTGCGGGTGCGGGTGTCGGTTCACCATCCGGCCCCGCCGTTGCCGCGCCCGCCGACTCTGCGTCGGCGTCCAATCCTACCTCGGCACCGGTACCTAATCCCACCAACCAGTACATCACCGATGCGCTCGATATGATGGAATCCGGTGGATACTACGTTGACCCTGCCACCTGGCCGGCACGGCGAGCCGAGGCCGAACAACTAACCAGCAATGCGCCGGACACCGCAGCGACCTATCCGGCTCTGCGTGCCGCGTTAGCCGCGGCAGGCGGCGAGCACAGCGAATGGCTACCCCCCGGCGCGCCTCTCGTGGACCCGGACCCGGTCGAATCCACTCCGTCGGTCACGACGACGCCCGACGGCATCTCGACCGTCTCGGTGCCCGAGTTGGTTTCGGGCGATCCGCAGGACCTTCAGCGCTATGCCGATTCCACAGCCTCCAGCTTGAGCCGGGCCGATCAGCCAACCTCGTGCGGGTGGATCGTGGATCTGCGCGACAACGGGGGCGGCAACATGTGGCCGATGCTTGCCGGGCTCTCACCTCTGCTGGCGGACGGCCCGATGCTGTCGTTCGCTTCAAACACCGGAGAACGCACCGAGGTGCGGATCGAGGGTGGTACGGCTCTGGCTGGAGGCCAGCCGCAGGCGAGCGTCATCGATCTCCCCAAGAGCACGAAGCCGATCGCCGTCCTGCAGGACGAGAATACGGCTAGCTCCGGCGAGGCTGCGCTGCTCGCGTTCCGCGGACAGCCGAACGTCCGCACGATCGGCTCGGGCTCGGCCGGTTCGTCCACGGCCAACATGAGCGTGCCGATGCCGGACGGGGCGACCATGGTGCTCACCACGGCTGTGTACGTCGACCGCTTCAATCAAGCGTTCGGCGGCCGGATCACACCGGACCTTTCGGCACCGGACGCCCTCGTCGCAGCTCGAACGTGGCTGCATGAGCAGTGTGGATAGCTGGCGACATGGCGGTCGCGGTCGCCGACGGCACCACCACGGTCTCCGACGTCACGGTGCCAGCGAGAGCGCCGGACCGGGTGCTGCCGACGTTCAGCGGGCCGATGGCCGAGTATCGCGGGTCAGCCAGCCAAAGGTGAAGGCGGCCACGAGCGCGCCGACCGAGAGTCCGAGGAAGAGTGACCAGTACATCGTCAGCGCAATTACACCCACCAGTGCGACCGAGACCGCCGAGACTGCCCCCGCCGCAGCGCTGAAGCCGAGACCGAGACCGCGACGCGGCGGCCCGGAGAGAAACGCCATCGCCAATGGCAGGAACATCGTCAACGCCGCGACCAGCGACAGCAGCGACGTCTCCCCGCTGACAAGGATTTGCAGACCCGTGACGGCCGCGGACAGGAGGACACCGCCGACGGTCCACAAGACGAGGGTTCCAGTGTTGAATCGCGGCGGGATCCGGTCCTCCTCGACCATTGCCGGGTCGATCCACATGGTCACCATGGCCACCATTGCGG
>JBOHEO010000124.1:0-17049 GCA_050701055.1 Pseudonocardia sp. | reverse complement strand
GCCTGGTCGGGGCGACCCCGGAGCTGCTCGTGCGGCGTTGCGGCGACGTCGTGCAGTCGCGGGTGCTGGCCGGCACCGTCTGGTCGGATGTCCTGACCGATGAACCCGACGCCGCCCTCGCCGGGCTACTGCTCGACTCGGCCAAGGATCGCCGCGAGCACGCACTCGCCGTCGACTCGTTGGTGGAGACACTGCGCCCGCTGTGCCGTTCACTGGCGGTTCCGGTGACACCGCAGGTCATCGCGCTGCATAACGTCTCGCACCTGGCCAGTGACGTGTGCGGACGACTGGACCCCACCGCGCCCGCGTCGCTGCTGCAGCTGGCCGACGCGGTGCACCCGACAGCAGCCGTCGGCGGCACGCCCCGTCAGGCTGCGGTCGCACTGATCGCCGAGCTGGAGGGGATGGACCGCGGTCGTTACGCCGGCCCGGTCGGTTGGGTGGATGCCGAGGGCGACGGCGAGCTGGGCATCGCGTTGCGGTGCGCGCTGCTCGACGGGTCGGTGGCGCGGCTGTTCGCCGGGTGTGGGGTGGTAGCTGATTCCGACCCGGACACCGAGGTGCGGGAGGCGGCGGCGAAGCTGGTTGCGGTGCGGGATGCGCTGGAGGGCGAGGGCTGAGCGCGGCTCAGCCGATCGAGTCCGCGGCGGCCGACAGTACCGCTGTGATCGCGGTCCGCAACGCGAGATGGCCGGTCCGCAACCTCGCCCGGTCGGCACGCACCTCGACCAACCGCAGTCCCGGTTGCGGACCGAGCACGACCGGGAGCTCCGCGAGATCGTCGCACCGGATGTGCCCGGCACCCATCGCCACGCACAGCGCAGCCAGGTCAACCGAGTGCGGCGTGCCGAACACCCGCTCGAACGCTGCCGCGTGCTCGGGCGAGCCCTGCTCCAGCAAGCTGAAGATGCCACCACCGCCGTCGTTGAGAACGACGATCGTGAGATCGGGTGCTGGCTCATCGGGGCCGATGATGAGCCCGGTGGTGTCGTGCAACAGCGTCAGGTCACCGAGCAGCGCGTACGCCGGGCCGGGGTGCACCAGGGCAGCGCCGACCGCGGTGGACACCGTGCCATCGATGCCGGCGACGCCCCGGTTCGCCAGCACGGTCACGCCGGCGCGCGGTACGGCGGCGAGCGCGACGTCGCGCACCGGGTTCGACGAGCCGAGCATCAGCTGTGCTCCGTCGGGCAGGGCCGCGACCAGCGCCCGGGCCAGCCGCAACCCGACCGGTGCGGCCGGGTCGTCGAGAGCCAGGTCGAGCGCGGCGGCAGCAGCGTGGTCGGCGGTGCGCCACCGGTCCAGCCAGCCCCGCGGCGGCGTCAGCTCGGGTACGGCGCCGATCGCGCGGACGGTGCCGGCGACATCGGTCCACGGGGCGCCACCGGGATCGGCGAGTGCGTAGACGGCGACGCCGGGGTCGGCGAGCAACCGCTGTACGGATCGGTGCAGGGTCGGGCGCCCGGCCACGATCACCTGCGCCGGACGCGGGCATCGCGCCCCGAGCAGCCACGGACCGGTCCGCAGCGCCCCTGGCCAGGCGACCGACGCGGGTTCGGCGACCAGCGGCAGCGGCCAGTCGCGCACCTGCTCGGATGCGCCGTGTCCGGCGATCACCAGGGTCGGTGCGGACGGATCCAGCGGCAGCGCCGGAACCTGCCGGGATGACGGCGCTACCGTCGTCCACGGCCCGCCGCCGGCGCGGCCTGCGGTAGCGCCACAACGGGACCCGTTGGGAACAGCGTCGTCGGGAACGCGACCGGCGGGACGAGCGTCGGCCCACGTGACGCCCGCGTCACTCAGGTTGGGAACGAGCGGCTCGGCGAACGGCAGGTTCACGTGCACCGGACCGGGAGGCCCACCGGTGGCCCCGACGGCCGCCGCCACCGCCCGGTCCACGAGCGAGCGCCACCGCGGGTTGTCGACCGCCGGATCAGCGGCCACGGCCCCGGTCAGCGCAAGCCGCACCGCGCCGCCGAAGATCCCCGTTTGCCCGATCGTCTGGTTCGCGCCGGTGCCGATCAGGTGCGATGGCCGGTCCGCGGTGACGGCGAGCAGCGACACCCCGGCGTGCGACGCCTCCAGCACCGCGGGGTGCAGGTTGGCCACGGCCGTGCCCGATGTGGTGCAGACCGGCACCGGCCGCCCGGAGCGCAGCGCGAGCCCCAGCGCGAGGAACCCGGCGGTGCGCTCGTCGATGCGCACGTGCAGCCGCAGCCGGCCGGCCGCGTCGGCGGCGTGCAGCGCGAACGCCAGTGGCGCGTTGCGCGACCCGGGGCACAGCACCGCGTCGGTGACCCCGCAGCGCACCAGCTCGTCGACGATCACCCGGGCATGCGCCGTGGACGGGTTCACGGTGCCGAGCGTAGGCGTCGCACCGAACGTGATCATGGCGGCACAAGTCTTTGTTCGATCTCTTCCTCTGAGGTTCGCCCCGGACGTCCCCGCTGGATGGGTGGGTCGCAACCAAAGAGCCCGACCGTCGACCGCTCGTTCGTGCGCGCCGGGGTGTGAGCGTTCCTTGCGCAGGATCAGCTGGGTGCCCGGCGGCCGGGCGAACATGTCGATCAGGCTGCCGGCCTCGGCGGCCCGGGTGCCGTCGCGGGCTCGATCTGCACCCCGTCCGCGGCGGCTCGTGTCCTGCGGGCCGGATCGGCCGGGGTCCACACTTGCGGGGACAGCGTGGCCAGGGCGCCGGCGGTATTACCACGGCGACCTCCTGCGCCTCCTCGCGAGTGTCGTCGGAGGCACCGTGTCGCGTCGTAGTGCTCAATCAGCAGATCCACCAGTACCGCCTGCTGCTCCGGGGTCACCCTGCGTCCGGAGCGGCGCAACGGCTCGGGGACCTGCCTCAGCACCAACGAGCAGCCGGACGCGCTAGACCGGGATCAGTTCGAACGTCGTGGCGAGGTGGGCGCCGGCCAACCGCTCGGCGGCCGCCTCGGCCATCGGTCGCAGGAAACCCTCCGGATCGGCCATCGGCCCGCCGAGGGCGCGCAGGTACGCGGTGTGCGCGGCCAACGACGCGACGGCCAGGTCGAACGACCCGCTGATGTCCACCGCATGCTCGGACAGCGGCGACGCCGCCACTGCCACCCACCGCACACCGCTCCACGGCTGGAGGCCGAGTTCGGGGAACAGCCAGCGGTTGGCGGCGTCGCGGACCGCGTCGAGCGTCGCGAGGCCGACGTTGCGGTGGTCGACCATGTTGAGCCCACCACCGGGCCAGGTCTCCCGGTGGTTGCTGCTGATCACCAGCTCGGGCCGGTGCCGGCGGATCGCGGCGGCGATGTCGCGGCGCAACGGGACGCCGTACTCGACCAGCCCGTCGGGATGGTCGAGGAACTCCACGCTCTGCACACCCACGATCGCCGCCGCGGCCCGCTGCTCGGCCTCGCGCAGCGGGCCGCACTCGGCGGGCGGGAGGGAGTCGATCCCGGCCTCGCCGCGGGTGGCGAGCAGGTAGGAGACAGTGCGGCCCTCGGCGGTCCAGCGGGCGATCGCGCCGGCGCCGCCGTACTCCAGGTCGTCGGGATGGGCGACGACCGCGAGGGCGCGCTGCCAGTCGTCGGGCATGGGCTGGTAGGGCTGAGGCACGTGCCCGATCGTGCCGTACGGGGATCAGCGACCAACTGCCGGCTTGCCCGCACCGCCCGCCCGCCCATGATCATTGCGAGAGCTACGCCAGCGTCGCTCGAACGACCGTCAGGTGGCTCTCAGATCGATCATGGCAGCCGAGCGGCAGCCGGGGACAGCACGAGCGGATCCAGCCCTGCCCGGTAGCGTCCGTCCCCGACATGAGTGCAACCCTCCACGCCACCGACCTCGCCGCGGGCCACGGCGCCCGCGTCCTGTTCTCCGGGCTCGACCTGGTCGTCGCCCCGGGCGACGTCGTCGGGCTGGTCGGTGCCAACGGCGCCGGCAAGTCCACGCTGCTGCGACTGCTGGCCGGCGAGTCGACCCCGGAGGAGGGCAAGGTCGCCGTCAGCCCACCGGCGGCCACCGTCGGGCACCTCCCCCAGGAGCCGGACCGGCGCCCCGGCGAGACCGTCACGGCGTTCCTGGCCCGGCGCACCGGCGTCGCGGCCGCCCAGGAGCGGATGGACGGGGCCGCAGCCGGGCTGAGCACCGGCGCCCCCGGTGCGGACGACGCCTACTCGGCGGCGCTGGACCGCTGGCTCGCCCTCGGTGGGGCCGATCTCGACGAACGCGCAGGGGAGGTCGCGGCGGCCGTCGGGCTCGGCGTGGAGCTCGGCACCCCGATGACCGCGCTCTCCGGCGGGCAGGCCGCCCGCGCCGGGCTCGCGACGCTGCTGCTCTCCCGCTACGACGTGCTGCTGCTCGACGAACCCACCAACGACCTGTACCTCGACGGCCTGGACCGCCTCGAACGCTTCGTCCAGCAGCTCCGCAGCCCGGCAGTGCTCGTCAGCCACGACCGGGAGTTCCTCGCCCGCACCGTCACCCGGGTGGTGGAGCTCGATCTGGCCCAGCAGCAGGTCGGCATGTACGACGGCGGCTACGACGCCTACCTCGCCGAGCGCGAGGTCGCCCGCCGGCACGCCCGCGAGGCCTACGAGCACTACGACGACACCCGGTCAGGTCTCCAGGATCGGGCCCAGATGCAGCGCAACTGGATGGCCGCGGGTGTGCGAAACGCACGCCGGAAGTCGAAGGACAATGACAAGATCGGCCGCAAGTTCCGGGCCGAGGCCAGCGAGAAACAGGCCGCCAAGGCGCGGCAGACCCAGCGCATGATCTCCCGGCTCGACGTCGTCGATGAGCCGCGCAAGGAGTGGGAGCTGCGGATGACGATCGCCGCCGCGCCCCGCTCGGGGGCCGTGGTGGCGTCGATGACCGGCGCTGTCGTACGCCGCGGCGACTTCACTCTCGGCCCGGTGGACGCGCACGTCGGCTGGGCCGATCGGGTCGTGATCACCGGCGCGAACGGCTCGGGCAAGTCGACGCTGCTGGGCGCGTTGCTCGGCCGCATCCCGGTCGTGCAGGGCACCGCCGGGCTCGGATCGGGCGTCCGCGTGGGCGAGATCGACCAGGTCCGCGGGCTCTTCCTCGGGCCGGCGCCCCTCGCCCGGGCGTTCGGCGACGCGGTGCCGGACTGGGCCGAGGCGGACGTGCGCACGCTGCTCGCCAAGTTCGGTCTGACCGGCGACCACGCGCCGCGCCCGGCCGGATCGCTGTCCCCCGGCGAGCGCACCCGGGCCGCACTCGCACTGCTCCAGGCCCGCGACGTGAACCTGCTGGTCCTCGACGAGCCGACCAACCACCTGGACCTGCCGGCGATCGAGCAGCTGGAACAGGCCCTGGAGACCTTTCCCGGCACGGTCCTGCTGGTCACCCACGACCGCCGGATGCTCGAAACGGTCCGAACGACCCGTCGGTGGAGCATCCGGTCAGGTCACCTGAGCGAGGCTTGACACCGTAGAGAGCATCTTTCTCGCCGAGCGCGACGCCCGTGTGTTAGCCGAAGGCAGGTCCCGTGACTTCCGCGTCAGACAGCACCGGTGACAAGGTTCGTCGTGAACAAGTTGAGCACTCGGGATCCGTTCGCCTGGCACACGGACGGAGTGAGCAGCCGCACCGCAGCACGGCCCGGCCGGCTCTACCCGACCGATGGTTCCCATTTTCAGCCCGGAACGGGCCGCCCGCCAGGGGAACGGAGACTGGGGTGTGTCTGGGATCTTGGTTGGTGGGGTTGCGGAGCCACACGATGGCGATGCTGGCGACAGTCACCGTCGTTGACGACCTGGTCGCCGGGGGGGCGGGAGCGTGGCGGGGAACCGACGGATGCCGGCATGGCCGCCAGGACTGTCGGTGGTTGCGGATAGCGTTCGGGCCATGCCGTCGGGCCTGCATGAGGCGCTGGTCGAGATGTTTCGATGGCGGCCGTCGCTGGCCGCTGAGCTGCTCGCGGGTGTGCTCGGGGTGGACCTTCCTGTGTTCGAGCACGCCAGGGTCGAGTCCGGGGAGTTCACCGACCTCACCCCCACCGAGTACCGGGCCGACGCGGTGGTGGTGCTGACCGCCGCCGGGACACCCGTGCTGGCAGCGGTGGTGGAGGTGCAGCTGGGCCAGGACCGCGACAAGTGGTGGAGCTGGCCGGTGTATCTGACCACCCTGCGCGCCCGGCTGCGCTGCCCGGCGGTGCTGCTGGTGGTCTGCGTCGACGCGGTGACCGCCGCCTGGTGCAGCACCCCGGTCGAGCTGGGGCATCCCGGGGCGAGGTTGTGCCCGCTGGTGCTCGGGCCGGACCGGGTTCCGGTCGTGACCGACGCCGGGATCGCCGGCCGGATCCCTGAGCTGGCCGTGCTCTCGGCGATGGCACACGGAGCTGACCCCGACCGAAGCGACGTGCTGGATGCGCTGCTCGGCGCGCTCGCAGCCGTCGATGAGGAACGCGCCATGTTGTACTCTGATGTTGTGCTCGCTGCGCTGCCCGTGGCAGCGCAACGCTATCTGGAGGCACTCATGACCACTCCAACCTATGAGTATCAAAGTGACTTCGCACGCCGCCACCGCTCCCAGGGCAGAGCAGAAGGCCGGGCCGAGGGCAAGGCCGAGGGCAAGGCACTGGCGGTGCTTGCGGTGCTCGACGCCCGCGGAATCGACGTCCCCGCCGACACCCGCACCCGCATCACCGAGTGCTCCGACCTCGACACGCTCGACTCCTGGGTTCGCCGCGCGGTCACCGCCGACTCGCTCCACGCCCTGTTCGACTGCTAGCGATCCTTGGTCGCTAGCCACGGGTTTCCAAAAATCTTGAGGCTGCGCCTGTGCTTCCGCTGTTCGGACAGCTTCCGATCTTCAGTTTGGTGTATTGCCCACGTTAGCCACGAACGGCACTTTCGTCCGTCAGGTGGGTGCGAAAGTGCCATTCGTTGCGTTCTGAGTGGCGCGCTCGGCCGCGGGCCAGGGTGTCGCCAATGCGGCGGTGGCCTTGCGCAGGGTTTGGGCGAACCCGACCTGCTGGGCGATGTAAGCCCAACGAATAGGTGATGATCACGCGGCGGCGGCCAGCACAACCGCGGTGTCCTCGAACGCGGTCAGGCTCTCCGCGGCCTGCCAGTGCGGCCGGCAAGGTGGACCCGCCGGTAGGCGACAGGCGTCGAACGGGACATGAGCGTCGTTTGACAGACGCTCATGTCCCGTTCGACGCGGTCGGGCCGCGAGGGAGAACGTTCAGCCCGCGAGCGGCGGCAGGTTCGACAGCACGGCAGGGACCACGGCCTGTAGCGCGGTGCACGAGTCAGGTGCGGTGTCCACCAGGGACATCATCACGGCCTGATCCGCAGCCACCCCCACGTCGTACTGGCAGAACTCGCCGCGCTCGGTGAACGTCTCGAGCGTTGGATAACCGACAAGACGAACCCGAGTGGTGGTCGGCTGACTGTTCTGCGCCAGCGTGGCAAGGCCGCCGCCATTGGTGTAAAGGGTCAGCGTGAGCGTGGGGGCCCGACCGATGCCCCATGTACAGCGCGACCAGCGTTCCACCGGCCCATCCTTGCCGGGCGGACGGGATGCCGCCGCGACAGGGGCACTCGACGATCTCGATCGGCCGGAATGCTCGCTCGACGCATCCTCAGCCGAAATGATCAGGGTCGGGCCCGAGCCGCGTGCCGGTGTTCAGCTCGGCGAGCGTGGCCAGGTCATCGTCGGTCAGATCGATGTCGAACACGTCGATGTTCTCCCGCATCCGCTCCGGTCGCACCGACTTCGGGAACACGATGTTGCCGAGCCGGACGTGCCACCGCAGCACGATCTGCGCCGGGCTCCGGCCGTGCTTCTCCGCGAGCGAGACGAGCCGCTCGTCGCGCAGCAGCGCACCGCCCTGCCCGATCGGGCTCCACGCCTCCGTCACGATCCCGTGCTCGTCGTGATAGGCGCGCAGCTCTGGCTGCGGGAACGCCGGGTGCAGCTCGATCTGGTTGACCGCCGGCACGGTCCCGGTCTCGGCGGCGAGCCGTTCGAGGTGGGCGACCGTGAAGTTGGAGACCCCGATCGCGCGGGCCCGTCCGTCCGCGGCCACCTTCTCGAACCCCTTCCAGGTCTCGACGTACCGGTCCTGCGCCGGGATCGGCCAGTGGATCAGATACAGGTCGGCGTGGTCGAGGCCGAGCCGCTCCAGGCTCTCGTCCAGGGCAACGGCGGCCTCGTCGCGACCGTGCCGGTCATTGTTCAGCTTGGTGGTGACGAAGACCTCGTCGCGGGACAACCCGGACTCGACGACCGCGGCACCGACACCCTCCTCGTTGCCGTACATCTGCGCGGTGTCGACGTGTCGATACCCGGCGTCGAACGCGGCCCGGACGGCGTCGGCGGTCCTCGACCGCTCGATCTGGAACACCCCGAGGCCGACCTGCGGGATCTGCACGCCGTTGTTCAGGCGGATGTTCGGTACCTTCGCCATGGCTGTCATGGCGGTGGGCTACCCGGAGTCGGACGGGTTGACTCGTCGATCGATCTCTTGCCGGAGGGTCAGCGGCCGAGGGCGCGGGCGGCGAGCTCGGCCAGGTGCACGGGTTCGCGGGTGCCGGCCTGGCGGAGTTGGGTGCGGCAGCTGAAACCGTCGGCGAGCACGGCGACGTCCGGTGCGGCGGCTCGCACCGCGGGCAGTAACACCCGTTCCGCGCAGGCCATCGACACCGCGTAATGGCCCTTCTCGAAGCCGAAGTTGCCGGCCAACCCGCAACAACCGGAGTCTAGCACCTCGGCCTCGATCCCGAGCGCCGCGAGCACGGCCGCGTCGTCGGCGAAACCGATCTCGGCGTGCTGATGGCAGTGCACCTGGACGAGTGCCCTCCGCCCGGCCGTCACGACCGCGGGCGATAGCTCGTCGAGGTGAGCGGCAAGCATCTCGGCGAACGTGCGGACGCCGGTGGCGAGCGCCGCGACCAGCGGCTCGTCCGGAAGCAGCTCGGGCGCGTCCGAGCGCAGGGCAACGGTGCAGGACGGCTCCAACCCGACGACCGGCACCCCGGCCGCGAGCCACGGCTGGATCGTGCGCAGGCTGCGCCGCAGCACCCGGCGGGCGGCGTCGACCTGGCCGGTGGACGTCCAGGTCAGCCCGCAGCAGACGGCCCGGGGCGGCAGCTCGACGGCGTACCCGAGCGACTCGAGCACCGCGACGGCGTCCGCGGCAATGCCGGGGTCGAAGTGGTTGGTGAAGGTGTCGGGCCACAACAGCACCCGCCCCCGCCCGGCCGGGCGCCCAGCGCGGCCCGACGCGCGCCCACCTCGTTGATCACGGGCAGATGGTCGCGTGAGAAGATCCACCAACGACCGTTTTCCCATGACCAACAGGTTGCCCCCCGGTCCCCGGGAGCGCCGGCGGGCGGCTGACGCGCGGGTGAACGGGCGGCGGGCGATGGGCGGGACTGGGCGTTCCGGGGCGAGGCCGCCCAGTCGCTTCGCCACCGCGGCCAGTGGGCCCCGGGCGGCGGCGTTCAGCGCGTCCACGACCCGGGCCGGCAACCGGCCGACCAACCGCAGCCAGCGCGGCAGGGCGCCCATCACGTAGTGCGACGCCGGCCGGACACGACGGCGGTAGCGCTGGGCCAGGAACTCGGTCTTGTAGGCGGCCATGTCCACCCCGACGGGGCAGTCGCGCTTGCAGCCCTTGCAGGACAGGCAGAGATCCAGCGCCTCGGCCACCTCGGGCGACCGCCACCCGCCGGTGATGACCTCCCCGGAGGCCATCTCGAACAGCAACCTCGCCCGCCCCCGGGTGGAGTGCATCTCCTCGCCGGTGGCGCGGTAGCTCGGGCACATCACCCCGCCGGTCGCGGTCACACACTTTCCGACACCGAGACAGCGGCGCGTCGCCCGGGTGAAGCTGCCACGATCGTGGGCGAAGGCGAGCTCGGGCTCGTCGCGCAGGGTCGGCATCCCGACGAACAGGCGCAGATCCTCGTCCATCTTCGCCGGGCGCACGACCCGGTCGGGGTTCATCCGGCCGTCCGGATCCCAGATGTCCTTGAACTCCTCGAACGCGCGGATGATCTCTCGCGGGTACATCCGGGGCAGCAGCTCGGCGCGCGCGGCACCGTCGCCATGCTCACCGGACAGCGATCCGCCGTGCGCGACGACGAGGTCGGCGGCGTCCTCCATGAAGCTGCGGAAACCCGCGATCCCGGCCTTCGTCACCAGGTCGAAGTCGAGCCGGACATGCAGGCAGCCGTCGCCGAAGTGCCCGTAGTAAGCACCCCGCCGCTGATGCTTCGCGAGCAGCGCGTCGAACCCACGCAGGTAAGAACCGAACCGCTCCGGCGGCACAGCGGCGTCCTCCCAACCCGGCCACGCCTCCCCGCCGCCGGCTGAGCGGGTGAGGATGCCCGCCCCGTCCTCCCGGATCCGCCAGAGCTGCGCGCAGGCCGCCGGATCGCTGACCACGATGCTCGTCGCGCCGTACGGGGCCATGACGCGGGCGACGCGCTGCGCTGCCGCAGTGGCCTCGGCGCGGGTGGCACCGCCGGTCTCGACGTAGAGCCAGCCGCCGCCGTCGGGCAACGCTGCGCTCGTCCGCTCGACCGGATCGGCCGCGCGCAACGCCGCGATCAACCCGGAATCCATCCCCTCGATCGTCAGCGGCCCGAGCTCGCGCACCGCCATGACGTGGTCCGCGGCAAGGTAGGCGTCGGGGAACCCGAGCACGGCCAGCGCCCGCGCCGGCGGCGACTCGACCAGCCGGACCGTCGCCTCCAGGACCGTCACACACGTGCCCTCCGTGCCGACGAGCGCCTTGGCGAGGTCGAAGCCGTTCTCCGGGAGCAGCTGGTCGAGGTTGTAGCCCGACACCCGGCGGGTCAGGTCGGGGAACCCGGCGCGAACATCGCCGGCGATCCGGTCCCGCAGGGCGAGCAGGTCCGCGACGACCGTGCTCTGCGCACCGGGCGCACCTTCGCCGCTCTGCGCACCGGGCGCAGGTTCCCCTCGACCGAGCCGACAGCGTTCGCCGCGGTAGGTGAGCACGTCGAGCGCGTGCACGTTGTCAACCGTCTTGCCCCACGCCACCGAATGCGCCCCACACGCGTTGTTGCCGATCATCCCGCCCAGCGTGCAGCGATTGTGCGTGGACGGGTCGGGGCCGAAGGTCAGCCCGTGCGGGCGGGCGGCGGCGCGGAGATCGTCGAGCACCAGGCCGGGCTGCACCCGGGCGGTGCGGGCGCCCGGATCGATCTCGACCACCCGGTTCAGGTGCCGGGTGAAGTCGAGCACCACCGCGGTGTTGACGGCCTGACCGGCGATGCTGGTGCGAGCACCGACCGCCACCACCGGCACGTCATGGGCGCGGCAGGCCGCGAGCGTGGCCTCCACGTCGGCGGTGTCGCGGGGGGTGACCACGCCGATCGGGACCCGCCGATAGTTCGACGCGTCGGCGGAGTACATCGCACGGGTGGCCCGATCGAACCGGACGGAGCCACCGACGGTCGCCGCGAGATCGGCCTGCAACGCGGCGGCGACGGGGAGGAACGGTTCGGGTGCCACCTGTGGTCACCGACCCTCCTGCATCACGGACGCATGCCGCGGCGGCGAGGCCGCGGCGAGCAGCGCACACCCGATCGCGACACCGATCATGGCCAGCCCTCCGGCCGGCCAGTAGATGTGTGCACCACGAAACGCCACCGCCGCCCCGACGAGCACCAGGGCGCCGGGAACCGCCGGGAACCCATCCCGGCGGACCAGCACGAATCCGGTGAGCACGGCCGCGGCGAGGAACGACCACTCCCCGATCCCACCGAGCTCGACGCCGAGCCGGCCCAGATCGATGGAGGCCTGGCTCGTCCGCCCCGTCGTCTCGACGACCAGACCGGCCGCGATCCCGGCCAGGGCGTCCAGGCCCGTGTAGAAGGTCGCATACCCGTACGCCCCGGCCAGGGCGAGCCAGGCCAGCGGCCCGTTCACCCCTCGCAGCAGCACCCACAGGGCGACGGCGAGCAGCGGGAACAACGGCAGCAGGACGACGTGGAATTGCCACCATTCGGTCGCGGTCTCCGGCCGCAACCGTGCCGGGTGCGCCAAGCCCGCACCCGCCAGGACCAACCCGGGCATCCCCGCAACGATCACCGTCAACCAGCGCTTCATCGTCCCAGCCTGGCAGGTGGGCCGCGGCCCGGCGATCGATCCTGATCAGCCCGGCACGATCAGCGGTTCCGACCGATCCGCCACAGCAGCCTCGCCGGGCCGTCGCGCCGCGGCGAGCAGTGCGCACCC
This sequence comes from Pseudonocardia sp., assembly GCA_050701055.1. GTDB lineage: Bacteria > Actinomycetota > Actinomycetes > Mycobacteriales > Pseudonocardiaceae > Pseudonocardia. The sequence continues at coordinate 4,821 of JBOHEO010000124.1, read as the reverse complement.
GGTGGCAACGCCCAACATCGCGATCACTCCCGTCGGATGGAAGATGTGGCCCTCGAGGAACGGGTAGCAGGACGCCGCCAGCACCACGGTGCCCGGTAGTGCCCGCACGCCATCGCGGCGCACCAGCACCATCCCGCCCAGCACTGCGGCGACCAGCAGGCACAGCACACCGACCGCGCCGAGCTGATCCCCCACCTCGAACAGCCGACCCACCGCGGGCCCGTCACCCTGACCGACGTCGGTGACCAGCCCAGCGCCGATCCCGTCGAGCACGTCGAGGCCGGTGTAGAAGGTCGCGAACCCGTAGGCCGCCACCCGCGCGCCCCATGCCAGCACGCCCCGCTCGCCGCGCAGCAGCACCCAGATCGCCACGGCGATCAGCGGGAACACCGGAACGAGCAGCACGTGCAGCGTCCACCAGGCCCGCGCGGTGGACGGATCCAGGAACGACGGGTGCACCAACCAGCCGAACCCGGCCAGCGCCAGTCCGGGCAGCGCCACCCCCACCACCGTCATCCATCGAGTCATCCCGACATCCTGGCCGACCCGGCCGTCCTTGGCAGTCGGTAGGCGATCCGTCATCGTCGGCCGCACACACCAGCCGGTGCCGCACCGAGGTTGGGACATGTGTGCGACGCCAGAAGGTGTGCGCGGCGCATGATCCGGGGCGGGCGACATAGGGTCGGCGCTCGTGGCCCCATCTACGCCGTCCGAGTTGTTCGATCCCGACGCCTGGTGCGCGGTCGACGGCTTCGACTTCACCGACATCACCTACCACCGTGCCGTCGAGACCGGGGCGGTCCGGGTCGCGTTCGACCGGCCGGAGGTGCGCAACGCGTTCCGGCCCGGCACGGTGGACGAGCTGTACCGGGCGCTCGACCACGCCCGCCAGAGCCCGGACGTCGGCTGCGTGCTGCTCACCGGCAACGGCCCGTCGCCGCGCGACGGGGGTTGGGCGTTCTGCTCCGGCGGCGACCAGCGGATCCGCGGGCGCACCGGCTACCAGTACGCCTCGGGGGACACCGCCGAGACCGTCGATCCCGTGCGGGCCGGCCGGCTGCACATCCTGGAGTGCCAGCGGCTCATCCGGTTCATGCCCAAGGTGGTGATCGCGGTCGTCCCCGGTTGGGCCGCCGGTGGCGGGCACTCGCTGCACGTCACCGCGGATCTCACGCTGGCCAGCGCCGAGCACGCCCGGTTCAAGCAGACCGACGCCGACGTCGGCTCGTTCGACGGGGGCTACGGCTCGGCGTACCTGGCCCGGCAGATCGGGCAGAAGTTCGCCCGGGAGATCTTCTTCCTCGGCCGGGAGTACAGCGCCGCGGACGCGCACCGGATGGGCATGGTCAACGCCGTGGTGCCGCACGCCGAGCTGGAAGTCACCGCCCTGGAGTGGGCGCGAGAGATCAACGGCAAGTCCCCGACCGCCCAGCGGATGCTCAAGTACGCGTTCAACTTGCTCGACGACGGGCTGGTCGGCCAGCAGTTGTTCGCCGGCGAGGCCACCCGTCTGGCCTACATGACCGACGAGGCCGTCGAGGGGCGGGACGCATTCCTGGAGAAGCGTGAGCCGGACTGGTCGGCATACCCCTGGCACTACTGAGCGCTTGGCACTGCCCCGCCCGATCGAAGGCAGCGGTTATTACGCCGACGAGGGCATTCTGTGGATCGAGTACGCGACGCGGACACCAGCTGCCCGGTGCCGGTGATCTAGGAACCAAGCAGCGAGTCGAGCTCAGAACGGGGGTGGTTCGTCCGGGTCGTTCTGAGGTCGGGTTGGTGGTGGTGGGCGTGGCGGCTTCGGCGGTGGGGGCCTCAGGATCGGGCCCTCGATTGCTGAGCCGGTGTTGTCGAAGCCAGGTTCGATTTCGACTGGTGCGGGGTCGGGCATTGGTGGTTGGAGGAACTCGCCGCATGTGCGGTACACGCCACCGAGCGGGCTGCGCCAGATGACCCCCGGTCCATGACACATCCGGCGGTCGGAAGTCGGCCCCGGCCGGTGCAGCCACACCAGCCCCGGGGCCTTGACCGGAGAGAGGTCCAGCCCATGAGCACCGTAACCACCATCCCCACCCTGGAGCAGTCTTCCGCCCTCGCCCGGCTGATGCATCGGGGCGAGCTCACCGACGAGCACCGCTACCTGATCGCGAAGTTGCTCGACGAGATCGGCACCGTACGTCCGGCTGCTCGACGTGGTGGCGCCGGTGGCCTGAGTAGCCGCCACGGCGCACGCGGCGGCCCGGTCGGGGTGATCTCCTGGCCGGGCCGTCTGCTGTCCACCGGGAAGCAGGCGGGGCCGCTTCCGGTGAATCTCCCTCGGCGTGGCCACCGTGACCAGTGGGCTGCGACACCATCTGCGGGGTGCGGACCTGATTGGGTACTCGGCACGTAGCCTTACGCCGCACCCTCACCGAGGTGTACCGCCCCGGGGTGACGGCCCCGAGGTATCGGTGAGGGCCTCCCTCGGTGAATGAAGTGGTGTGTTCGTGAGTGACGATGTAATCGTCGGTGCCTCAGAGCATCTGGGAGATCGCTTAGCGCGGCTGCGAAGGCTTGCTGACCTGACTCAGGAGAGCTTGTCGGAACGCTCGGGGGTTTCCGTCGATGTGATTCGGAAGCTGGAGCAGCACCGTAAGCATTCGGTGCGGCTGCCCACCCTGCACAAGCTTGCCACCGGCGTGGAAGTTGAGGTCACCGGGTTGTTGGGTGACCCTCCGGCGCTGTCTGCTGAGCAGGGCGAGTCTCCCGCGCTGGTGGCCGTTCGTCGAGCGATCATGCCGTCTCCGCTGGCGTCCACACTGGAGCCGGACAGCGCTGAGCCGCTTTCTCTGGATCTGCTGAGGGCGGAGATCGCTGAAGGTTGGACGTTCTACCATGCGGCTGAGTTCGGGCAATTGACGCGGTCGCTACCGGAGATCATCGACGACGCCATGATCGCTGTGGCGGTAGGGCCAAGGGACCAACGCGAAGCAGCGCAGGTCGCCCTGGGCAAGGCGCTCCAGCTTGGCGGCCATCTGGCATCAGGTTAGGCAAGACAGACCTGGCGCTGTCGAGTTTGGAGAGGGCGTTGCTGGCGGCGGCTTCGGGAGACGATCCGCTGCTGACTCCGATGGTCTCTAACTCGATCTCCTGGGCGTATCAGCGACAGAACCGCTTGGCTGACTCGGAGCGCCTCGCTATTCACGCTGCGGATGGTGTTGAGCGCAATGGCCTTCGAACCGCGAATCAAGTCCGGGTGTGGGGTGGGCTGTTGATGACGGCGGCCAGGAGCGTCGGAGTGACCACAGACTATGAGCAGGCTAGCGACATGCTCAAGGTCGGCGAAGCCGCAACAGGGCGCCTTGCGACGCTTCCCCTGCCGGTCAATGGAAAATTGGTTTCGGTGTTCAACCGTTCCGCGGTGCGGATTGAGCGTGTCCGGCTAGCGGTGCAGCACGGACGGCCTGACACCGCGCTCGTTCTGGTGCGAGGCATCCGGTTGAGTTCGGACACGCCGCCATCGTGGCGGGCCTGGCTCATGCTGGACGTTGCCCGTGCGCGCACGGATGTCGGTGACGCCGAGGGGGCGGTGAAGGCGCTCCAGGCATTGCAGCGCCGTGCGCCGCAGTGGATACGGCATCACACGCTAGCTGTAGCGATTGTGTGTGACTTGTGGGCAGGTCGGGCTCGACCGCCGGGGCTGCGCAAGTTGGCAGAGATCCTCGGGGTCCTTGACTAGCGCAACGTCACCGAACTAGGACGTTCCATCCCTGTGTCGCCTAGCTCCATCACGCCACGCTCAGGTCCGTCGATCACCGGTCGCCTGACGGCCGGGGGTCGGCGGCCTGTCCCGGCCGTGCCGTAGCTGACCACGTCCGGGCGGGTCCCAGACCGCGAACCGTGCGAAGGGGCGATCAGACGTGATGGACGACAGTGCGATACAGCGGGACAACGAGGCTGGCCGGGTGGTGGTGCAGGGCGAGCCCACCGACCCCGGCGAGCTGTGCTCATTGGTGGTGGCGGGCGATCCTGGACAGTGCCCGGTGAGCGAGCCGGCCAGTGCTGATCAGGCTCCCGCGCCGGGCGGGGTGAGGGCGCCGCGCTGTGGCCGGTCAGTTCCCGCGCTGCATCTGCTGGAGGCTGACGAGACGCTCACGCAGCCGTCGTGGCGGGTGGGATCGCGGGTTCACGCTGCGTTGTGCGGTGTGGAGGTGACCGAGTCGACCCCGGCGCCCGACTACGAGGTCTGCCCTGGCTGCGCGGACTGCACGCGCTACTGCGTGGACTGTGTGCAGGTGGCGCGCCGGTACGCGGGTGAGAACGGCCAGACCCGGCCCGCCGAGCCCGGGCACCCGGTGTGGTGCTCACCGCGGCACTGTTACCGGCAGGACGAGGACGGGCTGTTGGTGCATGTGCAGCGCCCGGTGGTGTGGGAGGACGACTGCGCGGAAGCGCGGTTCGAGAGCGGGCTGGTCCACCCGCTGGACGACGACCGCACCTACCTTGAGCTGTCGGTGGAGTCGCTGCTGCTGGGCAATAGCGTGCATGTGGTCCTGGCGGTGGCCGGCGCGCGGCGGCTGCGTGATCAGCTCAGCGCGCACCTGGATGCCGCGGATGGCGAGCGGCACGACGGCGGACGCCAGAACTGCTTCATCGGCGAGTGCGGGCACCGGGTACCCGGGGAACCGGGAGACCGAGGCATGGTGATCCGCGTCGGGCCGTGCCGCGAGTGCGGCGACGAGCCCACCTGATCCCGGGCCGGTCGCCGGTTGAACGGGTAGCGCGGCGCGGCAGCCGGCCTGCGCACCGCGGCCCCGGCAGAGGGTGCGGGCGGTGTCGAGA
>JBOHEO010000123.1:0-17103 GCA_050701055.1 Pseudonocardia sp. | reverse complement strand
GGGTGGCGCGCCACCCCGTGTCCGCGTGCGCTGGCTTGCTCTGCGGCGGGTGCGGCTGTCATCGGGCAACCACGGCGGACACCTTGGCGAGGGCATCGAGGTAGCCGGCCACGAGCGGCTCGTCGCCCTCGTAGCCCCACAGCGGGATCTTGATGAAGATGTCGGCGAACGTAGCCACGCCAGGCAGTTCGGTGGTCGGCGGCGTGCTGGGTACCCACGGCGCAAACGGATCACGGCGCGCGAACAGAGGCTCGGCGCTGATGTCGCGGGTCGAGCCGGGGGCGTCTACCTCGACGGCGCCCTCGGCCTGGCACAGCGCAACGAACTCGTCGCGGGAGACCGAGGCGTTCTCTGGGTTGAATCGCAGCCCGAGCACGTAGAGACCGTGCTGCCCATCTGCCTCGGGCACGACCGCGGGGGTGATCACCGGGTTGTCGGCCAGGCCCGCGGCATACCGGGCGAGGACCGCGCGGCGGCGACTTTCGATGTCGGCCGCGTTGTCGAGTTGGTGGACACCGATCGCGGCGCCCAGGGTGGTGATGCGGTGTTTGAGGCCCATGCCGGTGAAGGCATACGGGTAGTACTCGGCACTGGGGTCGATCTCCTTCTGGCAGCGCTTGTTGTAGTGCCCGAACAGCAACGCCAACTCCCGGTAGCGGTCGTTTCCAGTGACCAGTACTCCGCCTTCGCCGGTGGTGATCGCCTTCTGGTTGGTGGAGAACACCGCCATGTCCCCGAACGTGCCTACCCGTCGCCCCTGCCACGACGCGAAATGCGCGTGCGAGCAGTCCTCCAGCAGCACCAAGTCATTGGTACGACAGAAATCGACGATCTCGTCCATCGGACACGGGTTGCCCCACATGTGCGTGACGATGACCGCCCGGACCGCGGGCGTGAGTTTCTCTGCCAGGGTCGCGGCGGTGACGTTGCCGTAGCGGTCGGCGTCGGCGAAGCGGACCTCGATGCCGTCGTAGGCGAAGGGGGTGGCCGTGGCGAAGAAGGTGTAGGCCGGCGCGAGGACCGCGTCACCGGGTCGTAGTCCAGCGATGCGGCTCATGGCGTGGATGGCCGAGGTTCCGGAGGCAAACGACACAGCGTGGGGCGCACCGACGAATCGAGCGAAGGCCGCCTCGAACTCCCCGATCACGCCAGAGGCGTCCCGGTCCGACAGGGATCGGTGTAGTTGTGCGCGAACCGCATCTTCGAGTTCGGGAGTGACGGCGGGCCACTGGTAGTGCGGCTGCGGAAGGTCCAGGACTTTCGTTCCACCGTGCGCGGCGAGCGGGCTGGTCGTGGTCATCGTGCGACTTCTCCGTTCCTCGTCGTGGCCGCTATCGACACAGGTTCAAGCGGTGTCCGAAGCACGGCCATGATCGGTGCGAGTCGCCGAGCGGTGGCGGGGATGGGCTCGTCAGGGTCGAGCTTGGCGGTGTGCCAGCCGTGCCGTTCGGCGAATGCCTGAAGGTTGGCAGCGGTCTTGGTCTGGTAGTCGACGAAGGTGTCGCGGCCCAGGTCGTCGAGGTCGCCGTAGCTGGCGTGCATCCCCAGTTCGGCGGGCCGGAAGTCCTGGCGGCGGTCGTACACCGCGCCTGCGTCGGCCTGCAGCAGCATCACCGCGTCCGGCATCCGTACCCGGTCGAAGATCACGGTGAGATCGGGCTCTGTGAATCCCTGGAGGAGCAATTTGGCGAAGAACTTGTACAGCCAGCCGTCGACGATGACATCGAACCCGGCATCGAGTAACGGCCCCACGACGGTCTCGGTATGCGCGGTGAACCACGCGGCCTGCAGCGACACCCAGAATGCATCGGAGAGGTCCGGGGCGTCGCCACTGTGCCAAAGCATGGTGGACAGGTGCTCCATCAGCGTGGCCGCGTAGGTCGACGTCGTAGAGATCTGCCGCCGCGAGACGAACGCGAACGAACCGGCGCTTGCGTCCGTCGGGAGGTGTGCTGCGAGTCGGGCGACGGCGGTGTCGTAGTCGATGTCGGCGAGGTGGCGCGCGAGGGAGGTCTTGCCGACTCCGTCCGTCCCCTCCAGCGCGATGAAGCGGCCAGACACGTTCGCGGCTCCTCCCAGCAGTGACCGTGACCCAGGGAGGGCACGACCATCGATTGTGGTGACGGCGGATGAGCGAGGCAACACACCAGCTCCGGCAGTCTGAAGGGCGGCCGGGGCGCCGGTGGAGGTCAGGTGCCGCATGGGTCGTTCGCGTTGATCAGGCGCCACCCCTCGGCATCACACCATCGGGTGAATTCGTGATCAAGCAGATGCTGACTGGTCGCAGGCAGGGTCGGAAACACGTGCTCGATCGCGAGAGACAGCGCGGCCCTCATTTCGCCGACCGCGGTATCCAGCAGTGCGAGCACCGCGAGGTCTAGGCCGGGATCGGGTACATCCGGACGGTAGGTTCCGATGAGGTCGAGCATGCCGGTGAGCACACGGAACGCGCCGTCTTTGAGCACGACCCGCGCGTTGCGCATGCGCCGTCGGGGCACGCCGTCGAGGATCTTCTCCAGGCTCTTGAGGGTGTAGTCGAGCGCGAAGTGGCGATCGACCCACATCTGTGCGCGGTGAGAACAGGCACCGATCCGCCAGTCCGCGAACTGTGCCTCGACTCGCCCCATCGCGGGGTCCGCCTGGACGGCGAGGCCCTGGGCTTGCACCGCGCGGGTGTACGGGGCGCCGATGAGACATTCCATTGAGACCAGCATGTAGGAGATTTCGGTGTAGAACGGTCGCCCGGTCGTGTGCTCAGCGATGAAGTCTGGGTCGGTGACGCCGTCCACGATCTGTTCGACCGTCAGCTCGGGCAACGGACGCAGCAGCAGATCGGTGCGGGCCTGGAAGGCGTGGCTCGCGGCCAGTTCGTCGGCGGTCATCAGGTGGTCGAAGGTGATGTAGGTGTACCGCGTCGGCAGTCCGAGGGCGGACAGGGTGCGGATCGTCAGGGCGTTTTGTTCGCCTGTGCTGTCCTTGGCGAACCGTTCCAGAATCGAGGTCACGCCAGACTCGACGCCGAACAGCATCCGGCGCAGGCCGGCGCCGAGCAGGCTGTGCCACATCGAGGCGCGCTCCACGTGCCAGGCGCGATCGCGGTCCGGGCGAACGACTTGGTCGATCCTGCACGACGACTCCCACGTGAACCCCGCGCGGCTGATCGTGCTCGCGACGTCGAGTGCCCGGTTGACGGCGTCCTCGCCGCGGCCGATGAACTCCTCGTCGACCACATACAGGGTGCGTGAGATCGTCGAGTGCCGATCGGCGACCTTGCCGATCTCGGCGAGCATCCAAGGCAGCCCGTCCGTGTTGCCGCCGGACCAGGAGCCCTTGTGCCCACGGGGACAGAACGAGCAGTGGCTGGTGCACCCGCGGGAGATCTCCAGCTGCGCCACGCCGTTGCGCGCGAAAGTGGCGTCCAGCAGGTCGAGCTCGGGCAGGAAGTCATCCTGGCGCCGGTTCGGCTGCACCGCAGTGTGCCTCGGTCTGCTGCCGATCGCGATGGCCCCGCCGCGAGGTGCTCCGCGATAACCGATGCCGCGGATGCTCGCGAGCTCGCAGTCGCCGTGGAAGTGCGCCATGGCGTCAGCGATTGTCGGTTCGCCGGCTCCGCGGGCGATGAGCAGCCTCGGGTACCGCTCCAGCAGCATCGCCTCGTTGCGCACTGTCAAGCTGCCGCCGGCGAGCACCAGCGGCGGAACAGGCATCCGGCCCAGCCGGTCGAGCAGGTCGCTCATCAGGTCGTGCTGGCCGAACGTGGCCGAGATTCCCACGATGTCCGGGCGGTGATCATGAACCCACTGGGTGATGTCGTGCAGCGAGGAGTCCAGTTGCATGTCGATCAACCGTACTTGCCCCATCAGCGTCAGCCGGGCGGCTCGTGCAAGATCATGGATCGCCAACGAGAAACGAGGCAGGGGGAACCACTCCGGGTGATAGAGCGACGTCAGCAGAACCTTCGGGCGTGCCAACCGGTCCGCGGCGTCACCTGATAACTCGGCGACGGACAGCCAGCGGTCCGGCTCAGCGAGATTCACCCGACCGGCCGTCCACCCCGGCCATTCACGCGAACTGTGCGGCTGTCCGGACAGGTCGGCGACCACCCAGCCGCCCAACGCGGCGGACCGTTCGGCGAACAGGAGTCGACGATCCAGACCTCCCGTGAGACCGAACCTGCCGGGCACGACGTCCGCCACGAGCCTGCCCAGCCTGGTTAGATCCGTCTCGGGGACCTCCGGCAGCGCGGCCAGTATGTGGTCCGCGACCACCCCATCCACCGAGGTGGCGCGAATTGCCTCGACAAGCTGGCCGTAGAACGAGAAGTCGCCGGCCAGCCCGAGTTCGTCGAGGTGCTGATGTCGTGCAGCGCGCGCATGCTGTGCTCCCCACCAGGAAGTGCCGTGGACACTTAGCACACCTGCACGAGGCCATGGCCGACAAGCACGCCGGACACACCCGGACTGTCCCATCATCCGCACGCCCGTAACCTGCATCAACACAAGACCAGGCGCGCCAAGACGGGTAAGCTCTCGGACAGTATGGGACACCCTCCGGTCGGCCACAGAGATCGATGACATCGCCGACAGACGACATAGACCCGCTCGACGCAATCACTGTCGCCGACTTCGCCGAATGCCTACGTGCAGTGCGTCTCCGCGCGGGCAACCCGTCCTATCGGACCCTGGAACAGTGGGGCACGCGCAACAAGGTCGCGCTCCCGCGCAGCACCGTCCAAGACGCTCTCGCCGGCCGTCGCCTACCGCGCAAGACTCTCGTCCTCGGACTCGTCCGCGCCTGTGGCATCCCGGTTAACGATCGCCGCTGGGAGATCGCCTGGACCCGCCTTGCAGATCAGGCGAGCAAACCAACTCCACTGCGGAGTGAACTCCAGCAGAGTCTGACCCGCGATTTTGAGGCTGCGGGCCTTCTCCGGATCGGCGCAACGTACCTGGGCGAGCTGGAATGGAAGCAGCTTTTCGCCGAGGTCACCGAACTCGACATCGTCGTGGCCTACGGCCAGACCTGGCGCAACATGCACGCCCGAGAACTCGCGCAGGTGGCCGCCAGGCCGGATAGTCGAATCCGCGTCTTCCTGGCCGACCCCAACGACGAACTCACCCTCGCGATCCTGGCCGACCGCTTCGACTCCACTCCCAACGAACTGCGCTCTCGCATCACCGCCACCCACAGCGCGTACGAGACCCTCCGGCAGCCCAATGGCGCGCAGATCGAGGTGTACTACCGACCGGGTGATCGTGTCTTCAGCTTCTACCGGTTCGATGACGTCGCCGTCGTCGGCCTCTACAGTCACTCCCGCGCCCGCGGCGCCGCTGTGCCGGTCTTCGTCTGCGCGCGCCCCGGCGAACTCTACGAGTTCATCCAGGACGAACTCGCCGTCATCCTCGACCAGAGCAGGCTGGCATGACCTCACCCCACGCTGATGACCACCTCGACCGTCCGCTGATCCCGACCCGTCAGCTCGGAGCCACCGGCATCACCGTGCCCGCCGTCGGCATCGGCTGCTGGGCTATCGGCGGCCCCGACGACAACCTCGGTATGCCTATGGGCTGGTCCACCGGCGACGACGAGGCACGCTCCCTCGCTGGGCTGGAAGCGGCATGGCAGCACGGCGCCCGCCTCTACGACACCGCAGACGTTTACGGTCACGGCCGATCCGAACGCCTTCTCGGCCAGTTGGTCGCGCAGGCTCCCCGGCGCGAGGTCGTGCTCGCTTCCAAGGTGGGGTACTTCGCCGGAACCGCCGAGCACGGCTTCGAGCCTGGTCACATGCGCCGCCAACTCGAACAGTCACTGGACAACCTACGCACCGACCATCTCGACATCTACGCCTTTCACCATCCCAACTTCGGCGCCGACGACCGCTGGCTGCACCCCGCGCTTGAGGCCATGCGAACATTCCGCGACGAGGGCCTCATCAAGGCCATCGGGATGCGCGGCCCGCATCGCTTCGCGCTGGACCGCCTCGCCACTGCACCCGATCAGCGCGGCGACAAAATCGCGCGCTTCCGCGCGTTGTTCGACATCGTGCAGCCCGACATCCTGGCGATCAGAGACAACCTTCTGACCCCAACGCACCGATCCGAGGGCGTGTTCTCTTTCGCCGACGAACGCAACGTCGGCGTCCTGATCAGCAAGCCCCTCGGACAGGGGCTACTCACCGGCACCTACCGCTCGGATATCCAGCGCGTATTCGGCGATGGAGACCACCGGCTCCGCAAGCGTTGGTTCCACCCCGACGCGATCAAGATCATCAACGCAGGGCTCGATCGAGTACGCGCCAACGTCGGCCCGCGCACCGAAGACCTCATCCGTGTCGCACTGTGGGGATGCCTGTACCGCTCGCCCAACGCCGTCGTGCTCGTGGGATTCACCACCCCTGATCAGGTCCGGATGAACGTTCGCTCACTTGAGCCACGGCCAGATGCCGCCGAGATCGCAACAGCACGGGCGATCATGGCCGACGTTCAGGCGCGTCTCGACGCCGCGGGCGAAACCGTCCTGGCTACGCCCACACCTTCCACTCCTCGGTGAACGAAGCATCAGGCTGTTGATCACGGCATCACTGGTTGCCTCGTGATGGCCGCTGTTCGCGCACGGTGGAGAACGAGGTCGCCGTACGGTTCGTCGTCCAGCTCGGCGCGATCCGGGCTGGAGCGGCTGCTGGTCAAGCGCCAGCTCGCATCGACGCCGGGTATCGCCGCGCAGGCGGGACAGCTGACACAGACTTCGCCAGCGGTGGCAACCGCCCTGCTGACGCCAGGGACGACGAGGTGCTGGCCGCCTTTGCACGTGGCCGGGAGGACGACGATCGTCGTGGTTATGGGCACCGCCTGGCCGCTCGAGGTCGGTCCGTTCAAGGACTGGGCTGAGTCCACCAGCTCTTGCATCCATGTCCCTTGGCCAGCGGTTTTGGACAGATTGGCCGCCTCGGAGGGGGGTGTTAGGCCACCCCCGGCGTGCCTCGCCCTCACATGAGTGGTTGATGCCCGATTTGACCAAAATCTTCGCCAGGCTCGTTCCGCTGCTCACGGCCCTGTTCGGGTGTAGTCGGCGCCGATTGCACCTACTCTGACCTGGGACGACAGGCTTCGCTGATCTGTATCCTGGGGTCACTACGAGAAGCTCGGCAATCAGAGGAAACGCGGCCGTTCGGAGTGAGGACCGAGGCGCGGGTCGCGGACTGGGCCATTCAGGGGGCTTTGCCCAGGACCCGGCGCCTTTGCGGGGGTCATGGTCGCTCGTTTTGTCGGACTGCGCTACTACTCTCTGTTGAGGCTGGAGTTCGCCACACGGGATGGAAGCGGGGGTTGGGGACACGGTGGATGTTTTCGCGGTGCGTGATCGGCTCGTTAGTGATTACCGCCGCTACGTTGACGGGTTCCTCCGAGTCCGCGACGAGCGGGTCCGCAGTCTGGTCGACCGTGAGCTCGAAGCCGGATTGCTGTGGCCGGAGCCGTGGCTGTCACTCAACCCCGCGTTCGCCGAGGGGGGAGACGTTCAGCAGCTGGTTGCGGACGGGGTATTGCATCCCGAGTGCACCCAGATCTTCCAGGTGGGGGGCCACTGCCTGCAATTGCACCAGCACCAGCGGGACGCGGTGGCCGCGGCCCAGTCTGGTGCGAGTTACGTGCTGACCACCGGCACCGGTTCGGGCAAGAGCCTGTCGTACCTCGTTCCGATCGTTGACCACGTACTGCGCGAAGGCAGCGGCCGTGGCGTACGCGCCATCGTCGTCTACCCGATGAACGCGCTGGCCAACAGCCAAGAGCTGGAGCTGGCCAAGTTCCTGGGCGACACCGATCGACGAGTGACTTTCGCCCGCTACACCGGCCAGGAGAGCGACGAGCAGCGGGAACGGATCCTCCAGCATCCACCGGACGTCCTACTGACCAACTACGTGATGCTCGATCTGCTGCTGACCCACCCGGATGAGCGACGTCGGTAATCCGAGGTGGCCTCCATCACCACCCGGGTGACCTCCAGCTCGCGGAGCCGATCAGCCAGCCGCAGCAGCGACCGGGTCATCGTCGAGTACGTCGTGATCTCCTGAACCCGTTTGCCCGACCGGTCCGGGCTGGGCACCCGCAGACACGCCACCAGCTCGGCCTTGCCGATATCAAGCGCGGCGACCCGCTCGATGATCTCCTCGGAGTCCTGGGTCTCTTCCAACATCGCGTCCTCCCGCTCATGCTGCGGCCATGACGGCCACCCGCAGGAGCTGCGAGGGATCGAGCGAATCTGATCCGCGTGCTCGAAGCAACACTGAAGGGCCCACGGGGCAGCTCCCAGCGCCCGACTAGCCCACGACCTCACACGGACCAAGGAGCAACGGCGTCAGCGGGCGACCGAACCCATTTTCAGCCCGGAACGGGTCGTCCGACAGGGGGAACGGAGACTAATCCGACTTTCCCGGCTAGCGTGATCTATGTCTGTGGTCCCGCTGGCCACAGCGGGTTTCGATCTTGTTTTGTCCTATGACCTAACTTCGGGGTGCCCACCGGTCGAGGTCGAAGGTCTCGGCGAGTCGGTCCTGGGTGGGGGTGGTCTCGGTGAGCATCCGACAGGCCTTGGGTCGTCCTCCGGTGGAGGGGTAGACCAGCACGGTCTCCTCGATGCCACCCAGGGTGTCGAGCAGCTCGCGGACGCTCATGGCGAGCCCGGCGTGGGCGGCGTGGCGGCGCATGAGGTGGGCGAGCTGCAGGGCCAGCACGCAGGTGAAGGTGTGGACGCGGATGGTGTGGTGGTCCAGTGGTGCATCGGGCTGAACGACACCAGGTGGGGGTCTGAGAACGTGTCAGGAAAGTTGATCTGCTCGGCGTGTCCTCCCACGATTCCGGGGTGGTCGTGATCATGCTCGACGGATGGGTGATCATGCTAGACGGCGCGGGTACCCCTCGGATCTGACCGACGCGCAGTGGGCGCTGGTGGAGCCGTTGCTGCCGCCGCCGCAGGGCGGGCGGGGGTTGGGTCGGCCGCTGACCCACCCCGGCGTGAGATCGTCAACGCGATCGTGTGGATGGCCCGTGGCGGGTGTTCCTGGCGGCAGCTTCCAGGTGATCTGCCGCCCTGGGGGACGGTGTATGACTACTTCGCCCAGTGGAGCGCCGACGGCACGGTGGACCGCATTCATGATCGGCTCCGGAAGGGGGTGCGCGACGGTGCGGGGCGGGATCCTGCTCGGCATCGTGCGCAAGCCCGAGGACCAACAAGGGTTCTCGGTGCTGCCGCGACGGTGGGTGCTCGAGCGGACCCTGTCCTGGATTACCGCGCACCGCCGCCTCACCCGCGACTACGAGCGCACCCCCGAGCACTCCGAAGCCAGGTCAAGTGGGCCATGATCGGAATCATGACGCGCCGCCTCGAACCCACTCCAAGCCGCCGTCCATGGCAGAAAACAGCTGCAGCCTGACTTTCCCGACACGTTCTAAGCCCCCCGCCACGGGCGGGGGATGCTGCACCCGGGCTGCCGCGTGGTCGGGCGTTGCCAGGTCGAGGAGATGGCCCTTCGGCTCCCGCGTGGTTCGGTTGGGACGAGCGCGCGCCGACCGAGCCCTCCCGCGCAGGGCACTGAGCTGCGCAGACGTCGCTGGAGCAGGTCTGTTACGACCTAGACACCTGTCGTGGACTCTGCGTGGAGCACATGTCGCGCGGATGTGGTGCACTGGCCGGTATTTCGACGACCTCGGGTGCGCAGAACGAAGGGTGTTCGCAGATGATCGAACGTCGCCCGCACGTCCTGCTCTCCGTCGCAGCCTCGCTCGACGGCTACATTGAAAGCGCTGGCTGTTCCGACATGCGTCAGGCCCTTCCCGTCGGGATCGGTGTAGTCGGTGATTCAGTACTTGGCGATCCCGCGCTGTACGGCGTCGACCAGGTAGGGCCGAAGCCGGGTGGCCGCGACGATGGTGTGTACCGAGCCCATCCGGTGTGCGCGTTGCACGCTGTGGGCGGTGTCGAACTCGTCGGCGACCTCGCCGAGTTTCTCCGACCGTACCGCCGGGCGCAGCGTCGTGAGTTCGGCGATCAGCTCGGCTGACTCGGTGTCCGCGCCTCGGTGCTGGGCGTCGGCGATCCGTTTCTCCAGGGTGGCGATCCGGTGGTCCGAGGCGGTGCGTTTGGTCACCTCGCCCGCGAACACGACGGCCGCGGCCGGTGCTCCGCCGATCACCGAGGCGTAGGAGCCCTCGACGGCGGCCACCTCCATGTTGTCGTTGAGCGTGCCGGAGAACACGACGAACGCGCCGCCGTGGTAGCGGGAGACGACGCAGAACACGATCGGGCCGTCGAAGTTGACCACCGCCCGGCCGATCTCGGCGCCGTACTCGAGCTGGAGCCCCCGCAGCGACTCCGGGGAGCCGTCGAAACCGGACAGGTTGGCCAGTACCACCAGCGGACGGTTCCCGCTGGCGGCGTTGATCGCCCGCGCGGTCTTCTTGGACGATCTCGGGAACAGCGTGCCGGCGGTGAACGAGGTCGGGCCGTCCGTCGGGATCTGCCCGCGCCGGGGCAACGGGCGGGACTCGATGCCGAGCAGCGCGACCGGCTGCCCACCCAGGTGCGCGTCCAGCACGACGACGCCCTCGGCGTCGATCATGTCGGCCCAGCGTTCCAACGTCGGGTGGTCGGCGTCGGCTACCGCGCGCAACACCGAGCGGATGTCGAAGGGCTTCTTGCGCTCCGGGTTGCGCACGCTGGAGAAGATCTCCCCGACCGTCTCGAAATCGCAACCCGGTCCGGAGTGCGGCGAGTCGGAGACGTCCCGGTCCACCGGATCCGACGTCGGCGCCGACCGCGGGAAACGCTCGCCAGGTGCGCGGTAGGTGTGGTCGTAGTGCGCGAGGAGCACGTCGACGGCGCCGGACAGGTCGGGGGCCCAGTACTGCGCCTGCCCGTTCGGGCCCATGATCCGGTCGTAGCCGCCGATGCCGAAGTTGTCCTCGGCGGACACCCCGCCGGAGAAGTCCAGGCTCTGCTTACCGGTGAGGACCATCGTGGAGTCCGGGGTCATCACGAGGATGCCCTTGGTGTGCATGAGCATCGTGGCCTCGGCGTTCCAGTACGGCTGGGCGCCGACGTTGATGCCGGTGACCACGATGTTGATCTCCCCGCCGGCCTGGGTGAACTCGATGAGCCCGCGCAGCACCTGGGAGATCCAGTCCATGTTCTCGGTACCCGAGTTCATCGCGATCTTCGCGCCGGCCGACACCGCGAACCACTCGATCGGAACCCCCGCCCCGCCCACCCCGAGTCCCCGAGCCAGCTCCATCGCGGCGAGCACCCGGCGGCACTCCGGCTCGGCGATCGCGCCGAGTGCCTTGGTGGGGTCACCGATCAGGACGACGCGGGTCATGCCCTCCGGATAACGCTGGGTAGCGGTCGTCACGGTGCCGAGCACGAGGTTGGCGGTGTTGGCACCGGGCGGACGGTCGACGGCGACGGGCGCACCCGTGTCGTCGAGGTCGTACTCGGTGAAGGTGCCGGGCGGCCCGCCCCGGTCGGGGTTGCGCAGCAGCATCGGCACCAGCTCGTAGGGGTACACCGCGCCGCGCCGCCGGGCTCGGATCACCTTCTGGGCATAGGCGTCGAGCTCGCGCAACGGGCCGGACGGTGGATCGGTGACCCGAACCGTGAGCCCCGCACCGGGTGGGCGGGACAGCCGCAGCATCCGCTCCTGTGGCTCGGACCCGTTCCGGGACGTGCGGAACTGCACCATCACCTGCTCCAGGCCCAGCGCATCGGTGCGCGGCGCCAGCGTGCGAACGATCGCGTCGAAGTCCGCGAGTGGCAGATCGACGACCGGCCACACGTAGAGCAGCAGCCGGTTCCACTCCAGCTTGGCGTCGGCCGGGTCGGTGGTCCGGGCAGCGCGCAGGCTGTCCAGGCACGAGTCGAGCACGTGCTCCAGCTGGGGCACCGCGCGGATCCGGCCGTCCGCACCGCGGGCCACCGTGAGGTCGCGGACGTCGGAGAGCGCGATGAGCCGACGATCGTCGGGCGCCTCCTTGCCGACGGCCCGGAACAGGTGCACGTCGATCGGCGACGGGAGCCGGGTGAGCTCGAAGCCGGACAGGCGCCACAGCCCGAGCCGCTCGGCCACCATCGGATGCAGTCCGCGCAGGGTCCGGTCCTCCACCGGGCGACGATCCGGTCCCGGGAAGAAGGTGAACCAGGCCGACCGCTCGTCACCATCGGCCCGGCGCACCGCGACCGCCACCCGCCCGAGCCGCTCCGGCAACCGGCCGAGCATCGCGCGGATCTTCTCCGCGGAGCGTTCCGGATCGGCGTCGGGAGCCTCGCCGGCGATCACGTACACGTCGAGCAGCGCGGTGCGGCCCGCGGGGAGCGCCGCGATCAGCCGGCGCAGATCCCCCTGCGCCGACCTGGGATCCGCACCGATCGGGGCATCGGGTGCGGTGTGCACCGTCGTGGCGAGAACGACGTGGTCCACGCCGTCGTGACAGTAGGACGCGGTCAGCAGCGGGCGTTCCCCGCGGTCCGCGATCCGCAGGTCGGTGAGGGTGCGGATCCGGTAGTACCGCCTCGTCATCACCTCGAGCATCGCCGCGTGATGGCGGGAGTCGAACACCCCGAGGATCGGTTCGGCCGCGGCGACGATCGCGTCGATGCTGGTGCGCCGGCTCGGGTCGGCGGGATCGTCGGTCATCCGCTCCAACTCGGCGCGGACCTGCTGATGGCCCCGGGTCCGGGCGGCCGCGATCAGCGGTGCGTCGAAGCAGTGGAAGCGCACCCGCCGGGCCAGGCCGCCGACCACCGGGTAGCGCAGCTGGGTGGCGGTGACCAGGTCGTCCAGGGTGCGCTGGTACTCCGCACGGGCCGCCGTCGGCAGCGAGGCGGGGTGGCGCAGCCGCCACTGGAGCAGTTCGAGGATGACGGGCACCTGGACCGTGGCCCGCCGGTGCGCGAGGAACATCCGGTACAGCGCGCTGCTCAGCTCGGCCGACGGTTCCAGCTCGGGCACGCCGTAGTGCGCCAGCGCCCGGCGCAGCTTCACCCGGAAGGACTCCGGCAGCCCCTCGGCGTCGGCGTCGCGGGAACGCAGGTAGGCGTAGAGGTATTCCTGCGGGTTGCGGGTCTCCTCCCCCCAGGCGTCGGCACCGTTCTCCGCGAAGCCGTCCACCCCGCGCCGGTTGCGCGACAGCGCGCAGAGGTCGGCGAAGATCTGCAGGACCGCCAGCTCGCCGGCGACCGCGCCCGGGTCGTCGCCGGGCAGGTAGTCGCGGGCCGCGGAGTGCGCCGCCAGCAGCGGTTGGGCATCGCGCTCGTCGACGTCGTAGCCGAGCACGAGAAAGCGCAGGGACATCAACGCCTCGGCCGCCGCCGCCGCGGGCGACAGCACCGCGTCCGCGTCCGGGTGCGTCGACTCGGCCATCGACCTGGCCAGTGCGGCGAAGTCAGCCCGCTGCCCGGCTGCCGCCGGCGCGTCATCCGGAGAGCGGGTGTACGTCGAGGGGCCGGGCTCCAGCCGGATGAGCTTCGTACCGCTCTCGACCTGGGTGTTCGGTGCGACCAGCACCTCGCGCACCCGCCCGGTGACCGGCGCGCGCAGCGCCGTCTCCAGCTTCATGCTCTCGACGACGGCCACGACGTCGCCTGCCTCGACCGGGTCGCCGGGCTGCACCGGGATCGCCACCACCATCGCCGGAGCCGGGGCGCGTACCAGCCCGGCCTCACCGCCGGAGATCCGGTGCACGGCCCCATCGACCTCCACGAGGTAGTCGGAGCCCTGCGGCACCGACAGCACCGCATAGGTGCGCTCGCCGACCGTGAGCCGCCGCTCGAACCTGCCGGTGCGCTCGGCCGTGACGTCGACGACATTCTCACCCGCCCGCCCCGCGTCCAGCTCCACCCGGTACCGCGAGCCGCGGGTCTGCGCGACCCGCAACCGGTAGGCGTCCCTGCCGGCACGGACGTCCACCTGGTGCCAGGTCTCCTGCCCGACGTCGGGGCGACCGCGTTCGGCGGAGATGAACAACCGCTCACGCTGGCGGGCGACGTGCGCCTCCTGCGCCTCGACGGCTGTCGCGAGCAGCGCGACATCCAGCCGGCGCGGTGGCGCATACCCGTCGGCCATCATCGTGTCGAGCCAGGTGGTGCCGGTGTCGCCGCGGCGGATCTCCGGGCGGTCGAGCAGGTCCAGCAGGAAGGCCTTGTTCGTGCTGCCACCGTCGATCACCGCGGCGGTCTGGCGCAGCGCCCGGGACAGCCGGGCCAGGGCCTCGGTACGGTCCTGACCCCAGGCGATCACCTTGGCGATCATCGAGTCGAACTGCGGCGGGATGAGGTCACCGGCGGTGACCCCGGTGTCCACCCGGATCCCCGGGCCGGTGGGCAGCGCGAGGTGCTCGATCAGGCCGGGGGCGGGCGTGAACCCCTGCTCGGGGTCCTCTGCGGTGAGCCGGGCCTCGATGGCGTGTCCGCGTTCGGCCGGTGCCTGCGCCGCGATCTCGCTCAGGACCCCCCCGGAGGCGATGTGCAGCTGCAACTTGACGATGTCGACCCCGGTGGTCATCTCCGTGACCGGGTGCTCGACCTGGAGCCGGGTGTTGACCTCCAGGAACGACAGCAGGCGCTCCTCGGGTTCGTAGAGGAACTCCACGGTGCCGGCGCTGACGTAGCCGGCGGCCCGGGCGAGCTCGGCCGCGGAGTTGCGCAGCCGCTCCTCCTGTTCGGCGTCCAACGCGGTGGATGCGGACTCCTCGATCACCTTCTGGTTGCGTCGCTGCACGCTGCAGTCCCGAACCCCGAGCGTCCACACCGTGCCGGCGGTGTCGGCGACGACCTGCACCTCGACGTGGTGCCCGCCGCGTACCGCGCGTTCCAGGAACATCGTGGCGTCCCCGGCGGTCTTGGCTGCCTCCGAGCGGGCCCGCTCGAAGGCCTCGCCCAGCTCGTCAGGTGAGCTGACCAACCGGATGCCGCGGCCGCCCCCACCCGCGGTCGCCTTGACCATCAGCGGATAGCCGATCTTCTCGGCGTGCTCGCGGGCCGCCGTCAGGTCAGCGACCGGCCCGCCGCTCCACGCCGCCAGCGGGACGCCGACGTCCTCGGCCAGTCGCTTGGCGGCGATCTTGTCGCCGAGCCGGTGCATCGCCTCCGGCGGCGGGCCGATGAACACGATGTCGAGGCGGCGGCACAGCTCGGCGAACTCCGCCTTCTCCGACACGAAACCCCAGCCCGGCCAGGCCGCGTCCGCTCGGGTGGCCCGCAGGACGCGCTCCAGCTCGGCGAGGTCGAGGTAGGGACTGGCCCCCAGGTCGTCCGGATCGTCCGGTCCGATGAGCACGGCCTCGTCGGCCTCGCGAACGAACATCGCGCGCCGGTCGACCGCGGTGTGCAGCGCGATCGTGCGCAGCGGTGCCCTGCCCTCGGCGTTCCATTCGCGGACGGCGTGGATCAGCCGCATCGCGGGTTCGCCCCGGTTGACGATCGCAATGCGGTGGAACGCCTGCTCGCGCTGGGCCGATGGTTCACTCGCAAGCTCGCGCTGGGCCGATGGTTCGCTCGCAAGCTCGCTCATACGCTGTCACTCCCCGAACGCCACCCGGACGGCGTCGCTGGTCGTTGCTGCCTGTCGGCGGCGCCCGTCGGGCCGCGTCGTCGGCATTGTCCTGCTCCGGGGCCGTGATCGCGGGGTCGACCCGCAGGATCGCATATTCGCCCACCGGGATCCGGTGGTGACCTCGGGTACGGCGTCCGGCAGGATGCTCCGGTGCGGCCGGTGGCGCGGCGCCTCGGAGACTGATTCGGACGCAGGGCTACCATCGCGGCGTTCGGCTCTACGAGATCGGCAGATGTAGCAGCACGACCGAGATCGCTGATCGCCCCGGAGGAGGTACGGATGCCTGGCACTGAACTCAGTGAGCGGCCGACGCAGTCATTGACGCCAGGACGGCGTCGGTGGACCGTGATCGCCGGCGACGATTTCGACCGGCATCGGCCGTGGCTGATCGCCCTCGCATGTGGGCTGTTCGGGTTGTCGGTGCTGATGCTCGCCGTGGTGCTGATCGACGACGGACGAACGGCCGACCAACCCCCTCCCGTGATCGTCAGCCCCACCCCGGCGGCCGTGGCCGACGTGCCGGCCGTCACCACCACGCCTAGCGCGGTGCGCCCCCCGTCATCCCAGCCTCGCCCCGTCCCGAAGCCGGAGTCACCTGCGCCCGAGACCTCCAGTGAACAGCGGGAGAGGCCTGCTCCGGACGCCCGTGAGCTGGTCGAGCGCTACATGACCCGCGTTCCGGCTGGATTCCCTGGCCTGCCGTCGGACCGAGGGTCCAGGGAAGAGGACTAGTCTGCCCCGATGCCACACGTCCTGGTTATCGAGGACGATCCGCAGGTCCGGCGCGGATTGTTGGAGGCGCTCGCCGAGAACGACTTCGCCACCACCTCGGCGGCGACGGGGGTGGCCGGGTTGCAGGCCACCGTCGAAGCGGTTCCGGACCTGATCGTGCTCGACCTCGGCCTGCCCGATGTGCACGGCACCGAGCTGCTGCGGATGTTGCGCGCGATCAGCCAGGTGCCGATCATCGTGGCGACCGCCTGCGACGAGGAGCGCCAGATCGTCGCCGCGCTCGACGCGGGCGCCGACGACTACCTCGTCAAGCCGTTCGGTGGCGGTCAGCTGGTGGCCAGGGTTCGGGCGGTGCTGCGCCGTGGCCGGGTGTCCGCCGGCGGCCGCAAGCCGAAGGTGGAGGTCGGCGGGCTGGTGATCGACCCGGCCGCCCGCACCGCCGAGCTGAACGGGTGCCCGCTTCAGCTGGCGCCGAAGGAGTTCGACCTGCTGCGCTACCTGGCCGAGCGTCCTGGCGAAGTGGTGACGAAGCGAGAGCTGCTGGTGGAGGTGTGGCGGTTGCCCTACAGCCAGGCCGACAAGACCCTCGACGTGCACGTGTCCTGGCTGCGCCGCAAGCTCGGGGACAGCGCCCGCGAGCCGCGCTACCTGCACACGGTGCGCGGGGTCGGGTTGCGCCTGGACAACCCGGACGGCTGAGGCGGCGTGCGACGCCAGCTCGTCGGCCTGGTGGCCGCCGCGATGTGCCTGCTCCTGATCGCGTTCCTCGC